>JBEKRG010000101.1:0-16587 GCA_049518955.1 Occallatibacter sp.
TCCGATGTAGTACATATCGTCTCTGAGGAGCCTCCGAGGTAGTTCTCTGAATCAGCTTCAGCGCTGAGTTCAGCCTTTTGCAACACCTCGTGCTCCTCTCTGACTTAACATTCAAACAATCCTCCCAGAACTCTCCAATTCTGATCCGGATCAGGCTTGGAAGATTGACTCCGGCTGATTTACCGATCGGGCAGGACACGATTACTCTCTGGAAACTCTAGATTCCAGGCTGTATTCTCAACGCTCGCTCTTTCCCTGCGTGGACCTCAAGAACACCTCGCTGGTGTTGGAACCATGAATGCTCGAGTGACAACTGATACATGGTTGGCTCTGCGCAGATTGGATGTGCTCTGGCACAGCAGTCAGGGCCGTTGTGGGGTTGAACGACGGCAAGTGGCATTGCAGGCAGATTGTGTTCACATTGGCTTGAATCAGCAGATTGTAATTCGGTCCTCCGTGCGGGAAGTGGCAGGCACTACAACCTTCAGCAAGGACTGCAGGGTGCTCATAAACGAAGGGACCGGCTGTTGCGGTATGGCATTTCGTGCAAACCATGAACTGCCATCGAGCAGAAGGAAGCGTATTCTCGCCAAGGACGCCATGCACATCGTGGCAGTCTGTGCAGTCGATCAAACCCTCTTCTACCTTGTGGTGAGAGGTCATGGTGAATTGAGGCTTGACGTCAGTGTGGCACTGGAAGCAGAGCTGGGGCTGCTCCATCTTGAGCAGATGCTTCGGCGCGCCGGGAGCATGGATGGTGTGGCAGCCGATGCAGCTTATATTGCCCTTGCCGTGGGCCGAACGCTCGAAGTTGCCAGGCCTGCCATGGCATGCCTGACATTTTTCATCCATCTGTTTGGCCGTGACCGTGGATGGATCGAAGATCGTGGTAGCTCTGCCGCCATCCACGTGTGCTTCGCCGGGGCCATGACAGCTTTCGCAGGTCACGCCATTACCGCCATGCGTCAGCGCCGGCCCGCTGTGCGGATTTTCAACAAAGTCCTGCACGACCTCCTTGTGACACGTCGCGCAGGCGGCTGCGCCCTCACAGTTGTTTGAGACCGGCTGACTGGCCGGGTGGCCGTCGGGCTTGGCATCGTCTCGCTGAGCCGCCACTGCTGTTAAGCAAAGCATCGCCGCGCCCAGAAACAACATGAGACAGCCGCGCGGGCTGGGTCTCTTTCCCACGACCGCACCCACGAGCTTCCGCAGTACTGGCGGATCTCGATGCATCAATTCTCACCTCGTGCGGGATTCATGCTGGGCATGCGGATCGTTCCTTGTTCGCCCACTCTATGCCCCGGCAACCGTGACCAGCGGGCAAGGATTCAATTCTTCATCGCAAGAGGGCAATCGCTTTCTTGAGCATGGTCGTGATGGATTGCCGCTCGGTCCTGCGCTTTGCTCCGAGTGTGTCATGGGATTCCTTCATTTCGGCTCGGGCTTGTGTTCTCCGCTCGGCTGGACCTGCCCGGGGGGTCTTTCGACTAGCGGCTCGATGTGAAATGGCTCGGGACTTACCTGACCGCGATGGCAGGTACCACAGGTGACAGACACGCCGGAGCCCTTGAACTTGGCGATGTAGTTGGCATTGATCTCGTCGGTCATGGTGTACATGAGGCGCGCGATCGCCTTCATCGGCTTGGAATCATCCGCAAACTTGAGACGCGGACGCCCGTCCGGGCCAACGGCATCAAGGTCTTCGGTGTGGCAGGAATCGCAACGGACACCAAGAGAATGTGCCCATTGCTCCATGATGTCGTGGACCTGTTCCCCTGTCAGATTTTGGGGCAGCACCTTCACGTTAGTGGGCTTGGGAAACGAGGGGGGTGAGGCAAGTGGCGGGCTTCCCGCGCCACTCTGCGGGCCTTGTGGGGCTTGAGCCTGTGAAGCTGCTAGGAAGAAGCCCGTTGCCAACCATGCGACGGCGAGGACCGATCGAGATGTTGATGATGGCTGCAAGAAGTGAGCCTCCGCAATAAGGACGTTTACGTTACTGATCCTTCCGAAACACGAGTAACTTTCGAGTAACCGATGATCCGGGCGCAACGGTTCACTGTCAGAAATTCAGTTCTACTTGAACGCATAAACCGTCCCTGCCGGGTGATACGGAGGATCGGCTACTGCGCGCGTATAAGCGATAAGAGCCCGAATATCCGCCGCGCTTAGGGTGTTTCCGTAGGGCGGCATCAATGCCGAGCGATTCAGTGCCGGTCCGCCGTGCACGATGGTCGAGGTAAGATCGGCATCACTCATCTTGTTCAAAGTGTCGCCTTCAGTAAAGGGGTGTGGCTTAACCGCAAGATTGTCGTAGTTCGATACGCGCTCCGGTGACGATTCCGGATCGTGGCAACGGTCGCAATACTTGTCAGCGAGGATGGACCCTAATCTCTGCTGGTAGTCAAGCGCCGTTTCTACGACTTCAAGAGTTACCGGGTGGGACTTACCTGGTGTGACTACGCTGAGCTGGTATCGCCCCGCGGAGGCGCCCAAGGTGACCGAAGTGGTCGCTTGTCCACTGGAATCTGTTAGAACGACTGCAGGGTCGAAGTTGACACCCGCGGGCCCGCGAAACTCAACCAGTGCTCCGGTAACGGCAGCCCCCTGATCGTCATTGACCTGAATGACCAGTGGATCACTTAGCGCAGTGCCTGTGACACCGATCTGATGGCCACCGCTTGACTCGACGATGGCTGTTCCGGTGGCTGTCGCCTTTAACTCGGACGCAGGCGGAGCACTTCGTCTGCAGCCGGCGAGAACAGACAGAGCGAGTAGGATCATCCATGTGAATGGCCGAAGCGTCATGTATGAAGCGAATTGCCTTGTCATTGCTTCGCCCCCCGCCCGCCTGGACCTTTCAGGGACATCAAGAAAGCTGTCAGTGCGCGGGCGTCGTCATCGCTCAGGTTCTGGTTGGGCTCTATCGTGCCGGGCCTGAGCGCCTGCGGATTCCTGAGCCATGCGTAAATCCAGGCCGCTGTTAGTCGCGAGCCAACCTGCGTCAGAGTCGGACCAATATATCCTTTGTCAGTTTTGGTGTCGACGATGTGGCAGGCCTGGCAGGCGTACTTTGAATAAAACAATTGCCGGCCATGTTCCACTGTCTCTGCAACATTCATCGGTGGGAGCGTGAAGTCCGGATCAATCGACGGTGATTGATACACGGCGAGAATGTAGTCCGTCAATTCCTTGTTTTCGTTATCGCTGAGATTGAATCGCGGCATGCGCCGGATAAGGGCCGGACGCAGTGTGTTGGGATTCTTCAGGAAGCTAACAAGCCACTGCTGCTGTACCGCACTCCCTTCCGACGAAAGGTCTGGCGCCATATCGCCGCCCCTGCCGTTGATGCGGTGGCAACTAAGACAAGCAAGCTCAGTCATCAGCTTTCCCGCCTGCCCTGCCGGCTGATAGCTTGTTTCCCGGGTTTCTGCTACGCGCAAATCATCTGGCATCGATCGGCTCCGGCTCGTTTGCGCAAGCAGTGCGGTGGTTAAGGCATCTGATTGAGCAACGGTCAGAGTGAATTGCGGCATTTTGACGCTTGCGCCGAATGCTCGCGGCTGACGAATCTTCGCCGCGATGTAACTGGAGAGTGTATGCTCCATCCCCGGCAGGAAAAGGATCTGTGCAAGCGGCTTGCTTGCTATCGTACTGAGTTCCGGCGCGAAATTCTCGGGTTTCTGGACCCCATTGATTTCGTGGCACGCCGCGCAACCCAGCTCGACGATGAGCTTTCTTCCGCGGGCAACCTGCGCCGCATTCCACGGGTCCAAATGAACATTCGCACCGTAATCTGGATCCGACTTATTCTGCAAATATCCGGCCAGAATCGTAACCTGCTGTGACGTGAAGCGGTAATGAGGCATGGGTGTTGTCGCGTCGTAGGTGCGGGGATTCTCGAGCCATGCCAACAGCCATTCGGGCTTTGCCTTGTTGCCGATTCGTGTCAGTTCGGGGCCTAGGTTGCCGCCCACAAGGTTACCAGCCGCATTCTGAACGGCGTGGCACGATGAGCAGAACGACTCACCATACAGGCTGGGCCCAGAGGATGAATCGGCGCTCACCGCAGGCTTGACGTCGAGTGCGGCAGAATCACCCGGCAGCGGCGTGCTGGTGCTCACCAAATACGCCGAGATGTCGCTCGCATCCGCGTCGCTGAGCTTGAAGTCGGGCATCGTAGTCGATGCCGAATACGCCTGGGGATCCTTGAGCCAGCTAAAGATCCACTCACGCGTCGTTTTGTCGGCAATGTGATCGAGCGATGGAGGATGGTCTATGGCCGCCACCTTAGTGCCGTCGGGGAGCGTAATAGCGTGGCAGTGTACGCAACCGTAGCGCCTCAGCATGCTTCTGCCAAGGTTGAGTTGAGGTGTTCCCGGCAATTGATCCTGGTGGCATTGGCCGCAGCCGGACTCAATATAACGCGCCGGAAGAATTGGCTCCTCGCCGGCCCGCACGCTCGAGTGTGCCTCGGAGACCGTGGTGGCCGCACCTTGGCCGCCGTGGCAAATCACGCAACCAAACCCATCTAGTGAGTGCAGAATAGCCGGGTGCTTGCTGAAGGGCTGCTGATGCACGTCGGCAAGACCAGCTTCATTCAATCCGAGGTGGCACGTAGTACAACGGTCGACAACGCCCAAATCCGGCAGCCAAATCTGATGAATTCCTGGCTTGAAGCGGCGTCGCAGGCTGACGGCATCTCCGCGATCGCGAATTAGATTCAGGTACTGCCGCTGATAGCGATGCCACTCGCTGAAGTGTTCTTTTGCCGGCGCGATCGCGAGAGCAATCAGCAGAACAAGGCTGACAACGCCGAAGGCTCGGACCGGATCGCCGAAGATTGCCGTCCATGCCGAGGAGAGGATTCTTCTTATTCGTTGCACTTAACTCCTCCAGGGCCAAACCCACGACCATCCCGGGCCGCGGAAGAATGTGCCAACAGCAGTGAGCACAATCAATTCAAAAAGAAACCACGTCATGATCCAGTAAGCGAATGGCTTCGAGGCAAGATAACGCCGCAGGCGCGAAGGCGATTCGGGAGTGCTGTACGCCGCAATGATCATGCCCAGGGCAACGATCACAGTCGGCGCGACGGCCACGTAGACATGGAATAGCATGAGAAAAATTAACATTCCCGCGGTGGCGAGATAAAAGATCAGTAACCGCCGCGCCCGGTCCTTCAGAAACATTCCGCTGGCTTCAATGTTGATGTTGAAATACGGAATAACGACCAATGAGACGATCAATAGAGTTGGCGCCAGGACTCCCGCCACTACCGGCGGGAAGTAGTGCAGAAGCTCCTGTAGGCCGAGGAAATACCATGGTGCTTTTGCAGGGTTCGGCGTGTGCGTGGGATCGGCGATTCCCTCCAGTGGGGCGTTGAAGAAGAGCGAGAAGATGACCAGCAAAATCGCAAGCAACTCGATCGCAAGTGCCGCCCGGAAGAGCACTTCCGGAAAGGTTTGCACCTGATCTTCCCGAGCGACCTTCACCTGCGCTGATGTGCGGCGGGTGACGAAGACAACCCTTGTTGGAGAACGCCGCTGGTCCGAGTCGATACCGGCGACAAAATCCTTCGGAGTGCTCATTTCACCTCCTGCGCGGGCTCTATGCTGTCACTGGCTCTGGATACTTTCGGCTCCGATTGCTGCACGTAAAGACCGCCGTCTTTGCGAATGCGCCAAAAATGCACGGCAATGAAGAGGACTGCAGCAATCGGCAGAACGACGCAATGCAATACATAAAAGCGCAACAAAGCGTTGGCATTTACCTGGTTGCCACCCAATAGGAGGAAGTGAATCTTGTTGCCCACCAGCGGCACCGCGGAAGAGAGATTTGAACCAACAGTGATGGCCCAGAAGGCAAGCTGGTCCCAGGGAAGTAGGTACCCTGTGTAACTCAGGAGGAGCGTAATAAGCAGCAGGACGATACCGACGACCCAGTTGAATTCGCGCGGTGCCCGGTACGCGCCCCGATAAAAAACCTTGAACATGTGCGCGAAAACGAGAAACACCATGAGTTGCGCCGACCAGCGATGCAAATTTCTCAGAAAGAGTCCTGACGACACGACAAACTGCAGGTCCTTCATGTCGGCGTATGCCTGCGGTACGGACGGGTGATAGTAAAGCATGAGCAGAATGCCGGTGATCACCAAAATCAGAAAGGTGCCAAACGTCAGCGTGCCCAGAAACCATGTTGCGCTGAATCGCACCATGCGCTTGCGTACTTTGGTGGCAAACAAGTGAAGGAAGATATTCTGCTGGATCGCTAATGCCCGGTGAAGCGTACTGTTGCCCGTGCCACTGCGGAATACCGATCGCCATATCCGGCTCCCGCGCACTTTCTCGATGGTCTGCTCGGCATTCAGAGGCATGCTCATATCCTCAGATATTGCAGTGGAGGAATGTTTGTGGAACGATCGACCAGCAGATCGCCGTCGTCGCTCACCCAAGTCTTTAGCCATGGAAGAGGCTTGGGCGCAGGGCCCTCGATCTTCTCGCCCGTTCGCGTGAATTTGCTGCCATGACAGGGGCACACGATAATTCCAAGGTCCTGGTTCCATGCGGTCAGGCAGCCCAGATGGGTGCATATCTCGCTGAGTGCAAAGAAACCCTCTTCCGCCCGGACCACATAGATTGCGGAATTGACGTCCATGGTCACCGAATTGACTGCGAAGTCTTCGGGCTTACCGAGGTTGACAATCGCTGAGGGCTCAAAGAGGACATTAGGTGAAAGAAACTCGTAGGTGAACACAATTGTGCCGGCGGCGGCGATGCCCAACGACCCAAGTCCAATCCTGGTAAAGAAGGCTCTTCGATCGAACTCCGTTGGGAGTTTCTTCGTCACAGCTAGTGATTCGTTGGGCATGTGTTACCTCTTTGGCGTGTCCATCAACGCCAGTCTGGGCCTCAGTGGACGGTCGATGGATTCCACGGAAATCAAGCCCGTTGGATCTGCGGATACAAGATTGAAGGACTCCATGGTGATAGTGCCTGCGGGACACCGTGCCGCGCACAACCCGCAACGGATGCAGCGCGACTCGTCTTTCAGCATTGCCGACCCGGCGATCAATCCCAGCTCATCTGCCTTGATGTCATCCAACTCCACCCCGAGCAGTTGCCGGACTTCCGCGAGTTGCCCGGTTGTCGCTTCGTCGAAGGAGATGCGGTCGAGCGAGACAAGCTCCAGGCAGTTCTCGGGGCAGACGTCAACACAGCCGCCGCAAAGAATGCATTCAGTGCCGTCTTCCGGTATACCTTCGAAGACCGTGTTCACCCAGCAGTGCAGGCATCGCTTCGCTTCCGCCATTGCGGTCTCGGCGTCGTAGCCGATTTCCACTTCAGTTACCCCGGTGCGTCGATTGAGAGGCAGCATGGGAATCTGCGGGCGTGTTAGGTCCAAAAGATTCAGTGGCATGCCATGGCGCTCAAGCACCTCGACTTCCACAATGGGTTCCGAGTGACTTGTCCCGCGCAGGTATTCATCGATGCCCACCGCTGCCCGCTTGCCGTCGGCAACGCTGTCGATAATCAACCGCGGACCGAACACACAGTCGCCGCCAGCGAAGACACCAACAGCGGACGTCATCAGCATTTGGGGGTTGATGGCGATCAGTCCACGCGGTGAAACATCCACTCCATCTTCGGGAGTAAGGAACGCCAGATTGGGCGCTTGGCCGATTGCCATGATGATTGTGTCGCAATCAAGCCGTGTCTCACTGTTCTCATAGAAAGTAGGATTGAACCGGTGATTCGCATCGAACACCGACTTGGTTTTGACCACCTCAAGCGCCACGGCCCGCCCCTGCTCACCGATAATCTGCTTCGGACCAAAACCGGGATGGATGATGATGCCCTCTTCTTCCGCCTCCTCAATCTCTTCCAGCGCAGCCGGCATCTCGTTGCGATTTTCCAGGCAGACCAGATGCACTTCCTGTGCACCAAGTCGCAAGGCGGAGAGCGAGACGTCCATCATCTCGCGGGCAGCGACTGCATCGAGGCTTCCTTGGGAGGGCTCGAAGTTCTCCACACCGCCTGGATGCTGGCGCAGTACTTCGCGGGCTGCCGATCGGGCCACATCCATCGCGACATTGCCCCCGCCGATGACGAGAACCTTCTTTCCAATGGTGAACCGGTAACCGAGATTCACATTAAGGAGGAAATCGATTCCCTTGTACACGCCGTCAAGGTTGACGCCTGGGATGGTGAGATCCCGGCTGCGGTGCGCACCAACCGCAATCAGAACGGCATCGAAGTCCCGCCGCAGTTCGGCGATCGTGAAATCCCGGCCTGCCGCCTGGCTCAGTTTCAAGGTAATGTCGCCCGTCGCAAGAATCTCGCGCACTTGTGCTTCCACCACGTCGCGAGGCAAACGATATTCAGGCAGGCCGAGATAGAGCATCCCGCCTGCCACCTGGGATGCTTCGAAGATGGTGACGGCGTAGCCCATCAGGGCAAGATCGTGAGCCGCAGAGAGCCCCACCGGCCCCGCGCCCACGATCGCGACGCGAAACGGGAGTTTAGCCTGCGCGCGTCCAGCGTTCACATTTATGGGGTGCCGCGACTCGGGGCCGAATTGCTCGGTGAGGAATCGCTTGAGAGCACGGATCGCGATTGGCTTATCGATCTCACCGCGACGGCACGCCGTCTCGCAGGGATGAGCGCAGACGCGCCCGCAGATGCTGGCAAGCGGATTGGGCTCGCGCGCGTAGCGGTACGCTTCCTCAAATTCGCCCTCCGCAATCAACTCAACATAGCGGCCGGCGTTGGTGTGCGCCGGGCAAGCCATCATGCAGGGGAAGTTGGTGTTGAGCCAATCCCTATCTACCTTCTTTTCGACGAAACGTCGCTGCATGGATGGTCTTCCCCTGCGAGTCGGAAAGGGCGGAACGGCAAAAGGCCATGCCTCCGCCCGCAGAATTACTTTGTGAGCGTGAAATCTGCCGCTGTGTCTCCAGAAACTTTCACTGGGAAGGATTTGCTCTTTGCTCCTTCGTGCCACACAGTTACGGTGTAGGCGCCGTCCGGCACATTCTCGATCTTGAATTCTCCGGAATTGTCTGTCTCTACGAAGTACGGCGTAGGCGAAACAATCAAAAAGGCCGACATGTCCGGGTGGACGTTGCAAAGAAGGGGAACGATCCCTGGGTTATCGAATTTGAAGCTTTGCCGCTGGCCCTGAGGCCAGGTACCCAGGTTATGTCCAAGCTTCTTGTCGCCGTTGATTGAGGGCCAAAAGACGTTGTGCGCAACGCTGTCGCTGTTGAGAAACTCAACCGTCGTGCCCTTCTGGATGACCACGATGTGCGGCACGAACATCAGACCCTTCTGATTGATGGTGACGTGTTGTGCGGGAGCGGGGAAGTCTTTTCCGGCGATAGTTTCCACGTAGACGACAGATTCACCTTTGACTCCGGAGACTTTGCCGTGAATCGTGCCGGCAAAGGCCGCCGAGCCAAAAGCGCTCATTGCAGTGAGCATTGCAATTGCGATGGGTTTCATAGTTTCTCCTGATTGTTAAAAACGAGAGTCGTTGACGACATTGCAGACTTTGCAGCTGCCATCAGAAAAGAAATCGCGCGAGCAAATAGACGGTGTTGTTATCGCTGGCGGCGCGTCCTGCCCCGTCATAGTTAGTGGCTGCGCCGTTAAACCGGGTGTAGACGGTGTACTGAACGGCTAGGTCGAGGTTCTGCATCGGCCACACAGAGAAGTTCGTTGTGAATCCAGTACTTCTGGGACTGCCGTTCGCACTGCCTGTGAGGGCAGCTTGAGAGTAGAAGAGGGGATCCGTCGTTCCGTTGGTCAGAAACCACCCGAATGCACCTGAGTACCGATTCCCAAGATGATATTCGGCGTTGGCGTTACTGGCATTCAGATGATGTGGACCGGGATCCGCTGCTTCGTTTGCGACACTCGCTACCAGCGCGGAATTCTCCCGAACATACGTGCCACGCAGCGAAAGAACATCCTTGCCGATGGTCCGGTCGTACTGGATATCCGGGCCAAAGTCCGTATAGCTGTCTTGTGGCCCGGTGATCAACTGAGGCGTTGATTTAACATGCATTCCGTAGAAGCCGACTTCTAGGTTGGCCGTCCGTCCGGTTTGCTGCAGCGCCAATCGCCAGTAGGGCGCTACGCCGCGGATGTTGTAGGAATACCCCTGCCCTGTTGTGGGCTGAGAACTGCCGACGTGATTACTGCGGTAAATGGTCCCGGCAAAATACACGTGTTGGTCCCACATGGTGTAGGCGCCTATTCCCGCAACGTCCTGAGCCAGAAGCCCATTAATCACGGGCGCCGCAATAGGAGTTGGGGCCGAGCTGGAAGCAATGAATGGATACCCCCACGCAGGCGTGCTGTTCCAGAGATCTTCCAAAGTCGGGTTATTGTTCAAAGTGAGACCATAGTCCAACTCTTTGTTGGCTACTTGTTTCTTGTTGGCGTAACGAATATCGGTGTTGTCCATGCTAAAGTGATCGTTTTGTATTTCATACGTCATCTGGAGAAAACTTCCGATGTGCGAGGCCCAGGCTCCGGCGAGGAAAAGCGAGATGTCCTGAGGAAACTCAAAGTTCCAATTCTGGGTTGTTGGCTGCGGAACTTTCGTGCCTGTCGTCGAGGTCTCGAGAAATGCGCTCAGCGGTAGAGAAGCAAGGATGTCAAGACCTGAGTGCCGCTTGTCGGATGAAGAAGTGATGCTGGTGTTCTGTGACTTATCTGTGAAAGCCAAGAGCTTGAAGAGTCGCCCGGCCGAGTTCAGTTCTGGCGGTGTGGTATGGCATCCACTGCAAGGCAAACCGGTCTGGCGAGCATAGCTGGGTAGTGCCATCGCGCTAGGAGCCAAACCCCAGAAAGCAGCAATCGATGAAACCACACAAGTTGAGAACTTACGAGTCATGAATCCTCCCACTGAGAACCGTTATCGGGTTTCATGTTCATAGCGTGTTTCTCTTGCGTTTACGCAAAACGCGTTTCTCTCAACTTGCAGGCGAGGTCATTGCGTTGCGGAAAGCCCAAGCTGTGGGAGTTGCATGCCGGCGCGAAGATCGGGGAATCTCGATTTCCGAGGTTAGAAGCGAGACGGGTACAAATGCCGACAAAACCGCCAACACGCATGTGAAGGCACCGAAGAGCCGGTTGCTAATCATGGGCAGGCCTCAGTGATTTAAATCACAGCCCGAGAACTTGCATTGAGCGAGATTGTGAGCTAGCTCACTTAGCTATGGATGTGACGGCAATCACACTACGTGACGCAGTGGTGACGTCTGTCGGAGAACCAAAGGACGAGAATCAATCAGTGTGGAGCGACTTGCTAGGGCCGGAGGTCAAAGACATAAAGATCTTCATCTCTGCAAAGCTTCGTTGCATGTGAATGAGATGGTGACCTTAGCTCTCAAGGAGCGCGTTGCGTGCAGCCCGGACCTCCGCTGCGAACACCTGAAGCACGTATGGATAAAGGGATGGCTCCGCTTGAAGCATGTCTTCAAAACCATCGCGAGGCACGAATCTAACCTCGGAGCCTTTTCCCGCCACGGCAGTCAGGCTGTACGGCTTATTTCCGATGATCGCTGGTAGTCCAAGAAGCGACCCGGCACCTGCGTGGAGGCGCATCACCATCTTGCCTGCCTCCGATATCATGACAAGCTCAGCTTTTCCCCTTTCGACAATGTAAAGCCCGGTTGGAGCGTCTCCCTGACTGAACAAGATGCGGCCATCATCGTAATGGATGGGGTGAGACAGTTTCTCTAACGCCAAGATCAATCTGCGGCCAGCCTTGAACGAATTTTGGTTCATCAACGGTCCTTGTGGTAACTGCTGGAGCAGCAGCATGAGTATTCCGGGGGACGATTGCAGATCGTCCCAGTTTTGGAACAGGGGTGTATGTGATCTGCGTCACCGACAGGCAAGTTCAGAGAGCAAGGCACGTGCTCATGATGATCGATCTAATTCGCTTCGCTTTGTAGGAATGTAGATAAGCAAGAATCGCAAAATCTGGGGCAAAGGTCATTGGAATGATGAATAGAACCTTTCGGAATGCAGCAGTGGACGATGCCCAATCGAGTTCCTGGACGCAATCCGTCGTTCCGAACGTATCACGGGCAAGACGGAGTTAGCCCGGAAAATGGTGTTCTGTCCGGATCGGCGACCAGTCACCCGGAACTCGAAATTATGGCACCAAGGCTCGCTGCGCGCATTGCCTGTTTGCAACAACTGACGCTCCAATCTTCGTGCCGTCCGTCATCCGGTGACGCAGAGACCGTCTTTACGAAGCAGCGATTGCACTCTGCTACGGATTTCATCTCTTATGACGCGAACTCCCTCCATGGGCTTTCCCTTGGGATCGCGGTGTGGCCAACGTTGCGAACGTAGTGAATGAGAGGTTCGCCATTCAAAGATTCTCCGGATCAAGTCACCGACAAACCTCTTTGCGGGAGCATCATGGGTCTCGACACAAGCGGTCTGAGAACAGGCTCCCACGCTCCATTGGGAGTACTACACGATCAAATTCACCGCCGATCAGATTCAGGGTCAACCCGAAGGCGAGCTGCCCTACTGAGGCTTTTCAGGATTTTGTTGCGGATGAAGTGCCTTACCCACATGCCTTGCGGAGGTACCCAGCGCATGTTTGGTGTGCTTATAGCTCTTCTGAATTGCATTGCCAGTATCGTCTTGCGCAACCGAAATAGCCACGTCCGCGGAGGTTCCTGCTTTGGAGAGGGATGACGTTGTGTGGCTAGCGCCACCTGCCAACATCTGCTCAGTGGAACTGCTCTTGGCAATGATTCCCTGAGCGGGATGCTTCCCTGCGTTAAACCATGCTATGTCCGTATCTGGCATGTGGTTGAGACGAGCAATCGGCTCGGGCGGGAAGTCGGTGTTGCTCATTTTGTCCATAAGCGGCCATTCGCTCGATGCGATAAAGACGGAACCGTTCATTGGTTGGCCTGGCTCACCGAGATTGATGATCCTGCCGGGGCGAAGTGCCACCATATCGACGCACTTGTCTGCGCCACACCCGGCTTGGCAGAGCGTTTCATTCAAGTAAGAAGCGTGTTTGCCAGGCGAGATCCAAACCTTGGCACCGCTCTCCTCAGCATGAATCGTAGAAGCACGCGTAATCTGGCTCACGTCGCATACCGTGTTCTCGTGGGCCGCAGCATACCAGTAGATGGCTTTCCATTTTGCGGAATCAAGATTGCTGTCCGACGCACTCACCAGTACAGCCACGTGCTCCGTGTCGAGAGGATGCCCGTGAGGACCGCAGTCGCGCTTCCAAAGATGATAATAGTGAATCTCCGCAGTCGGGAGATCGTCCCTTGAAGACTTTGCCGGAAACACCTGGCCGTAGATCGTCCCGTTTTCGGCTTCCACAGTGGGAGTCTTCAAATTCGGAGCAAACTCTGCGGGAATTTCTGAGCAGTCATGCCGCGCGACCATGAACGTCGGAGCAAACTGAATCAAGAGAGCCTGTTCCAGCGCATCGCTCATGCCGTCACGGTCGGAATCAATGGCGAACTGTGCCTTCTGCTCAGACCCCTGGGCGGCTCCATTGCGCGATTCCGTGGGGATAAGCAATGCGACGATAAAAAGGAGGGGAGCGAACCACCTGAAGGTTCTCATTTGTATCTTTCTGTCTCCGGTCTGATACGGACAGTTTGCGCCCCGCGCAAGATGAGATGCATAACCCGGCCCGACTTGGTTCTTTCCGAATCTCAACTTGTCTTCAGTTTGATAATTCTGATTTGCCATGTCTCGCTCCTCTCTTAACTCCGTTAAGCTTCTCCCCTCGCCAACACTAAGGTTCTAGGATGTTGAATGGAGAAAGTTCTACCTGCACTCCCGGTTGACGGGAAATGATTCTGCTAAACCCCCTCCACGCTTTGCCTAGCCGATCCGAAGCCATGAAAATGCGCCCGGCAGTGAGCGTTCCCAGCACACGATGGTGACCCACCGCCGCCAATGCCATCGAGGCGATGCAGCCACACTGTTCGCAAGCAGGGTCTCCGCCGAACTGGCAGGGAGTAATCGGCGTCGTGAGGTCGATGGAAATCGTCTCTGTAGTTCTCGCAAAGATGCATTCTTTCGGGCTCCTGGGTGGATGCTCCATCTCCCGAAGGAGTGCCTCTAGCATTTCAAGCGTGGGATACTTCAGCCGCAATTGCCGCAGATCTGCGAGAGTAGAAGCCCGTTGCGAATCCGTCAGGATTTCTGGATTGGTGGCTCCGCGCTGGGGAGTAAAAATGCTGAACCATACCCTTGTAACCTCCGGTCGACTGGTCCAAAAGCGCAGAAATTCGTCGAGGTATCCGGGGCGCCCCGCCATTTGCGACGTAATCGTGCAGTGAATGGTTACTCTGGCCCCGTTGACGTTCTTGAGAATGCGGTCGTAGGTGGCCGGTTTGCGCCGAGCGTCGTGCTCCGCCCGCAGGCCATCGACTGATACCACGACATTCAGTTTCTTGAAATCCTTCCAGGCGCGTGGGATTACTCTGAAAGCGCTGGTGACGATCTGTGTATGCACGCCGCGGCTTTCAATCTGCGGCAACAGCAGCTCGAGCTCGCGATAGCGAACCAGCGGATCGCCGCCCACGAGGGAAACGTGGATTGGCCTGTGCTCATCGATCAGCGCAAGCACTCTCTCGACAAGTTCGTCGCCCTCGAAATCTGAAAGCTCGCGCAGTTGAGTCGTGCCTCCAAGATGTGCAGCATCGAAGGCGTAGCATCCGGGGCATCGCAAGGGGCACTCTTTTGTAATTTCGATGGAAAGCGAGGGCGCGCGACCAGCCAGGATCCTGGCCCAGGCGTGCAGAACTTCTGATGTTTTCATAATCTCTCTGCGTCCGATGTAACGGAATTGAGTGGCGAACAACGGGCTTAAGACAGCTCTGTACGAGCTATCCATCATGAACGCTGGCAGAGGTGACAGATCAGATCAGAAGAGGAGGGTTGTAGATGCCTGAAGTTGGATTAGGCACTCGCTCACTGCGAAAAGCCATGATCGCCTCGCCTGGCGCAGTACTGGCCAACAGGCGGTCGTCGCAGATGAGCGAGAAAAGCGGACAAGTGGCGAGCAGGCGTTTCACACTTTGCTTGCAATGTTGAGCAAGCAGGAGCACCAAGCATAGCGTCATGAGTAGCATGAGCACGCTGAACTCGAAGTCTTGACCGCCGTGCAGAAAATGATCCCATGTCCAAATGCGCTGCGTCAGCGGCGCGGTAATCAACTGGACAGCGGTCAGCATCAGCAGAAAGCGACCGATCTCCGCATATACCCGAGTCGGACATGCGAATGCATTGAGGTTTGACGGGTTTATGTTGGAAGTGCGATTCAAGAATTCCACCGCCCTATCTTGAGTCTACGCTTTTCCGGAGGATGGGGTTCGAAGGCGCTGAATGTTAGATGCCCGTGGTATCGCCACCCCGCCGCCCGTTACCAACTGCTGTTTCGGCACGCAGGTCAGAATTCGGAGTATCAGCGCTGATTTGACGAATTCAGAGAGAAATAGTTGGCAGCTCAAGATTAAACGAGGCGCCGTGCAGTTTTAGATCGACGAGGAATCGCCTTGTATTGAACTCACCGATCCGCAATTCAAATCAGGGGAATGGCAGGGTAACGGCTCCCTGTGGATTATTGTGGTCGGATCAACCGGCCACACGGAAATTACTTTCTGATCAACACCTGCGCCGAATTGTGGCAATAATATCGCTGACCGACTCTTCAGATACCTAGTCTAGTACCGTGATGGACGTCATAGGTAGTTTTTCCGGCTCCGCTTACTGTTTATCGCGTAATCTTGCAGTCTGGGAACGGCCCGCTCCAGAAAGAGCGGGCCTTATTTTCTGGGTAATGGTGCCGCTGGCTAACTACGACTGAGAGTGACCCGTCCCTTCCCGTTTCTGCCTCTCCATCAAGTCAAGCATGAACCGCAAGGCGCTTCTTTCCTCCACCACTTTATCGAGGCGATGGCCGATGGCGACTCTCTCGTCTGCGGTCAAGGCAGCGTTATTGCGGCCTGCAACCGTCTAGGGGGTGTGGTGATCCCCTTCCCGGCGTCGAAGAGGTAAGCGAACTGCTCGCCGACAAGGGCAGGTGGCGAGGGAGAGCCTGCAAGCTTATAATCTGGCCACCGTGCGGTTCGCTTCCCATGTTGCATTCCATCGCAACTACTCCTTCATTTGCCCCAATTGCGGAAAGCGCATAGAAGTGATTATTCACTTCGATAAAGTGGGCGAGAAGCGAGACGCGGAGATATTCCTGAAGTGTTTGCCGCCGGGTGGCTGTGGATGGTCCGGGGAGCTTTCCATGTCTCAGGGAGCTCCGAACCCGGGGGCTTCGAGCAAATAGACGCGATAAGACAAGCGCACCTTGTTTTTTGAAAGATGAGTGCGAAATCGCACGATGCACTCTTTGAAGTCAGATTAGTAACGAAACGTCGGGTTCTCGAACGTTTTTCTGGAGCGGAGCAGATTTCCGGGCGGATGTTCGCCAAACCGGAAGCTACCCGAAAAAGGGGTATTTCCGGATGGACGACAATCCAGCCGGTACTGAAGAACGCGCCCATTTTGCTTGAACCAGCGCGTTGGA
>JBEKRG010000102.1:0-15986 GCA_049518955.1 Occallatibacter sp.
GTGCCCACATAGGCGCTGGGCGCGGCGGAGTTGCATGGGGAACTTGACGAGCCCCACGCACAGTAATCTTCAAGCTCGTTGTTGCCGAAGCCGCTGTTGCCAGTGTCGTAGGTCCACACGGCGGGATTGGGCTCGGCGTTGGCGGCGGTTGCGTTGGAGAATTCGTCGCTCCACACGAGCGTTCCGGATGGGATGTTGGAGGCGAAATTTTTGGTGGCGACGGGGCTATTGGAGTCGCCGGGCGCGGCGGCAATGGCGTTGACGGTGAGGTTGGATGCGACGAGAAGAGGCGCCTCGTAAATTGGCGAAGTGGTGGTTGGGGCCGATCCGTCGACGGTGTAGTAAATGGTTGCGCCCGGCGTGGACGAAGACAGCGTGATGACGACGGCTCCGTTGAGTGCCGGGGTGGTGGCGATTGCCGGAGCGGCGGCGGAGGGTTGATTGGGCGAAGAGCCTTGCGCCGAAACTGCGCCACCGCAGCCAGCCGCGATGAGAATGCCTGCGGCCAGTGCACACCCGAGCTGGATTCGTATGAAATTCGACATGGCGTTGGTCTCCACTATTGCTCCACAGGTCTATTCTCGCGCAAATCGTCGTCAGGGATTTGAGGTGAGGGATGGCGCGTGCTCGAGGTTGCGCTGGAAGCGAAGGACGTGGACGGCGATTCCCCAGACGGTGTCGGTGCGGTCGAGGCCGTCGGGGGTCCACTGATCGGTTTTGTAGAAGCGCTGGGCGCGGAGGTTGTCTACCAAAGTGAAGAGGTAGGCCTGACGGAGTCCGAGAGAGACCAAGTGCGCGCGGGCGGCCGAGACTAGAGCGACACCGACGCCGAGGCCCCAGGAGTGAGGATCGACATAGAGAGCAGTGAGCTCGCCGTGGTTGGGAAGGTCGGGCTCGTGCGAGGGGGCAGTGGTGGCGAAACCGTGGACGATGTTGCCGGAGACGGCGACGATGGTGTGGGGCTTGAGAGGATCGGAGTTGGAGAGATCGTATTTATCGGCGCGGTCCTCGGCGCGGAGATTGTTGAGATAACTGGCGGGGAGGATTCCGCTGTAGCCGTGCTGCCAGGCGCGGACGTGGACGCGAGCGATGGCGAGAGCGTCGGCAGGCTGGGCGGGGCGGAGAAGCATGGAGCGAGTATCGCACGAGGGCAGTGATTAGGGGTTCGAAATGCACGAGGGCAGTGAAGAAGTGAAGGAGTGAAGAAGGACCGAGTTGGAGATCCAACTTGAAGGATGCGGCGGTGGATGGGTTATAGTGGACGGGTTCCCGCTGCTGAAGAATTTCCCCTGAGTTAACGCAGATTCCCCGAAACAAAACTCAAATTGAGAAGTGACTGAGGAGGTCATTGTGGGCGAGCACCCGACACCGGACAAGATGATGCAGATTGGCATGGGATTTATGGCCTCGAAGACGCTACTGAGCGCCGTGGAGATGGGACTGTTTACGGAGCTGGCGCGAGGGCCCGAGGGATTTGAAGCGGTGCAGGGAAGGCTGGGGCTTCATCCACGGTCGGCGCGGGATTTTCTGGACACGCTGGTGGCGCTGGGGTTCCTGGAACGGCGCGACGGAAAGTACTCGAATACGCCGGAGACGGACTTGTTCCTGGACAAGAAGAAGCCGTCGTACATTGGCGGGATTCTGGAGATGGCGAACCAGAGGCTGTATGAGCACTGGTCGCATTTGACGGAAGGGTTGCGGACTGGGCTGCCGCAAAATGAAGTGCGGGGCGGAGGCGCGCCGGTGTTTGAGGCGCTCTATGCCGATCCGGCGCGGCTGAAGGGGTTTTTGAAGGCGATGACTGGGATCAGCCACGGGTCGGCGATGGCAATTGCGGCGAAGTTTCCGTGGAAAGAGTACAACACGTATTGCGACGTGGGGACGGCACAGGGCGATACGGCGGCGCAGATTGCGTTGGCGAATCCGCACCTGAGCGGGATGGGGTTCGACTTGGCAGAGGTGGGACCGATCTTTGAGGAGTACGCAGGTGAACTGGGACTGAATGGGCGGCTGAAGTTTAGGGCGGGAAATTTCTTTGAGGAAGCACTGCCGAAGGTGGATGTGATTGTGATGGGGCACATCCTGCATGATTGGGATTTGCCGACGAAGAAGATGCTGATCGGGAAGGCGTATGAGGCGCTGCCGAAGGGCGGAGCGTACATCGTGTATGAGGCGATCATTGACGACGATCGGAGCAAGAATGCGTTTGGATTGATGATGAGCCTGAATATGCTGATCGAAACGTATGGCGGGTTCGACTACACGGGCGCGGATTGCCAGGGATGGATGAAAGAAGCGGGGTTCAGCCGGACGCGGGTGGTGCACCTGGTGGGGCCCGACTCGATGGTGGTGGGAATCAAATAGGGCAGGGGTTAGGGAATAGGGACCAGGGGTCAGCTCGAACCACGGGATAGCATGCCCCGGCGCCAAAGGGAGGATTGGCGGACGCGACGCCGGCACGGGATGTGCCGGCGTTTGTGTTTTACGGCTATGGGTTGCAGGTTGATGGCGGAAGGGTAGCAGGCTTGCCGGCCATGGTGAGCAGGTCGTAGCTCGCCTGGTTGTAGATGTCTTGCAGAGACGGCGGGCCCGGCGTCATGCTCGGGAGAAACGTCTGGCAAGTGTTTGCTGGATCCTGGGCGTACTGCAAGTCCTGAAAGTCGACCGCTACATACTGGATGGGAGCGTTGCGGATGGGCGGGATGCTGGTCGAGCCTCCGAAATCGGTAGCGTCGGGCGTTGCGTCAAAGAAGACCGTGAAGGTGTTGAATGCCGCCTGCTCGAGCGTGAGATATTTGCAGTCAGCCGGATTCAGATTCATCGGGGAATAATTAGGACACCCCTGCTCCAGAATGGTGCTTTTGCTCGAGACCTCCAAATCGAATTCTGCTCCGCCGAGTATCGGAGGGTCGGGCGGGGGCGAGAGGGAGGTGAGGACCTTTATACCGGCGACTCCGATTTCGCCCGTATTAGTATCGGTGCCGGCCGTCATTCCTCCCACCTGTGTAGACTTTTCGTTGCGGCCACGCGCAGTGACAAAGTAGGAAAGAATTTCGGTCTTTGCTTCGCAGGACATTGGGCTCTCGGTGGCGGTAGAGCAGTCGACGGCATAAAGCGTGTTGTCAGGATGCACGACGAAGGGGTAAGGCTGCTCTGGAAAGTCATCGGCTGCATCGGGATTGCTCACGATGGTAATGCCGGAAAAGATGGCTTCGTAAGCGTCGATCGCTTGCTTTCCGGCATCGATGAAGACCTGATCGGAGTTTTCGTATCCGGGCCGAAAGGGAAAGGAATGGTGGATGAGTTTCTGCCATGCCTCGTCCGCGGGTAGCCCTGAGACCTGCGTTGAGCCGTTGGCCGTCGTGGGAAGGATCATCTCATTCGATGCACACATTGGTCCGGCGATGGAGATGCTAACGAATGCCGGATTGGAGTTATAACGCGCGTTAACGTTGACGAGGAAGTCGTCCCAGGCGAGGAGGTAGAGCGGGTTCCAGGGAAGGGGCAGAACTGGAGGGTTTCCATCTGCGCGCTTGGCCTCGGGGAAATTGACGAAGGTCGCTTTGCCGCAGTCTAGGGGGGCGGTGCCGCTGCCAGTGAATAGGCCATCGCACGAGGGGATCAGATTCAACAGCCAGATCGGAGCGTCAGTGCCGGCCGTAATGTTGAGCGCCACCGCCTTGTGCGCGGCGTTGGCCTCCGCAAAAACGTCGTCGGCATAGCTCCAATCGTAGCCATCAGGGCTGGTAGTGCACGAGCGGTTAATGGCGCACAGCGGGTTATCGAGCTCAATTTGGTCCCAGTGCAGACCGGCGATGATGCCGGAGATGGCCGGGTTGGCCAGCAGTTTCGCGTAGAAGCAGCGGAGATAAGTATGAAGATCCGGGGATGATTGCGCGCACCCTTGATCTTGCGAAGTCCCGCCATACAGATTTATCACGTCGAGAACGTCAACATGAACATAGACGCCGAGGGGTGTACGCGCATTGATCGGGATTTGCGCATGAGATGAAGGCGGCTGCGCGATGAGCGATGCGAAGCACACGGCGAGGAAGGTGATCATTCGGGACCGGCTCGCGATGAGTGCGGTACGGCAGGGCATCGACGGAACCGCAATACTCTGAGTGCTTGAATCGACTGCGGAGTGGGATTCGGGCAGGAATCTCATGGCAACCTCCGGGGTGGCAAAAGTATAGCTTAGGTGGATTGCGATTTCGGGCAAATACTTCCGATGGGATCAGGCTGAGACTGGGCCGCGATGACGCCCCACGGACGAGAAGGTTTCCGTGGGGCTTCGGCGGCGGGCTGTGCTGCTTTGCGGCGGGAGTTTATTTTAGCTATTTAAATCTCAATTTTGACTGGCCAGGTCTTCCAGATGCCGGTGCAATAGTCGCGGATGGCGCGGTCGGAGGACGGACCCGTTTTAAAACTGGCGAAATGGAAGATGCGGTAATCTAGGCGGATGGAACAAGCAACGGAACAAGCATTTGTCGGCGGATCGGGCATGCGGGCAGCTGCGGGCGCGGCGTTGCGGATTCGTGGGCTGAAAAAAGCGTTTGTGGATGTGCAGGCGGTGGACGGGATCGATCTGGAGGTTGCCAAGGGGGAGTGCTTTGGATTGCTGGGGCCGAACGGGGCGGGCAAGACGACGACGATTGAGATTTGCGAGGGGTTGACGACGGCGGACGAGGGAACGGTGGAGTTGCTGGAGCTGAATTGGATCAGCGGCGCCGATGAGCTGCGGCAGCGGATCGGGATTCAACTGCAAGAGACGCAGTTTCCGGACAAGTTGACGGTGGAGGAGGCGCTGCGACTGTTTCGGAGTTTCTACCGGCGCGGAATCACGGTGGATGAATCAATCAAGATATCGCAGCTCGAAGAGAAGCGGCGGTCGCGCGTGGGCGGGTTGAGCGGCGGGCAGAAGCAGCGGCTGGCGATGGCGACGGCAATGGTGGGCGATCCGGAGCTGCTGTTTCTGGATGAGCCGACAACGGGACTCGATCCGCAGGCGCGCAGGCATCTTTGGGATTTAGTAGAGGAGTTGAAGCGGGAGGGGCGGACGATTATCTTGACCACGCATTATATGGAGGAAGCGGAGCGGCTGTGCGATCGCGTGGCGATTATGGACCATGGCAAGGTGATTGCGATGGGGACGCCGAAGGAACTCATTGCGACTGTGGGCGGCGAGGACATTGTGGAGTTTGCGGTGGGTGCAAAGGCAGCCGCGGCTCCTCCTTCGACTTTGATAACCGGCGCGAATTCCGCTCAGGATGACAGCGTGCCGGGAACGCCCGCACGCGCTTTGGTTGACGCGGAAGTGTTGAAGAAGATTCCGGGAGTGCAGGCGCATCGGGTGGACGAGAATCTGCACCAGCTTTCAGTGAGCGAGCTGCACACGGCGGTGCCGCGGATTTTTGCGGCGCTTGAGGAGCAGGGACTGCATTTGAGCGAGTTCAGAACGCACTCGGCCACGCTGGAAGATGTGTTTGTGCGGCTGACGGGAAGGAATCTGCGCGATGAGTAGCCTTGAAACCAGCAGCCTCTATCAGTTAACCGCAACGCGGCTGAAGCTGACGTTGCGGGAGCCGGAGGCGATCTTCTGGATTTTCATTTTTCCGATTCTGCTGGCCATTGGGCTGGGGATTGCGTTTCGCAATCGTCCTGCGGATGTGCTGCCGGTGGGTGCGACGACGGAACAACTGACACAGGCGCTGGCTTCGGACAAGGGACTGAAGGCGACAGAGATGGACGAGAGCGCGGGTGTGCACGCGCTGGCCGTGGGGACGATTGTGCTCTTGGCCGAGCAGAGCGGCGATGGGGTGGTGTACCGGTACGACAGTACAAATCCCGATGCGCGGACGGCGCGGATGATTGCAGACGACGCGATCCAGAAGGCGGCCGGGCGGCACGATTCAGTGACGGCCGCGAACGAGCTCGTGCACGAAACGGGCTCGCGGTACATCGACTTTGTCGTGCCGGGATTGCTGGGAATGAACTTGATGGGATCGGCGATGTGGGGATTGGGATTCTCGATTGTCGACGGGCGCCAGAAGAAGTTGTTGAAGCGGATGGTGGCTTCGCCCATGCCAAGGTGGCAGTACCTGACGGGATACCTGCTGTCGCGCCTGGTGATGCTGGCGATTGAAGTAGTGGTGTTTCTGGGATTTGCCAAGCTGGTTTTTGGCGTACCGTTCCGCGGCCCGCTGTGGCAGCTCGGACTGCTTTGCATCCTGGTCTCGCTGGTGTTTTCGGCGCTGGGGCTGCTGGTGGCGTCGCGGGCGAAGACGATGGAAGCGGTGAGCGGGCTGATGAACCTGGTGATGCTTCCCATGTGGATTTTGTCGGGAGTGTTTTTCTCAGCGTCGAGATTTCCAGCGATCGTTCAGCCGATCGTTCGCGCGCTGCCGTTAACGGCGGCGATCGATGCCATGCGCGGAAATATGCTGCAGGGCACGCAGCTAGGGCAGTTGACGATGCAGGTGGGGATCCTGCTGTTATGGTTTGCGCTGCCGTTTGCGGTTGCGCTCAGGATCTTCAGGTGGAGATGAAAGAGGCAGGGATCAGGCGTCGGGGATGAGAAAAGCGGCTTCGAGGGTGCTTGCTTCCGGTTCTTAACTTTGCATTCAGTGCGCAGGGACGGCGGCAGGGTTGGAATAGTAGCCGGTGCGCGTGCGGGCAATGAGGCCGGGCTGGTCGAGCCGCACTTCAATGTGGTGATATTCGTTGGGCTTGTCGGCAGGCAGAGGGTCGAAGGTGATCTGGTACCAGGATTGCGCGTCGACAAGAGACTTTTGGATTAGGCCAGCGACATCGCTATTTCCCTCGAAGACAATACCGCCGCTCTGAGTGGCAAGCACTTGAAGTCCAAGGTTGCCAAACTGTGACTGGTAGGGTTTGGAGACGCCATTCATGAAGGATTTGTAGTACTCCTGTTGCTCCATCGATCCAGATACGCCAACGGGATTGATGTTGTACAACGTGAGATCGATCTGCCTCAGCTGCGTTGAGAAGTCAACAATTTCATCGAAGATCTGCTGTTCCTGGCGAATACTCAGATCCATATGAGGGCCCGAGAAAAGGGGCCAGCCCGGCGAAATCCAAAGGATCAATTTGCGGCCGGGAAGCTTGGCAGCATAGGCGGTGATTTGATGAAGAGCCCCGAGGCAGATTTGAAGGCGTTCATTGTCGCCCCATTGCGAGTCGCGGGTGATTTCGCGCAGGCCGATCACCTGGCGATCCAAGCCGTCACTGAGGGCGTTTCCGTCGGTTGAGAAGCCAGTGCTGGTCTGAATGCCCTTATCGGTGAGGACGGCGATGGAGACGGGATGAGCCAGCGTTCCTTCATTCGCCTTGAGGAACTTTTCCGTTTGCTCGCGCATATAGGAAACCAACGAGAAGGGTGTGTTGACGGAATCGATGAAGAGGATGACTTCGACGGGCTCCTGCTTCGGCGTGACGACCTTGAAAGCCGTAATAGGGCGTTGAGACTTGTTGTCGAGGACGGTGAAGTTCTGCTGGGCGAGGTTGATAATGGGCTGGCCGGATTTGGTTTCGACGACGACGTCAAGACGGATTTGCTGCGATGCAGGCGCAAGGGCTGGCTGCGGGGCTGAGGTCGACGGTTGCTGAGCTGGAGTTGGGAACGAGCCCACAAGAGATGCGGCGAAGACGGCGCAAACAGACTTTATAAATGTCATGCGGAGGCTCCGATTGGCTGGTTGCGAAGAGTGACCAAACGCGCGGCCAGCGCAGAAGTTGATCATACATCAGGCGTGAGGAGGCTGGCCGGGGAGATTCGGAAGCTGAGCAGCATCGGCTAACCTTCAACGGAGCACTCGAAGATGCGAGCGATTGATTAGTAATCAGGGCCGCCGGCGGTGGTGTTGGAATAGTAGCCAGTACGGGTGCGGGCAGTGAGGCCAGGCTGGTCGAGCTTGAACTCGATGTGATGGTACTCGTTGGGCTTGTCGGTAGGCGGCGCATCGAAAGTAATTTCGTACCAGGAATTCACATCGGTGAGGCATGTCTGAATCATTCCCGCAACGTCGTTGTTGGAAACGAGCGCCAGGCCCCCGGATTGGATAGAAAGCACTTGAATACTTAAATCGGCGAGTTGCGTTTCGTCGGGCCGAGTGACACCTTTCAAAAAGTTCTGGTAGTAGTTGGCCGTGAACGTCGATTGGCCGGTTCCGACCGGATTGATGTTGTAAAGCGTGATGTTGTTTTGCCGCAATTCGCTGGAGAAGTAGGTCACGTCGCCGAAGATGGCCTGTTGCGCCTTCGGAGTAAGAGAAGAATAACCAGGGCCGGAGGCCAGAGGAAAGCCCGGCGAGATCCAGAGGATCACTTTGCGCCCCGGCAGGCGGGAGGCAAATTGGGTGAGTTGATGGAGGGCCCTGATGCAGATGGTGAGACGATCTCCAGCGCTCCATGCATCGCTGCGGGTGATCTTGTGAAGGCCGATCGTGCGCTGTTCCAGATCGTCGCTCAGCGCCAGTCCGTTGGCTGAGAAAGCCTTGGGAAGCTGGACGCCGTCATCGGTGAGGATTGCGATGCTGGTGGGATGGGCCAGTGCGCCTTCGTTCTCCTTGAGAAACTTTTCCGTTCGGTTGCGCAGGTCGGCGACCAACTCATAGGGTGTGTTGACGGCATCGATGAAGAGGATGACTGAGACGTGCTGCTGGGAGCCGGTCACGATTTTGAAGGAAGTGACGGGCCGCGGAGACTTGTTGTCGAGGATGGTGAAGTCCTGCTGACCGAGGGAATTGACGGGTTGGCCAGACTTCGCGTCGACGACGACATCGAGTTGGATGGGATGGGAAGAAGCCGAGGGGCTGGGTTCCGCGGTGGGAGGAAGCAATTGTTGAGCGGAAGCTGGAAGAGAGGCAGTAAGAGATGCGGCGAAGACGGCGCAAACAAACTTTAAAGCGGACATAGCGAGGCTCCGATTGCTGCTTTGGAAGAGTGACCAAGCGCCGCGGCCCGTGCAGAGATTAATCATACAGCATGTGCGGGTGGTCCGGACGCTCAGCAGATGAAGGGTGACGGAGCCGGTAGAATGATCGATATGGATTTAGCTGGGCAGAAGCTCGACGCGGCGGAGACGATTTTCGCCGGAAGCCGGTTTGCGCGCGCGTGCCTGCGCAAGCCGGTGGACCGCACGCCGGTGTGGTTCTTGCGGCAGGCGGGACGGTACATGCAGGAGTACCGCGACGTACGCAAGCATCACACGCTCGTGGAGATTTGCAAGAAGCCGGAGCTGGCGTCGGAAGTGACAATTACCGCGGCGGAGAAGCTTGGCGTGGATGCGGCGATCATCTTTGCGGATCTGCTGCTGCCCCTGGAGCCGATGGGACTGGACTTCGAGTTCCAGGCAGGTGAGGGCCCGGTGGTGCATAAGCCTGTGCGGACCGCCGAGGACGTGCGCGCATTGCGGACGGATCGCGCGGGGGACCTGGCCTATGTGGCGCAGGCGATTGAGAAGGTGGCCGCACATTTTCGCGACCGGCTGGGGGTGATTGGATTCTGCGGCGCGCCGTATACGCTGGCGAGCTACATGATCGAGGGAGGCGGCTCGCGGAACTACATCCACACAAAACAACTGATGTACCGCGACCCCACTGCGTGGAGTAGCCTCTTGGATAAGTTGGTAACTGTTCTCACAGCGTACTGCCGGTTGCAGGTGCAGGCGGGCGCGGACGTGATTCAGATTTTCGATAGCTGGGTGGGATCGCTCTCGTTGAGCGATTATAGGGCGTACGCATTCGAGCCAACGAAGCGACTGGTGCGTGCGGTGCAGGCCATGGGTGTGCCGGTGATTTACTTTGGCGTGGAGACGGCTGGGTTGCTGGAGCAGATGGCAGCGACGGGAGCAGACGTGATTGGCCTCGACTGGCGGCAGCCGTTGGACGAGGGCTGGCGCGTGGTAGGACATACACATGCGGTGCAGGGAAACCTGGATCCGATCACTTTGTTTGCTCCGCTGGAAGTTCTGGAGCAGCGCGTGAAGGAGATTCTGCGCGCGGCAGGCGGTCGGCCGGGACACATTTTTAATTTGGGGCACGGAATCGTGCCGGAAACGCCTGTAGAGAATGTGCAGGCAGTGGTCAAGATGGTACGCGAGTTCCGGCTGGACGGCGCGCATGCCTAAACAAGCGGTGTTGCTGCTGGCGCATGGAACGCCGGAGACGGTGGAGCAGATTCCCGAATACCTCCGCAACGTGGTGAGCGGGCGGCCGGTGCCGCAGGCAGTCGTGGAAGAGATTCAGCACCGGTACTCGCTGATCGGCAAGAGCCCGCTGACAGAAATTACGATGGCACAGGCGCGGCTGGTGGAAAAAGAGCTGGCAACTGGGGGCGAGCCGATTCCGGTGTATGTGGGGATGAGGAACTGGCGGCCATATATTCCCGAAGTCGTGCGGCAGATGCGCGCGGATGGCGTGGAGGAGGCGGCAGTGATTTGCATGGCGCCGCAGAACTCGCGCACCAGCGTCGGGCTCTACCGGCGCGCGGCGGAAGCGGAAGCAGGCGGCCTGCGCATCGATTTTACGGCCGGGTGGGCGGAGCATCCGCTATTGATTGATGCGTTCGCCGAGCGGTTGAGGCCAGCATGGGCAAAGCTGAGTACCGAGGTGGGCGAACCCGTGCCGGTGCTGTTTACTGCGCACAGTGTGCCGACGCGAACAGTGGAGGCTCCGGCGGCTGGCGCGGAAAGCGCAGAGCCGAGACTCTGGCCGGGTGAGGCAGCTGATCCCTATGCGCAAGATGCGCGACGGACGGCGGAGCTGGTTGCGGCAAGAGTGCCGGAGATTCCGCGATGGTGGTTTGCGTTCCAGAGCCAGGGCGCGAGCGGCGGACCCTGGATCGGCCCGAGCGTGGAAGAGACGTTGGACCGACTTGCCAGCGATGGCGTGAAGGCGCTCATTCTTCAGCCGATTGGATTTCTCTGCGATCATGTGGAGATTTTGTACGATGTCGATATTCACTTTCGCGAATATGCCGGCAAGCTGAAGATTCGCCTGGAACGCCCGGAATCTCTAAACGCATCAGAAACGCTAGCAACGGCCGTTGCGGATTTGGCGGGAAATGGATTGCGGAGATTGCGGGACACAAAGGGATGAAGTGCCCTGGCAGATGAAGATCGGTGCGCAGGCTGGAGCTGGGATCAGGACCGGAAGAAATTTCGCGCCAGGAAGATTACGTTGGCTGGGCGCTCAGCCAGGCGGCGCATGAAGTAGGGATACCATTCGCTGCCGAAGGGCACGTAGACGCGGACTTTGTAACCCTGGCTGACCAGCTTGCGCTGCAGATCGCGTCGCACCCCATACAACATTTGAAATTCGAAGTGGCTGGGGTCGATTCGGGCCTCGGTGGCATACGCCTTCATTTTGCCGATAAGACCATCGTCGTGCGTGGCCAGCGCGTGGTAAATGGGGCTGTCGATGAGCATCTTCGCGAGCCTGAAAAAGTTGGCGTCAACATCAGTTTTGCGCGGGAACGCGACTTCAGAAGGTTCTTTGTAGGCGCCTTTGCAGAGGCGAACACGAATGCCGTCGGCGAGGAGTTGCTCGATGTCGGCCTGCGAGCGATAGAGATACGCCTGGATGACGACGCCGACCGCGCCGCGAAGGCCGGCATGCGAGTGAACTCGGCGCACTATATCGAGCGTGTCCTGCGTGAGGCGCGAGTCTTCCATGTCAATGCGCACGAAATTCTGCGTAGAGCGGGCGTGCTGAACGAGGTTTTCGGCAATGGACTCTGCCAGCTCAGGGGATTGTTCGAGGCCCATTTGCGTTAGTTTGACGCTGATGTTGGCGTCGAGTCCGCGTTCGGCGATGGAGTCGAGGAGGCGATGATAGACGTCGGCGGCGCGGTGCGCCTCGGTGGGTGAAGTGACGCTTTCGCCGAGGGAGTCGAGCGTGACGGAGATGCCCTGGAGATTGACGGCTTCCGCGACGCGGAGAGCGTCCTCGGGCTGCATGCCGGCGATGAACCGCGCGTTGAGGCGGGTGCCCAGCGCGGAGTGCTCGAAGAAGCGGCGAAGCGGACGATTGTGCGAAAGCGCAATAAAGGCGGAACGAAGAATTGGCATGACTCGCCCCTGCTCGAGAGCGCGCCCGAGAGACCGTACCGGGCCGACAAGCTAGTTTCGCACATGGGGACGGAGAAAAGTGTGGCGGCTAACACGTTCGTGTAACCCGATCTTGTGGATTTGCGGTGCCTGAATTCGGCGCCGGTGAACGCGAATTAGCGGACTTCAAAGAGCGCGCAGCCGTGGGGCGGAAGTGTGACACCGATCTCCTTTGACTCCTTCAGTGTTGAGTCTTCCCACACATTGCGCGCAGAGTGCTTTTGGCCATCGAGTCCAAGTTGACTCCATGTCGTGCGCAAAGTGGCAGGGACGTCCGCGAGATTGAAGAAGGCGAGGTACTCGGCGTAGCCGCGATCGCCGGGCTGACCGATAGAAGCGCGCCAAACGCGGGCATCCTGAAAGCCGGGGCCGAGGGCAGTGACGTCGACGGGACGGCTGTAGGTGGCGTACTGATCGATGAAGATGACGGTCTGATTGGTGAGGAGGGAGCGCGTGAAATCGTCAAGGCGGGTGAGGTTGCCGCCAAAGATGAGTGGGGAGCGTGCGACGGCCCAGAGGGTGAACTCGGTGCGCTGCTCGTCAGGTCTGAGGCGCGATTGGCGGGCCGGTCCCATGCCCGGCTCAGGGCCGAGCCAGCCGTCGGGGAGCATATCGGCATCAGGCCAGTTGCCGGGGTTGGTGTACACATACCACTTGGCGAGCACATCGAAGTCGCCCTTGAGCCCGAAAGGATATCCATCTGGAGTTTGGTGCGGGAACTCCCATCCGTCCCAGTGATCGTTGGTGATGCGCCACATCTGCGCGTATTCGGCGATCTCGGATGCATGGTTAAGTTGCGTGGGGCCGGGCGAGAGCGAGAGCACGATGCGCCGTCCGGATTTGCGGATGGCTGCGGCAATCTGGCGGATTTCGGTGATCCGGTAAGGATGGTCGGAGATGCAGTCGACCTTGAGGAAGTCGAGGCCCCATGAAGCGTAGAGGCGAATCATCGAGTCGTAGTAGGCTTGGCCGGCGGCGTTGTCTTTAATGCCCCAGTTGCCCTCGTCCCAGGGGCAGGGAGAGGTGAGGTCGGCGGCATCGGCGGCGTGAAGGGATGTGCCGGCGATGGGCAGATTGGCCGCGACCACATAGCGGGGAATGCCGCGCACAATGTGGATGCCGAATTTGAGGCCCTGTGCGTGGAGCCAGTCAGCCAGCGGCTTGAAACCTGCACCGTTGGCTGCATCAGGAAAACGCGCGGGGTCGGGAATGAGAAGGCCGTGGGCATTCCAGATATATTTGCGCTCTTCGACGGTGTGGCCTGCGGGATTGGTCATGTACCAGCCTTCGTCGATGACGGCGTATTTCCAGCCGAATTGCTGGAGCGATGCGAGGATGGTGGCATTGGCCTTGAATTGATCCTCGTCAATCGTGAAGCCGTAGGAGTCCCAGCTGTTCCAACCCATGGGCGGAGTGGAAGCGACTGTTTGAGCGGGAAGAAGGGAAGAAGCGAGAGATGCGGTGGCGAGAAATGCAAGGGATATGAGGGCTGGTTTACTCATGGGGAAAGGATAAATCAGCGGAGTTAACAAGTTAGCGTCTGGCGCGGCTGACTTCGAGGGAGTTGGCGGGAAACGCGGGTTATTCTAAGCGAAGCGCGGCCAGAGACAAGAGAAGGCCGGCCAAATCCATATAAAGACTTGGGGTCCATAAGGAGAATTCATGATGAAGGCCCGCGGGGCCGGTGTGCGGTGGGGAACTTTTGCGCTGAGCGTTGCTGCGGCGTTTGCGGCGTCGCCGGGCGTGAAGGCGCGAGCCGCTGCATCAATAGAAAAACCGATGATCGTCGAGGCGCTCTTTGTCAGCGACATTCACTTTGAGCCCTTTTGGGATCCGGCGAAGGCTGCGCGGCTTAAGGCTGCGCCGGTGAGCGAGTGGAGCGCGATTCTGGCGGAGCCGTCGTCGGCGGATCAGGCGGCGCGATTCGCGGAGTTGCAGAAGACGTGCGGGGCGCGCGCCACAGATACGCCGTATCTGCTGTACGATTCGAGCCTGCAAGCGATCCACAACGACGCGCGCGGAGCAAAATTTATTGTGTTGAGCGGCGATTTGATCTCGCACGATTTCTCGTGCGTATTCAAGACAATTTTCCCCACTGACGGGAGGGCGGAGTACCGGGCGTTCGTGGAGAAGACCATTGACTACGTTATTCGCAGTTTGCGCGGCGCGTTGCCAGGCGTGCCGGTGTACGCGGCGCTGGGCAACAACGATTCGGATTGCGGCGACTATGAGCTCGATCCGGATAGCGCGTTTCTGGCGGACAGCGGCAAGGTCTTGTTGGCCGATTTTCCGGCCGGTGAACGAGCCGAAGCGCTAAAGACGTTTGGCGAGGGAGGGTTTTACAGCGCGAGATTGCCGTTGCCGCTGCGGCGTGTGCGGATGCTCGTGCTGGACGATCTGTTTATGTCGCAGCGGTATACAGCGTGCTCAGGAAAGCAAAATCCCGCACCGGCAGCAGCGCAGATTGCGTGGCTGGAGCAGCAACTGGACGCCGCGCGGCGGAGCCATGAGAAGGTGTGGGTAACGTCGCACATTCCGCCAGGCGTGAATCCCTACGCGACGGCGACCAAGGTGCTCGACCTGTGTAGCGGAGGCAACCCACAGATGTTTCTCTCTTCAGAGGCGCTGCCGGAAGCGATGGCTCGTTATGGCGACGTGATCACGCTGGCGATTTTTGCACACACACACATGGACGAGATGCGGATGCTGGAACCGGAGGTGGGCGCTTCGGCGCAGGGCGTCGCGCTGAAGATGGTTCCTTCGATCTCCCCGATTAACGGAAACAATCCGACGTTCACGGTGGCCGAGATCGATGCGAGGACAGGCGAATTGAAGGACTACCAGGTTTTTGTGGGGTCGAATCAGACGGGGATCGATACCGAGTGGAGCGAGGAATACGACTTCGCGAAGGCTTACAAAGAGCCAGCGTTTACGGCAGCGACCGCGGCGGATTTGATCGCGGGATTCAAGGCCGATCCCACGGCGAAGGACCCAGCGAGCCAAAGCTATATCCGGTATTACAGCGCAGGCGGGGGGTTGAGGGCGCTCGGGACATTTTGGCAACCGTACACGTGCGCGTTCAGGAATGATGGAGCGGATGCGTTCAGAGAGTGCGTGTGCAGGGGGAAATGAGGCAGCGAATAACCAGCAGGGAGTAGGGTAAGCAGGTCAGTGACTCAGAACAAGTTTTTATCGTGACCATCTAGCGGGTCCAATGTATCAGGGAAGGTGTGTCGCCAGCGGCCCATAAGCCAATGAGTGTGAGTGCGGCAGCGGCCAGTACGACCAAGGCGAACCGCAGCATGGGGTGATTTTCTGCGCGTGGGCCAATGAGCTCAAATTGCGGGGGAAGTTGTTGGCGCCCAGGTAGTGTCGGCGCGTTTTGCCCCAGGATCGTGTTCGAATCGGTCGAGGCCACAATCTTGGGCCGGGAAAGTTCCGGGTAACGATCTGAAAATTGCCTGGCCGAGAACCATCGGTTGGGGCTCGTCACAGTAAAGTACCCGGCTTGCGCCACCGTGAAGCCCCGGCGAACGACAGAACGGACGATATTCATCGCGTCCTCCTGGATCATTCACGGGTGAGTTTACGCCGATTTCTCAGCGAGCGCTAGCAGCGGCGGAGTGGCGGAGGCGGGATGGCGCCTCTTCTTTTTGGGCGAAGTACTCGTTGACGGCGGCAGCGGCTTTGCGGCCTTCCGATATTGCCCAGACAACCAGCGACTGGCCGCGTCGCATGTCGCCGGCGGCGAAGATGCCGTCAACAGAAGACATGTAGTCTGTGGTCGCGATGTTGCCGCGCTGGTCGAGCGCGAGCCCAAGCTGCTCGATCATGCCATTGCGCACAGGACCGAGGA
>JBEKRG010000103.1:0-15981 GCA_049518955.1 Occallatibacter sp.
GAGGGATTGCCAGGTCGCTGCGGTTGATGTAGCGCGGGCGACAATCCTAGTGAAGAAGCCGGCAGGTTGATTTGCCTCCTCCTGGGCATTATCCCTGATGCTTGCGACCAGGTCATCCGGATCGCGAAGAAGTTTCAGAAAGCGTTCGACGACGGCAGATTCTATATCGGGCGCCGGGATGCGCGTGGGAGTCTCGATCTTCTCTGTCTTTTTGATGACTGCCTGTGAGGTGTAGTAGCGGTAGCGGCGGCCGTTCTTTGCCGCGTGGGTTGGAGTATAGAGCGTGCCTTGAGCGTCAAAGAGAAGCCCGGTAAAGAGGCTGGATTTGGTTGCACGCGGTTTTCGCTTGCCGCCCTGGCGGTTCTCGGCGAGCAGCGCTTGCACCTTAGCCCAGGTCTCAGAATCGAGGATCGCCTGGTGTTGGCCAGGGTAGGTATCTGTTTTGTGACGAGTGAGGCCGATGTACAGAGGGTTGTGCAGCATCGAGTAAAGCGGACCTCTGAAGAAATGGTTGCCCCCCTTGCTGCGGAGATCATTTTCACGTAACCAATCCCGGAGGATGGTGACGTTGCCCAACCGCAGAAACTGATTGAAGATCGTACGCACGGTTGTGGCTTCCGCTTCGTTGATCTGTAACTGGCGGTCGCGCAAGTCGTAGCCAAGTGGGACGTTACCGCCCATCCACATTCCCTTCTTCTTTGAAGCAGCAATCTTGTCGCGGATGCGCTCGCCGGTGACTTCGCGTTCAAACTGTGCGAAGGAAAGCAGGACGTTGAGCGTAAGTCGACCCATTGAAGTGGTCGTATTGAATTGTTGGGTGACTGAAACGAAGCTGACGCCGAACTTGTCGAACTGCTCAATGATTTTGGCGAAGTCGCCCAGAGAACGGGTCAAGCGGTCGACCTTGTAAACGACAACGGTGGAGATCTTGCCGGCGTGGATGTCGGCCATCAGGTGCTTGAACGCGGGCCGGTCCATATTGCCACCGGAGAAGCCGCCGTCATCGTAATGGGTCGCGATTGCCTGCCAGCCCTCGTGTTGCTGACTTTTCACGAAAGCCTCACAGGCTTCGCGCTGAGCGTCGAGCGAGTTGAAGGACTGCTCCAAGCCTTCTTCTGAAGACTTGCGCGTGTAGATAGCACAACGGATGCGGGGGTTCATACTTGCGCCCTCTTTCCCGGCCGTTTGTAACCGAAGAACACCGGTCCCGACCACTTGGTTCCGGTGATGGACTTGGCGACCTCCGTCAGGCTTCGGTAACCCCGGCCCTGGTACTCGTATCCAGTCTCAAGAACTGTGACCTCGTGCAGTTTGCCGCCGTATTCTCGCACATAGCGCGTGCCGATTTTCGGCCGGATCATCGCCTGAACGGCGGACTTCTTACCGTTGCCATGATCCTTGGCAAGTTCGTGCAGGCGTTTGAGAGTGGATTCCTTGAGCCCGCCGTAGGCCTTCTCTTGAATGCGATAGGCCAGGATCGGGATCATTGTTCCTCTGTACATAGCTGGGCTGGGCATTCGGTCGAACAGATCGCGCCAGAGCTTCAAGAGCTCCTTCCGATCCATCGCCGGTAGCTGTGTCAAAAGTCGATCAACCGCCTCCTGCCTGGTGGGTTTTGGTTTGGTTATCTTATTCTGCTCCATGGGCTTGCCTCCTTCGCGGCATGTCCATTTCCGCTCTGCTTGGCCATTAAGTCAAGCAAACCTCTGCGCATCAAAACCGCAGAGATAGAGCGGCGAGATAAGCCAGTTTTGGGGCAGATTCATCGAGAAAACATCGAATTGGAGAGAGGCGAATCTTCAGTGAATCATCATGGAAATTCTCCCTGGGCGAAATAGGCGAATGTGGGCTCGAATTTTCGGGGAAATCCGCAGACTTTCGCCTCAAAAGGGTACTCCAAGTTCGAATTCCGCTCGCTCCGCCATAGAGTCAATATAATCAGCAATTTAGAGAGAATCGTCGACGTATTCTCGGATTTCCGGGCAAACCTGCAGGAATTTGGCTTGGAAAGGGACCGGAGAGCATTTCTTTGCCGCTTTTGCTGAGTGAAAACTCGGCAAATTCTCCAGCGGAGATTCCCGCAGTCCCCTTTCGATCGTATGCTGCGAATAAGCCTTTCTGGCCGATACGAACGTATTTCGCGAGCATGCCGACGACTTGTGTTCCATCTGGCGCATAAGGGCCCGACCGCGGCCTAGCCGTCGCTTCAAGGAAAAAGCAGGTACTGAACCCCCCATTAATCCACCGCCCCCGATGAATCGATGAAATCGACCATAAGCAGCGGCCACGCGTGGTGCGACGCGTGTGCCGCATTTTCGTTGGGGTTCTGCGTGCATGACCTCATCCGCGATGAAGATGCTACCGGCAGTAAGCCGGAAAGAATTAATGAAGATCGTCAATTTACTCGAGGCAGATGACCTCAAGAAGATGAAGACCCGCGTCGAACGGGTCGGCGACATTAAGGATCTAAAGAAGCTTTCTGAGTATTTGAGGAAATTGTCGGGGATGGTTTAGGTTAAAGATTTTCGCTCGATCGTGAGTGTGAGTATTTTCTCCGAATACACATCCAGCCTTCTCATTCTTGGGTCGTTTGGTGGCATATAGAAATTGACCGGCGACGGATCGAGAACATCTCCATCCTCATCCCGGTATACCCAATGAGCGTCTTCCCGAGTGTGGACGCCATGACCGACCAGGTGGGCGCACGGAACGACGTCATCCGGGCATTCCTGCCGCCTCGTGACGGCAAATCCCTTGCTTTCGAGCCACACCTCCCAATCTTTCACCGAGACCGTCCCGAGATAGGCGTCGGGCAGCTCCCTCAGCAACTCCTCTTCGGTGATGCCGACCAGCTTCGCGAAGACACAGACGCCGCAATCTCGCTCGCGGTTCTGCTGCAGCGACTGCATTTTAGGGAACGTACGTCGAGCCGTAGCCATGCTCGTATCTTACAAACGATAAGAGATGTTTCACCTTAATTTCTTCTTCGATGATCCGCGTAATGCTCCCCTAATCGACTTCGATCGTGCGCCGACCGATCTCGGTCTTGATAAAATCCTCCCGGTCTTTCAGCCGGTCGTAGAGATAATTGCTCATAGGATTGATGGCCATGGGGCCGGCCACGGTGATGATGAACTGAAACACCCGCGCCACAACGGCCCCGAGCCCTGACCGCCGTTCCTGCGTGGGCGGCAGCGTGAGCGTCGCGCCCGGAGCGATCTCCTTCGGTTTATTGCTAGTGACGGAATTGCCTGAATCCATTAGGACAAAGGTCGCCTCAAGGACAGAGCGGGCTCGCCCGTGATGGTCATATGAATGCGGCTGATATCTGTGAAAATCCAGGGAGGAGTATACTTAAGTCATTATCCTGCAACAGTAAAGCACCCTGAAGGAGTGGTGCGGGCCATGGGAAAATTCAAAGTTCACTTGAAGCTTCAAGGCCTTGAGTTAGACATCGAAGGCGACCGTGCAGATGTCCCCGCGATCTCGAACGCGCTTTCACGGGAGATTACCGGACTCATTCAACCCGCCGCGGCGCTCACGAATGGCAACGAGCCAACGCCGCCTCCGCCGACGATCGAAGGCGAGCCCGACAATGGCAAGAAACGCACGGCTACGCGGCGACGGACCGGCTCCAAGGGATCGAGCGACGGCGTTGCGAGTCAGGCATTCGACTTTCGGCATGAGCCCGAGAAGTACGGCAGTCCGCAACAAACGTGGACCGTGCTCGAGAAGGCGATATGGATGCTCGCCGTTATCAAGGGCATTCTCAAGCAGAACGAAGTGAGCGGCCCGCAGATCGCTGCGACCTTTAACGAGAAGTTCAAGCAGTCGGGCAAGCTCCACCCGCCGAACGTCACGCGCGACCTCGGCCTTGCGAAAGTGGCCACCCCTGCTCCGGTCGGCGAGGACAAGGGCCTCTGGTATCTGACGAACGAAGGCGATCGCCAGGCCGAGGAGCTCGTGAAGAGCGTCGTTGCGGCATGAATATCAAACAGTTCGGAGCTGCGTGCGCGATCGACGAGCAGACCCAAGTTGATCGTGCGTGCCTGCTCGCGTTCTTTTATTTGCGCACGGAGAAGAAAGAGGAATTCACCACCGCGGATGCCGCCAAGTGGCTCTTCGACTACGGTTACCCGAACCCGAACCGGACGCGCCTCGACGACAATCTCAAAGCGAGCGCAAAAACGATCAGGGGTCTACGCGGATATAAGCTGAAGCTCACCTATATCGCGGAGTTAGACAAGCAGCATCCTCAATTGCAGGAGAAGTCTGAGGAGATCCTCGACCACGGCACCATCCTCGTGGAGGCCGAGTACAAAGACACGCGGAGCTACATCGAAACCCTCGCGAAACAGATCAACCGCTCCTACGAGGAGAATATCTTCGACGGATGCGCGGTCATCATGAGGCGGCTACTCGAGGTCATGCTGATCTTGGCCTACAAAAAGCTCGGCAGCGAAGCGGCTATCCAGGACGTCGACGGGAACTTCAAGATGCTCGAGGGCATCATCAACGACGCGAAGACGAACAGCACGCTCGGCCTGTCGCGGAACAGCAAGGAACTGCTCGAGGTGTTCCGGAAGCTCGGCAACTTCTCGGCTCACAAGATCGAATACACCTGCCACCGGCAATATATTCAGCCGCACATCATGGACTATCGCGGCATCATCACCGAACTTCTCTATAAGGCAGGCCTCAAGACATAAGGAGGCGCCATGATCGTCGGCGCACGCTGTACGAACCGCAAATGCGATAGTGCGAAAAACAAAACGATCTTCAATCCCACGAAGCTGACCGAATCAGGGTTGGGACCGTGGAATGGCCCGTGGAAATGCCCTGACTGCGGGGAAGAGATGTACACGGAGCGACGGGACATAGGAAAGGCCGAGGGCAAGACAAAGCCCGGCAAGACCGTCAGACGCCGCGTAGCGAGCGCTCCAACGACCGCGAAGCTGCGTAGGAAGAAAGCGCTGCCAAAAACGGCGAAGAAGTATAGCGGGCGAAAAAAATCATGAACATCCGCGCGAAGTGCATGGACAAGGATTGCAAGGCCTACAACATTGAGAAATCCGTCTTCGTTGGAGCCCTCCTCGGGTTCGGATCGAAGAACGAACGCGTGAAGTGCCCAGAATGCGGCGAGCTGATGCGGACGACGAAATCCGTCGCGGTGAAGCCCCGCGGCGGGCGGCGGACGAAGTCTCGCAGGACACCGTCGAGGCGCGACAGTGGGCGCAGCCGATAGATAAAAGAATCCTTCAAAACTCGTAAAGTAGAAATAGCAATCCGACGTCTTAATTTTCAGTCAGCTGTTTGAAGAAAATTTCACGCTTACCTTATGGATCAGATTTGTCGGATCAATCGGAAGCCTGTTGAGCGATATCTGGAAGTCCGCCCGACCGGCAACACGATACTTTTGAGTCGCGCTCGCAAAAGCTTTATCGAACGGTCGAATTTGGATAGAATTTCAATGCCTCATCGGGAAGGACGTGATGAGATTTGAGCAAGAAAGTCACAATCGCAATCCTATTGGGTGTTGGCTTGGTTTTCCTGCTCACCCGTTCCAAACCCCAGGTCCAGACCCCCCCAACAGTGGAGTCATCCCCCGCGACTGAGCCGAGCGATAGCTCCGCTCCGCCACAAAACCGGCCCTCATTCGAGGGTGACCCATGTACTTCCGATTGCAGTGGACATGAAGCCGGTTACAAATGGGCGGAAGAGCATGGCATTGACGATGAAAATGACTGCGAAACGGCAGGCGAGACATCGAATTCCCCGTCCTTCGCACAAGGATGTCGGGCCTATGTGAGAGAGAATGAGCCTAGCGACCAGACGGACGACGACTCCGACAATTAAGTTCGTGGGCCGCACTGGAAGTGGATAACTTCGAACCCTAGTATTTCGACACGACCAACGCTGTCACTTTGGAACCTTTGTCTATCTTGATGATTGAAAAAAGTGAATTGCTCATTAGCGATGTGCGCTGGAATTGATTCAGGTATTCTAGTTGGCTCCTGTATCGCTCTTCATCCGCAGGGCTCCGATGTATCTGCTCGTCCAGATAAAGGACGCCTACAGCACCTTGGTCGAACCCGACACTCCTCATCACATCTTCATTCAGTGCTCGAAGGCTAATAACGTTCACGCTTGTGCTGGCATACATTTGTGGAATGAGAGGCTCGAGCGTGAGAATATAGGTTTTCTTTGTTGGATCATCAGCGGTATGTACGGCAGCAAGGGAAGGTTCGATCCTCATTCGGTGCTCATCCCTCACCACGTCTTCTCTGAAGTAGGCAGTAGCGACAAAACTCGCGCAAACCACAACTGCTACAATGCATCCCGCGATCCAATTGAGGGGGACTCGATGGTTCGCCCATCCACGAGTGCGCCGGAACCATCTGAGCGCGGTTGCCGTCCCAAGACCAGCGAGAATGGACCACATGCCCATAAGACTCATCGAGAAGCGCAGTGCGGCACGAGAATCCGTGCTGCCAGATCGCAACTCGTAATAGGTACGGATGTGAAAAGCATAAATCAGCAAATAGCTTACGAACAATAAAAGCGGAAATAGTGCAAGACCTCTTTGACGCAATGCGACGATGACTCCAATTAGCACGAGAGTGATCGCACCCCCGTACCACTGGACGACAAAAAACGAACTGATAAACACCGGCAAGTATGTGATCAGTTCTGCGGGAGTAAGAGGAAATTTGTGCAAAAGTACGACCTCGCTGTTCTGGGTCTGAGATAAATGCAACTGGAGGCTAAATATGAGACCAAGTACTGCGCTCAACAGCATCCAACGGAACCTGCGAGCGGGGAAAGAATCCCTGCGGTTATTTTTGAACCGCAGGAGGAAGGCCACGAGGGGCAACAGAATTGGGAGGAGAATATTCTCTCGCTTCACAGTCAGGGAGAAAAGAAGTGTCGAGGTAAACGCGCACCAGATCAGGAGATCTCGCCAATTGCCGCTGTGCATAGGCGAGACAAAAACGTACCGCAGGCAAAGCCATAGGATCAGGCATATGTATCCATTCGCGATTGGTTCGGCAGAGGTTTCAAGGCCCCAGACGGCAAATACCGGCGTTATCGCAAAGATGAGTGCCGCGCTGCCGGCGACGATAACGTCGTCGGAAATGACTATGCAGATAAGAAAAACGAGAATATCCACGAAGCATGCGCAAACTACATTCGCTATCGAGCCAATAGATGAATGGTATCCAAAAACTTTGAAGAGTACAGAGAGGATATAGGGGTACCCGATTAAGTGTTCCGGGTAGTTGTCAGCTTGCCCGCACGAATTCAAGCTTCCAACAGCGCAAACATCAATCGAATAGGGAAGCTTCGTTCCACTCGGTTCGATTCGAAAGTGCTCGGCCATTTGTCGACCAGCAACCGTGTAAACATACGAATCCTCGTACTCCTGTCCGTGAAAAAATCCCCCTTCCGGAGGAATTCGCCAAATCAACACCAAGACGATGCCGACGAGCAACGGCTTCCAATGGGTTCTCAAGAGCGCGTGCAGGTATGAGTCCGTCAAGAAACAGGCGAGAGACATTAGGACGCTGCCCCAGAAGAGCGTCATCACGACGCCGAGGGCATCAGACTGCGTGAACCAAGTGGCCATTTTGTCCCTGGATCGATACCCGACGCGGCTGCAAGGTATTACGTATCATACCCTTATGATCACCATCTGCGACTTGGGTTCTCCGGGATGCCCCTGCGCTCAAAGCAAATTCCTTCTTAGTTCTCACAGAAAAATAATCTGGCGGCTGAAGTCAAATCTTGGAGTAAAATTCCTGCTATCAGGATTTTGCGGAAAAAGGGAGCCTGTATGCAGAGCGACAAAAAGCAGTTTCTCAGCAGCATCGCGGGCAAGTTGGCTGTTCTCATGGGCGGGGCCGTTGCCGCGACCGGCGTGAATGCTCTGCCCTTCACGACTGTCGTGCCTCCTTCTAACGGAAACACAATCACTTCGTCGACCGCTGCAGCCCAGAGAACGATGGCTCCGAAACTTATCTTGAAGCAGCAAAATGAAGGCTTCAAGATGATTGCGAGTCACGACTCCCATTCTTCGCACTCATCTCACTCTTCTCATTCCTCCCATTCATCGCACTCGTCAAGTGCTTATTGAGAATGGATCAGACTGAGAGCACGGGCACGCCGGGTGCGTCCCACGTGGTCGTTGAGATTGACCTAGCCATCATCGGCGCCGAGGCGCTACTCAAGACAAGCTATTGGTTTTCCCGGGATTTCGTGTGCGAAATACGGAATCGGGACGACAAGGTCGCGGAAGTATGCTTGACTCCGCGAAGCTCGATGCTGGCTTCCGATCTCGCATCGGTGAAAGACGCCTTCACTACGAGCGCAATGGACTTTGCGCTACGCGAAAAGATCGATGCCAAGACCTCAGGTATCCGCGATCTCCTTCTCGCGAAGGCATTTTCAGAGTCCGGTGTTTTGGAAGATCAACCTGCAGGTGTGTTTGGCGACGCCGTCGAGGAGTCGAAGCCAGACGGCATGTTCAGAATCCTGAGCGATCGTCAGAGTTGACGGGAGACGAACTATGGCCCGCGCCTTCTATCCGCTCGAACAGTTTGCTCCTACGCCCGCAACATTTCACCTGCTGCCATTCCGATTTACTCGTTTGAATGGCAAAGAACTCTTAGTAAATGAAGCCGGCGAATTCCTCTTCACTCCGAGCGGAACGGTCCAGCGCCTCGCGGACGAACGACTCGATACGAATACTGAGTTGTATCGGGACCTCAAGGCAAAGCACTTTGTCTATGACGATTCATCGTCCCCGCTACTCGACGTTTTAGCGACAAAAGTCCGGACGAAGTTTGACCACATCTGCGGCGGAACCAAGCTTCACATTTTTGTGGTGACCCTTCGCTGCGAACATTCTTGCGAATACTGTCAGGTATCCCGTCAGACGGCGACTCGTGGCGAATTCGACATGAGCACTTCAACCGCAGATCGAGCCATCGCCATGATGATGGACAGCCCAGCTGCGGCCGTGACGCTCGAGATCCAGGGCGGAGAACCACTGCTTGCCTTTGACGTAATTCAATACATCGTTCCCCGCGCGAAGAAACAGGCAAGTGAAAAAGGAAAGGACCTCGATATTGTCGTCTGCACGAATCTTGCCTGCGTGACAGACGATATCCTGAAGTATTTCCGCGATGAAGGCGTGAAGGTCTCCACCTCGCTCGACGGCCCTGCGTTTCTACACAATAAGAACCGACCGCGGCCGGGCCACAACAGCTATGAAAAGGCCATCGAGGGAATCGAGAAGAGTCGGGCAATTCTCGGCATGGAGAGCGTCGCTGCGCTCATGACGACAACCGCGGCCTCACTAGACTATGCAGTCGAGATCGTCGATGAATACGTGCGACGTGAGTTTCATTCCATTTTTTTGCGGCCAATAAGCCCTTATGGGTTTGCGATCAAAACTCGCCATCGCACCGGATACGAAATGGGGCGTTTTCTTGATTTTTACAAAAAGGGTCTAGCACACATCCTTAAGGTTAACTCGGGAGGGTACCGGATCGCGGAGGTCTATACACAGATTCTGCTCACGAAGATATTGACTCCGCACGGGACGCGGTACGTGGATATGCAGTCGCCCGCAGGAGAAGCGTGGAACGTATTGGTTTATAACTACGACGGTGATGTCTACGCATCTGACGAATCGCGAATGCTGGCCGAGATGAACGACCGGACGTTTCGTCTCGGGAACGTTCACAAGGACACGCGGCGAACATTGTTCACTGGTGATCCGGCGCTTCAACTCTTTCACGCTTCCTGCAATCAGGCCCTGGCAGGCTGTTCAGACTGCGCCTTCCAGTCATACTGCGCCGCCGACCCGGTGTACCATTACTCAACTCAGGGGGATATGTACGGAAGTCGACCTTTCAGCGGATTCTGTTCCCGCAATATGGAAGTCATCAAGCAGCTGTTTTCCATCATTGAAGAAGATGATCGCGAGACCATGCGCGTTCTGTGGTCATGGGTCACCGGACAGCCAATGGTGAAGGAGATCGCAGAATGCGCTTGACCACTACCGGGATCGCGCGCAACTTCGACGCGGAGATTCTAGGGGTCATTTCAACCGAGTTCCTGCCTCTGGAGCAACGTAACCGGAGAATTCTGTTTGTCGGCGCAAACGAGACAGTCCGTGACGAAGACGTAACCGGATACAGGGCGCTTCTCAGCCACGATGAATTCGAGGGCGATACCGGCGCCCCCTACGTTCACCGTCTTCGGGAATCTGATCACATTCGAGACGGCGATATTGTCGTACTGGAGCCAGCGATTGGCCTTGTGCGTTCACTGTATCGCCCCTACGAACTTCATCATCACCTGTTTGTCACCGAAAGGTGCAACAGCAATTGCTTGATGTGTTCACAGCCGCCCAAGGACAGAGACGATATCCAGGCACTAACAGCGCGAAACCTAGAATTGATCAGTCTGATAACGCCTCACCCACCGTACCTGACCATCACGGGTGGCGAACCCACGCTTCTCGGTGACAATCTCTTCAAGCTGATTACAGAACTCAAGCTGACGATGCCCGAAACAGAATTACACATGCTCACCAATGGTCGAACATTTGCTTGGCCGGCTTATACAAGACAATTTGCGGAAATTCGACACCCTAAGATCAGCCTTGGCATTCCGCTTTATTCCGACTTCGCTGGCGCACACGATCACGTGGTTCAAGCGAGGGGCGCCTTTGATCAGACGGTCGCCGGTCTACATCATGCAGCACGGAACGCGATCCGTGTCGAGATCAGAGTGGTATTGCACAAGCTGACGATCCCGCGACTCGTCAAACTCGTGGAATTCATCTATCGCAATCTCACATTTGTCGAGCACATTGCGCTGATGGGTTTGGAGTACACCGGCTACACCCCTCGCAATATCGAGGAACTGTGGATTGATCCTCATGATTATCAGGACGAACTTGAAGAGGCAGTAGAGTATCTTTCGATTCGAAACATGAACGTGTCCATATACAACCACCAGCTTTGCGTCCTGAGGCCCTCATTGTGGAGCTTCGCGCGAAAGGCGATCTCCGATTGGAAAACGCTCTATCTCCCGGAGTGTCAAACGTGTGATGTCCTTCCCGCATGCGGCGGTCTGTTTCAATGGGCGGTCAAGAAGCACAGTGACCACATCCACTCTATTACGCTTCCGAAGTCCGGCATAGTCGAACAATGCACCTGATCGTGGAAATTACCGCACCGGGAGAACCATCTTTTGATCGAAGAAATCCTTTCAAAGACCATCGACCCGAAAACACCTCTGGAGGAGCTGGAGTATTACGAGTTGAGCCTTCTTGACGAGGCCAATGAGCTAGGAACTCGACACCGAATTCGACAGGCGCATGGCGCATGGAGCGAGATTGACGGCCAGATCATGTGGGACGGGGAAGAAGTCGAGTATTTCTGGATCCTTGCGCAGGCAAAGGAACGATACGAGCAACGCAGACGCACATTGGCTGATAAGGGGTTCATCTACTCGGATATGGACCCCATCTTGTGACCTCTCCCAGGAGTATTCTGTTCTCGGATTCCGATTCATGATGGAGGGGAGAATGAGAACGCGCCTATCGTTCCTATTCGTGTTGCTGGCATTTACCTTTATGCCAGCCCTTGCGGAGACGCTTTCAGCGGCGGACGCCAAGAATCACGTCGGCGAGAAGGCAACAGTCTGCGGAAAGGTCGTGAGTGAACGCACCGCCGCCAGCAGCCGAGGAGAACCGACATTCATCAATTTGGATGCTTCCTATCCGAATCAGGTATTCACCATTCTTGTTTGGGGAGACGACAGGAAGAACGTAGGTGAATTGCCACCCGAAGGATCGCGAGTGTGCGCTTCGGGTTTGATTCAGGACTACCGCGGAGTGCCTGAAATCGTAGTGAAGAGCAGCGGCCAGTTTAGCCGATAGACTCTTAAGCCGAATTGCGCCCCCTCAACCCACAGCGCTGGGCTGCGAGGAGTGCCCGCACGAATGTAACGCTGAATCGTGGCGCCATCAACGTGCAGGTAGTTCGCAGCTCCTCGCGTCGTCATTAACAGTTTCATATAAACTACTCCGATTCAGGCCATTCGTGGATTTACCAGAATTGGAACGTTCAGTTATCCAAACAGGTGGGGTACTTTCCTCCAACTGCCGGTTTCACATCCTTGCAAAGAGGAAGTACCGCGGGGAAGATCTGCCCCAAGCTCCCCTTACAAGTTGGGTGACTTCCTTTTGCCGACATCACGTCAGCGCACAGCGGAATGCCGTCAGGGAAGAGTCTGGTCTTGCAAGCAGCCATACTCTCATTAGCGGCACGATTCGCACAGGCTTGTTCCTCTCGCCACTCTTTGAGGCAGGTTTCCGGCTCCTCGCGGTCCTTTTCCTTTTCACAGACAAGTCTTTCCGAGGCTTCATCGTGTGCTGCTTCCAAATGTACGGATGAAGTGTTTTCGCATTGTTTCATCAATGCCTCCTTTGGAAAACCCTTAGTGTTGAAAACCCAAACGTGAGTTCCTTCTGAATAGATTTCCGCTTCTACTTGTATCTTGGAGGAATACACTACATCCCCAACATCCAACCTTGGCAAAATGGCATTCTTGAAAAGAAACACAAGATCGGTGCCCTGCGATTGCGCTTCTTCTTTGTCCACGCGCGTGAGTATTTCTGAGTCAACGTCTTCCAGAATGCTGGTGGTCGATATAGACATACTCGCATCGCCGCCATCCTCACACTGTGCAATCAATCGCGCTGTTCCATCAACCGAACGAACTGAAAAGCGGGTATAGGTGACATCTGTTACAGGGTCTGTGTACTTGCTCATCTGCCACGGACTCGCAGCTTTGGTTTGAGAGGCGAGAGTAGTGGCAACGGAGAGTATCAGTGCGAATATGATCGTGCTCTTCACTAGATTTCCTCTTTCCGCTTCATTCCTGTTCATCGACTTCATTGTCGCCGCGTTCTTTGCGGAGATAGCCGATGAAGTCGTGACGCCATTCTGATTGTTCCGATAGTGGTGGTTCCATTATAGTGAGATCGTTAAACTGGACATCGGTGGCAGACTCGGTGAATCCGTCCGCAGCCGCTTGATGCTCCAACACGCTATGGCGAAATTGAGTAATACAGAAAGGAAGAAGTTTTTCCTGGACCGGCTTGAGGATCATCGCCAAAACCTCAGAGACGCGATTGTTGCAATGGCTGGGGGAAAAACGCCTGCGGCGCTTACGATTGCGACCACAATCCGGGCCCTTGTCCATGAGACGGGTCGCAGCATTCCGCTTCTGAAACGCATTCGTTCTGATTACTTAGCTCTCGGCGTACTCGAAGGACCGTGGGCCACTGCAGAATCGCTCTCACCTCTGAACCGCAGAGTCACGCTGATGAGCTTGCCATTTGCGGTTGAGATCCATCAGGAGCCACCACGGCTTTCACTTAGAGCCAATCCTGACATGAGCACCTATCGGGAAATTCTCCTTGGGGCCTGGTGGACAAAGCCCGTGCTCAAGGTCTTCGGGTGCGCACCGCTCACGCGCAGAGAAGTCGTTTTGGGCGTTGCCGACAAGGAGGGAGCACACGTTGACGACGACATGTCAGACAACTACCGGAAAGTACTGGAGAGCCAGCCGCTCCAATTTGCCATCGGCGGCGTCGTCCCGAGCCGGTCAATGTGACTCGCTTTACAGTGGGACAGTCGGGAATTGAACTTCTCGATATGCTCGACCGGTCATTTCCGGTCAAAGATAATGGTGCTGCTTAGATCTGGCCTTTGGCGTCGCCTTTCCGACCGAATCACCTTTCAGGCGGATGCGACGACTTCGTCTGCGTGCGGTTAGCGCAAATGCTGGATTGGCCTTGTGCATCCGAACGGCAGGCGAATGGCACCGTATGGCCGATCCCCGTGGCAGGAATCGCCGGAAATAAGGGTTTCAGTCCATTCCGACTTTGCTGATAGCAATGCCCTGCTGGCGAGCAGTTTTCTTATAGCAAACTCGCAAGTCGCATCTGGCGGACCCGCGCGGTGGTGGGGGCAGGGAATCTGACACATATATGTTGATACGCGCTCATCGAAAGCACATATATTGATGCGCGTTTCCGGTTCGCCGGGCCTAGCTTTCTAACTTGCCGGAAAAAGACGTATCGGAAGCCAGCTGTAGAAAGAGCGCAAAGATTGGGGGCGGAAAGTCTTCTTCCTCTCGCCCTATTCACATTTCAGATGGTGGACTCCGTTGCCGTGGCGATGACGGAAGCTTGTTCCGCCCATACGAGAGGGATTCTGCGGACCAAGGAATCGAGCGATACGTCGGGAGGGACTGCGCCGTTCAGGATTGCCGCGATGGAGGTTGGACTGAACGAGGCGAAGGAATAGATTCTCTTGACGTAGGAGTGATTCAGCTTGTGGATCCTGGCAAGATCCCGAATCCCGGAGGCTTCGCCCGCAATGATCTGGTCTCGCCATGTGCGAGCCCGGGCAATAGCTTTTAGGATTGCCATGGTGTTGGCGGCGGGCGGAGGCTGCCGATCGCCAACGATCAGACGCACCGCCTTTCCTTGAACTGCATGGCGGAAGGGACACTGTAGGCGAAGAACATCGTGACCGGTAGTAGATGGCGGCGCTGTCTTCCCGGCTAATTGATGAATGAGCGTGTCCTTGCGGATCAATACCTCTACTTCATCCTGATGGATTACGACACGTTCAAGAATTGCTCGTATAAAGCGTTCCCTGGTATCGGACGAGGCCCTCGCAGAGGATGAGACTTTCTCCGACGCCTGACGGAGGAGATCCGCAAAGCGCCCGCCACGGCTCCGTTGGCCGGACGGCACGAGTGCGCCAAGAACCTGCTTCGGCGATTTCAGGAACGCGAGGATTCGGTCGGTAACTGCAACTTCGAGGTCGTGTGCCGGGATGCGCGCCGGCACATCGGTCTCCACGGCCTTGTGGATCACCGCCTGCGAAGTGTAGTAGCGGTAGCGGCGGCCGCCTTTTTTCGCATGCGTTGGAGTGTACAGGTTGCCTACCGCGTCGAAGAGGATTCCTGTGAGCAGACTTGCCTTGGTCACGCGAGTCTTGCGCCGTTTGCCCTGCTGATTCACGCGAAGAAGTTCCTGCACCTTGTTCCACTGCACCCGGTCGATAATCGCCTCGTGCTTTCCGGGATAAGTGGCGCCTTTGTGGAAGATTTCGCCCACGTAAATGTGGCTGCGAAGAATCAGATAGAGGCCACCCCGGGAGAAGCTCGTTGCCGGGGGATTTGTCCCGATGAATCTTGAGCGCGGCTTGCTCCGGATCCCGTTCTGATCGAGATACTCCTTGAGGGCCATGACACAACCCAGACGAAGGTAGTTCGAGTAGATGGTGCGAACGATCGCCGCTTCCTCGGGATGAATGTGGAGTTTACGGTCGCGCAACTCATAGCCGAGTGGAACAATTCCTCCCATCCACATGCCGCGCTTCTTCGAGGCGGCGATCTTGTCGCGGATGCGTTCGCCCGTCACTTCGCGCTCGAACTGGGCAAAGGAGAGGAGGACGTTGAGCGTCAGCCGGCCCATCGAGGTGGTGGTGTTGAACTGCTGCGTCACGGAGACAAAACTGACCTTATGGGCGTCGAACTTTTCGATGATCTTGGCGAAGTCGGCAAGCGACCGGGTGAGGCGGTCTACTTTGTAGACGACAACGGTGTTAATTTTGCCTTCCTGAATGTCGGCCATCAAGCGCTTCAGTGCGGGCCGTTCCATGTTGCCACCCGAGAAACCGCCGTCGTCGTAATGTGCCGCGAGCGCATGCCAGCCTTCATGACGCTGACTCTGGATATAGGATTCGCAGGCCTCGCGCTGGGCGTCGAGCGAGTTAAATGACTGCTCGAGGCCCTCCTCGGACGACTTGCGTGTGTAGATGGCGCAGCGGATAGCAGCCGTCATGCCGCCCTCTCGGTGCCGCGACGCTTGAGGCCAAAGAA
>JBEKRG010000104.1:0-15870 GCA_049518955.1 Occallatibacter sp.
CAAGCACCTCAGTCGAGGGAGAAGCGGTCAGTACTCGACTCTGTTAGGCGAGGCGATCCAGGCGGCAAAGCTGGCCCAGGCTTCGTCGGCGAGCAATTGAGTTGAGCTGAGTTTGCGCTCGCCGGCGTCTTTGCGAAGCTCGGCGTAGAGAAAAGCATCGTCGAAGCCGGCGCGGGCCGCGTCGGCGGCGCTGGCACCGTAATAAACGGCGTCGAGTCGCGCCCAATAAGCCGCAGCCAGGCACATGGGACATGGCTCACAACTGGTGTAGAGCTCGCAACCGGCAAGCGTAAAGGTCCGCAGAGCTTTGGCGGCGGCGCGGATGGCGTTCACCTCGGCGTGCGCAGTGGGATCGTTCGTCGAGGTGACAGTGTTGGCGCCTTCGCCGACGATTCTGCCCTCGCGCACGACCGCAGCCGCAAAGGGTCCGCCGGTCGCGGTGAGAACGTTGCGCGTGGCCAGCGCGATGGCGCGACGCAGGAACTCCGGGTTGGGTTGGCCGGGCATCTGGAGCGATTCCGATTCCTGAGGAAGGCGAAGACAAATTCAGTATGGCACAGGGTGCGGACGAACAGATGCGGCGCGGTATGTTGATGCTCGCGCGCCGCAGTCAGCGCATTTGAGGCGAACGGAAACCGCGATCAGGATGCTGCGCGGGCCTCAAGAACCTCGAGGAATTTAGCAAGCCAGGCGGGGTGTGCGGGCCAGGCGGGGCCGGTGACGAGGTTGCCATCGACGACGGCACTTGTCATGTCAACCGTGACGTAGGTTCCGCCGGCGAGTTCGACCTCGGGAGCGCAAGCGGGATAGGCGTTGAGCTTGCGGCCCTTAATGACGCCCGCAGCGGCCAGCAGTTGCGGACCGTGGCAAAGCGCGGCGATCGGCTTGTTGGTCTTGGCAAAGTGGCGAATCGTGTCGAGAACCTTGGGGTTGAGGCGCAAATACTCGGGCGCGCGGCCGCCGGGAATGACGAGGCCGTCATAGCGCGCGGGGTCGATTTCGTCGAACGTGGCATTGAGCGTGAAGTTGTGGCCGCGCTTTTCGGTGTAGGTTTGATCGCCCTCGAAGTCGTGGATCGCGGTGCGAATCTGATCGCCTTTCTTCTTGCCGGGACAGACGGCGTGAAGGGTATGGCCAACCATTTGCAGCGCTTGAAAAGGAACCATAATCTCGTAATCCTCAACAAAATCGCCGGCGAGAAGCAAGAGCCTTGCATGTTTCATCGTGCGAACTCCTCCGCACCAAGTTTGCCATAAGCTCGCGGCACCGCGACGTAGAATTTCTTCATGGCCGGGACCTCAACTCTTGCAGCGTTGAATGCGCGGATCATCGCGTGCGAGCTATGCCCGCGGTTGCGCGCGCATTGCGCGGAAGTGGCGAGCAAGCGCCGGCGGGCCTATATGGACTGGGAGTATTGGGGACGGCCAGTGCCATCGTTTGGCGATCCTACGGCGCGGGTGATGGCTCTCGGCCTGGCGCCGGGAGCGCATGGGTCGAATCGAACCGGCCGGCCGTTCACGGGCGACGGTTCGGGCGACTTTTTGTACCCGGTGCTGCACGAGGCAGGCTTTGCGTCGCAGGCGAAAGCGACGGCGCGCGACGATGGGATGAAGCTGAACGGGCTTTGGATCACGGCGATGGCCCGCTGCGCTCCACCAGGCAACAAGCCTACGCCGGAAGAGTTGCGCAACTGCGCACCGTGGCTCGACCAGGAGATGAGCCTGTTGAAGGATTTGCGCGTAGTGGTGTGTTTGGGACGGATTGCGTTCGATGGCTTACTGGCGCACGGGATGAGAACAGGAATGTTACGGTCGCGCGCGGAGTTTGTTTTTTCCCATGGAGCGGAATACAAGCTCCCGAGCGGCCTGATCGTGATTGCTTGCTATCATCCATCGCTGCAAAACACGAACACTGGGAAGCTGACGCGAGCAATGCTGCTGAAGGTTTTCAAGCGGGCGAGGAAACTGGCTAAATTGTGAAGGGCCGAACGTAGCTGGAAAGTGCCGAAGCAAAAGGGGTCGAAATGGATTTGCTGTCGAAAGCGATATTGAAGGATGTGAACCTGGATAAAGTGGTTGCAAAAGAGGCGGCCTCGATGAACGTGGTGGATCACTGGTCGCCGGCGGTTCTGCTTGAGCGCGGGGCATACCTGCGCAAGCTGGCTAAGCATGGGGATGGGTCGGCGTCGGAAACGTTGAAGGAGTATCCGCAGCACTGCGCGATGCTTTCATTTCGGAGCCGCGACGGCGAGGCAGAATTGCACGAGAAGTTAGCTGACCTGTTCTGCGTTCTGGCGGGCAAGGCAACGCTGGTTACAGGCGGCGTTTTGAACGGAGCGCGGACAATTGCTCCGGGCGAGACGCGCGGGGTGTCGATTGAGGGAGGAACACGGCAGACGCTGCGGGCGGGGGATGTGGCGCACGTGCCGGCAGGCACACCGCATCAGATGCTGGTGAAGGTCGAGGACACATTCACTGCACTGGTGATGAAAGTGCAGGAGGTCATCTAGGCGCTGACTTCGCTAAGTGGCGATCATGATGGGTGTTGGAGCGGGAGACCGGGATCGAACCGGCGACATTCAGCTTGGGAAGCTGACGTTCTGCCACTGAACTACTCCCGCCCTTTAGAATCACCATTTGACTGATTGGCTCACGCTACCGTATTCCAATCCCGGAGCTACGGTTTTCTCAAGTCTCCAACACATTTCCGGCGAGTTTCGGCGCTCGAAAAACACGCCGCATTGCGGTTCGAGGAAAAAAGAACGTGGGACAGTTTGACAGTACGGATGACAGGAAAGCAACCCGAAAAGCTCGCTTGACACAGTATCGCAAGAACGCCGGACGCTGGCAATTCTATGCAGTGGGCCGCAACCACGATGGCAAGCCGATAGCGAGCATTTGTTTCAGCTTCCGAGCTGGCATGCACCGCCTCGACCCGGAATTGAAACATTCCCAATGAACCAGATGCGCGGAATTCAACGCATCTGGCTCAGAGGGTTGGTGGGCGATGAAGAGGCTAGAAGTTGATGTGGCCGGCGAACTGCCAGTCGCGCGGGTTATTGGAGATGCCTGTAATTGCACCAAAGGAAGTCGATCCAGAGGACCATGCGCCATTGGGCCCCGAGAAAACCACATTGTTCCAGGTATTCAGGCAATCGGCCTCGAAGACGAATTCGGCGTTTTCGAGGTGCAGCGGGAAGCTTCGCCGAATGCCGGTATCAAGATCCCAGTTGTTGGGGTTTCTGACGCCATATGGAGCCGTGCGTGGAGCATTTCCAATCAAGTACTGCGCAACGTGTGTTGGGGTAGTGGTGCCAACGTCCTGCGGTGCCTGGTAGCCAGCAGGGTCGACGTACTGAATTGCAGTGCATTTGCCCCCGATGGGAGCGATGCCCAGGTTGCAAGCGGTGGTTCCATTCGGGCTGGTTCCATACTTCCCAATGATGCGGCTGTTGCCTGCGTAGCCGCTGGCTAGATCGGGCATATTCTGGCCCTGTGCCGGGCAGTTGGTTCCGCTGCATCCCGACCAGGTGAGCTGCAAGGGAGTTCCCGAGCTGAATTGATAGATGCCGGAAATCTGCCAGCCGCCCGCGAGCCAGCGGACCAGCAGATTGTCGGCGCCGATCCCGCCCCGGCCAAATGGCAACGCGTACACGCTGTAAACATGCAGCGTGCTCGGGCTGGAGATTGTTGTCCACGAGCGATCGATCCGATCCTGTTTGAACGACTTGGTCCCATGCGAAATGGCGGAGGACGGTATATCGTATCCATCCCGATAGGGACCGTCATCTCCAAGGTTTTTTCCAAAGGTGTAGTTCACATCGAAGGTGAGTCCGTGACTCAGGCGCTGGTCGAGTGTGACCTGAAGCGAGTTGAAGCTGAAGTTGCCCACGTTGCCCCATGTGTCGCTCACGCCGCTGTATTGCGGGAAGGGCGTCAGCATCTGGCCGATGGTGGCTTTGCTGCTGGCCGCTCCGGCCGCGGTAAAGAATGCCGGAGCTGGCGCGCTGGGAACCGCTGCTTCAACGAGCGCGACGTTGGCCGGGGTGGCCTGCGCATTCAGCAGGGGCGTCTTGCCTGTGCTGTCTGTCAGCGGTCCCAAAGCGACCAGGTAGATGGGATTCACTTGGTTAGTCCAATACCCGCGCGCATTGCCGGTGCCGGTGTTGGTGGAGTTGATGATGAAGTGGCTCTCATTGCCGACATAGTTGACGGCCAGCGTCATGTTCGAGGTGATGCCACGTTCAATGCCGAAGTTATAAAGCTCCAGCTCCGGCGCCCGGCCCGAAAAGTAGGGGTCGGCGTAGGAGACGGTGCTGGCGCTCACATACGATGTGCCGTTCAAGTAGTTCCCCGTGTTGAGCTCCTGTGCGGCCACGCCGGGCGCAGGCGGTGCCGGATAACCCGCGAACGCCGGTCCAAACAGCCCCGTGTTGGCGTTGGCGCCGAGGTATGCGGTGTTCCCGTTCAGCCAGTAGGCAGGTCCTGCACCTGAACCGATGCCGCTTTCGGTGGGGCCTATTGCAGTGTTGTTAAAGCCGGTCTGGCCCGTTCCATTAAAGGCACCGCCACGGCCGCCCACGCCGCCGCCCTGCGAGAAGACTTGAGCATAGCCGGCACGAACGACGGTTTTGCTGTTGAATTGATAGGCGAGGCCGACCCGCGGTCCCCAGTTCTTCCAGTAGGTTTTCACGGGAGTAGTGCAACCGCAACTGACTCCGGAGCCGCCGTAGTTTCCGGCGAACTGAAGCAGGCCGGGCGTGTTCGTGAGCGGATTGGTGAGTTTGGGATTGAGGAACGTCCAGTGATCCTTGACTTCGTGAAATGGCGGCAGGTAGTCCCAGCGCAGGCCGAGGTCCAGAGTGAGCTTCGGTGTTAGCTTGTAGCTGTCTTGCACATAGGGCGAGATGACCTTGTAGCGGCCGCCTTCTTCGCTCACAGGTTGCAACCCGAGAGACGGCGCGGACGTGTCGTTGGAAGTGGATCCGCCGACGGCGCCCAAAAGGAAGCTGGCGTAGGAGTAGCCGGACGGAGCCGCGGCTGTTCCCGTGGTCAACGAAGTCCCGGAAAAGTTGGCAGTCGAGTATGGATTGAACATGAGCTGGAGAAAGCCTGTGTATGTAGCCGGATTGGCGTTGTTGATCTCCTGAAACTGGAAGGTCATGCCCATGGAGAGCGCATGCTTGCCCTTCAGCCACTCCACGTTGTCAGTGATTGCATAATTGTTCGGGGTGGTCAGCTGGGTGGCGACGGAGCCACTGTTTCCGGTCCAGGTGGTTTGCACGGTGCCGAAGGCCGCTGAGGTTCCAAACGAAACTCCCGGAAACTCCTGGCCGGCCTGGCCCTGCGGGAGATTGGTGACCCCCATGGTCCCAATCTCATACTGCTTCACATTCTGTGTGGAGTCGTGAATGTTCTGGAAGAAGCGGGTGAACCCGAGTTTTAACTGATTCACGACGTTCGGGGTGATGGTGTAAGCATCCTCGACGATGTAATTCTTCGGATAAACGTTGGCGAGGTCACCGCCGGTGTACGGCAGGGGAAGATAAGGAGTGCTGAAGTTGTTGAGATAGTTCTCGACTCCGATCGTGCCCACCGACGAGATGCGCTGTCTGGAGTTGAGGTCGTAATCGACGCGCCAATCGGTGAGGTGATTGTCATAGCCCTTGGGCGTGCCGCCGAGATAGTTATTGACGAGCGAACCGGTGTTGGTGGGCGATGGCATAAACGACTCCATCGCCTTGGCGATTGGCGAAATGTCGCCTGGAGGGATCACGTTGTATGTTCCGTTGTACTCGAACGGCTGCCGTGTGCAAGTGCTGCCACTGCAGGTTGTCGTTGTCGGATCGTCGATAATTGGTGGATTGTTGGAGCCCGTACCTGTCAATCCTGTTCCAACGCCGCCATTGAGCTCTGTGAAATTGCCCTGGGTCATCAGAGCGCTCGGAATCGTAAATAGAGAGGGTTGAACGACGTTGCGGTCGTGGTACTTGTCATAGGCGACGAAGAAGAACAGCTTCTTTCCCGTGTGGGGCACGACGCCGCCCCCGCTGATCGACAATTCGTTTTGGTGCTCAGGCGGTTTGGGCGCATAGATGGTCGTGCCCGCCGCGTTTTTGGTGGTCGCCCACTTGTTGGTGAACGACCAAGCGTCGAAGGCTGTGTTGCGCAGGAAATCCGAAACCTGGCCGTGGTATTGCAGGCCACCGGACTTCATGGTGAAGTTCTCGGCGCCTGCGCCCATATACTCGGCGGGCGGCGTGCTGCTGAGAACTTGAAACTGATCGACTGCGTCAACGCTCATAGTGAGCGAAACGAGCCGGTTGTCACCTTGCTGGCTGACGGTTTCGGCCGGCATGCCGTCAAGGTAAAGCTGGCCGAGGTAGTTCCCGGTGCCGCCGATAACGGGCAGGCGCGAGCCGCCTTGTGCTCCCGGTGTCAGCGTGCCAAAGGCCGTCGGATCACGCTGCTGGCTTCCGTTCATCTGGATAGGCAGACCCGAGTAGGCGGCGTTTTGAATCGTAGTCTCGATGGTGGCATCGGCCGTATCGAGCACGGGAGGAGCGCCAGTGACGGTGACGGTTTGCGTTTCAGTGCCTACGCTCAGCACCGGGCTGATCGTTCTGACCTGCAGGGCGTTGACAACCACGTTGTCCTGCACCAGCGTCTTAAACCCCTTCGCCTCAATCTGCACAGTATAGGTGCCGGGAAGCACTGGAGCGAAGTTGAAGAAACCTGCCGACGTGGAGTTCTGGACCGCAGCGACACCAGTGGCCACATTGGTGATCTTGATGTTTGCGTGCGCAATGACGGACCCAGTCGAATCAACGACTGTGCCTTCGATGGAACCCTCGCCTGCGGTCTGTGCTCTTGCCGGTATCGCCGTCCACACGAGGCACAGCGCCAAAGAGAAAATCGCTAACGCCACCTTGGCCCTGTTATCACTGCAACCTTCAACCGTAGTGACTGATTTATTAAACGTTTTCAGAGAGTTCACGGGGAAACCTCCTTGAAGTGGAAGTGGTCGAGAACAGACTCTATCGCTGAAGAATTTGCAGCATCTCACCAACGCCAAACAGTGGGGAGCGCCGCGATTCTTCCGCGGCTGGAATAGCGGTGGTCCGACCTCAGCCCAAAATAAAACCACTCTCAATCACGACTGTCAATAGAAAACTTATTTTTAATCTGGTTCAGGAGTCGCCTCATCACCACAAGTTATTCAATATATTTATACTTATTGATATTTTGATTCCTTCGATGTATCCCCAGAACCCTTTGGCAAAAGCATTGAGGGGCGAATCCAGGAGACCTGGAAATGCGCTCTCCCAGCTGACGATCCGCGCCATGTCGGCTGTTCCGTAAATGAATCCGGCTCCCCGCGATTCGGTCGGCCCGGGGAATGTCCGCGAAAAACATAAGTGGACCTCAGTCGTGCCGGTAGAGCCGTACCTTCTGAATGGATGGCGCGGCGCAAGAGAAGATGAGGAAATTGCCACCGTCGGTCTCATCGCCGTTGAGATGCCGTCCGGGCACCCAGGTCCCATTCGCGAACGTACCCTCTTCAACGCTCATCAACTCGACACGATCTGGCCCCTGAGAATCAGGAAGAAAGGTGACAGTCAGCCCCTCTCCGGCGATTACGAATTCGTCCGGGGCAGTGTTGATGACGATCGCGGCGCCAGGAGGGACATTCGGACACTCCTGTCGCAGCGGTCCCGGAGCTTGCGTTCCTGCCTGATATTGGATTCGCAACAAATAGCCGCCGAGCTCGATGGCGGTCTTGGTGTCTCCGGCCTGCCGGACCACACTCGTCATCTGCGATCGGCCGACGCCGGTGAGCAGTGGCGCAAGCCTGTTCAGTGTGTCGTATGCAAACGTGAGAGGCTGATTATCGTTCGCTCCGTCGATGGCAAATGGCGAAAAACCGATGGCACCCTGACCAAAGGCATACAGGGCATTCGCGCCGGCCGCCTCTCCGCCGCGTGTCTCCGGAACGAACAGCGGATTTCCCAAATGGTCATAACTAGCCAGGACGCCCCGCAAGTCTGGCAGATAAATGTCGGGAGCCAGCGCATCAATGTGCGAGATTCCGGCAAGCCAGACGTCGAGCATGCGGGAGACCGCGCCACCGCTGGGGTGCTCGCCTCCAGGCTCACCGGGGTATTGCGTTAGCCACGCATTCACATACATGGGAATGGGATATTCCGCTTTGCCTGCCGCTGCCACTGCGTCGATGTATTGAGAGTATTGCCAAGCCTCGAAAATCTCATCCGCTCTTTGCGAAGCGCCGAAGACCTCTGCCCATGTACCTTGATTCCTGAAGCCCGCCTTCCTCCACACATCAAGTAACTCCGGCTGGAGCGACTGTTTATTCTTCACGAGGAATGAAAGCAGCCGCTCAGGCACATCGCTCTTCCAGACTGCCTCAGCTTCCGGGGAATAGTCCCGCGGCGAACCGAGGACACCGGATTCATTTTCCACCTGCATCATCAGCACCGTATGCTTGCTGCCATCCACCGCACGAATGTGCTTCATCAACGCCGCGAATGCGTGTGCATCCGCGTCGCGATCGGCGTCGCTGAACGCCGAAAGGATCTCCAGGTTGCCGCTCTGGTGGTCCTGCGCGCGAGGAAACCGCTTCAGGTCCGACCTTACCCATGCAGGGGCATAGAACGAATCACCATTCTTCCAGCTTCCAAACCACAGGAATACAAGGTGGAGACAATTGTCCTGGGCGGCTGCGATCATCCCATCGACGAGCGAGAAATCGAATTTGCCTTCCTCGGGCTCAATCAGCTCCCACGAAACGGGCGCCAGCAACGTATTCAGGTTGTCGGCGGCCATCCGGGGCCAGATAGGCTTCATAAAGTCGAGGCTGGACGCGCTTGAGTTGCGGAGCTCGCCACCGAGAATGAGGAACGGCTTCCCATCCACTATGAGATGAGATCGCCCGCCGGAATTGTCCAAATGGGGGGTTCCGTCGGACTGTGCTGCGCCGCTCGCACAGGCCGTCAATGCCGCTAGTAGAAAGCCAATCGATAATCCACGTGTGAACATGACCTCGCATTATAGATTCAATGCGCCCGCTTGCAACCGGCAATCGTATGAACGCACATTCTTCAACGGCGGCTAGCTGCAGGAAGACATAAAGCGGACGCCTCGCCAATTGATCCCGGCAAAGTCCTTCGCGGATACGCTCCGGTGAAACTCGACGTATATTCGTTAATGCCGGGAAGACGAAAGGAAGATTCCGGCATGTTTTACTTCAGCTCAGCCTGAAGGAGTGTTTCCGCAATGAGACTCCGCACCGTCACCGCATTCACTCTCCTGACCCAACCTCTTGCCTGCATTGCTCAAACCACACCCTCCGGATCAATACCGCGAAGCTGGGTGGATAAGGACACGGGACATCGTGTCTGGCGGCTGAGCGACGAGCCCAATTCCGGCGGATTTTACTTCAATGTGAATGCGTATACACCGGATGGGAAGCAGATGATCTACACCGCGCCGGACGGCATCCATGTGCTGAACCTGGCGACGCGTAGCACGAAGCTGCTGGTGGCGAATCCGACGGGTCAGGAGAGTGCGAGTGGAGCCGATACGCGCGGGCCGCGCGCGGGCACCGTTCACGCCTTGGTGGCGGGGTATAAGACCAACAGCGTGTTCTTCACCAAAACCGATCCAGCGACGGGCGTGACTTCGGTGTACAAGGCAGACACCAACACTGGCACAATTCGCAAGCTGGTGGACCTGCCGGCGAAACGAAACATCGTGAGCGTTAACGCGGACGAAACACTGGCGGCGGGAACCTACATCGAGGACGACGCGACGGGAAAGGAGTACGGTTCGAACTTCCACGCCTCATCTCAATCCGCCGGCGCCGCGGACAACCGCGTGGCCAGCGAGGCGCAGGGGCCGCATTACCAGCCCACAGATAAGGGCGCGATGATGGAGGCTCGTCTCGCGGCGCGACTGCCCCTAGTGCTATTCACCATTCGCCTCGAGCCGGGGCCGAACGGGGAGAAGCCGGGGGACATCAAAATACTTCTGCATTCCACCGATTGGGTGAACCACCTGCTCTTCTCGCCCACCGATCCGACTTTGCTGATGTATTGCCACGAGGGGCCATGGCAGAAGGTGGACCGCATCTGGATGATCCACACCGACGGCACCCACAACACACTCATCCACAAGCGCACGATGTTGATGGAGATCGCGGGCCACGAATTCTGGGGCCTCGACGGCGAGACAATCTGGTATGACTGGCAGTACCCAAAGGGCGAGGACTTTTTTCTTGCCAGCTATAACCTGAAGACTGGGCAGCGCACCGCATATCACATGCAACGAGACGAGTGGGGCATTCACTTTAACCTGACTCGTGATCTGTCGCTGTTTTGCGATGACGGCGGCGACCCCGGGCAGGTGGCCAGGTCCACAAACGGCGAGTGGATTGAGCTTCTCCATCCGCAATTGATCACGGGCGGAGAAGGCGCGCTCAACGAGCCCAGCTTCTGGCAGCCAGGAGTCTTCCACTCCGAACACTTGGTCAATATGTCGCACCACTACTATCGCGAGGAGCCCAATGTCCGCTTTTCTCCGGACAAGACGCTGGTCATCTTCACAAGTAACATGTTCGGGCCGAGCTACGTGTTTGGCGTAGAAGTAGCGAAGGCCAACAATCCGCCTGCGCAAGACGTGCAGTCGACGCCTGACCTGGCGCGAAAGTTCAACACCGTCGACCCTCCCAACAGCAAAGGCCCTGCGGCGCCGCCGACACCATAATGATGTCTGCCCTTTTTGCTTCTAGCTCTTGGCTCCGACCTTTTCGAGCCGCCGTTGACTCCATAGCCGAAGCACGGAAGGCTAGAGTTGTTCTTCGTCCACATTCGAACCGGAGGCGAAACCGATGTGATTCGAGTGAGCTCATGAAATCTTGGCGGAATACAACAATCGACCTTTAACCTTCTCAAGCTTGCTCTGCTGCGAATCTGAATCCTCGAAAGGCTTTCCACGACAGGTTCTTCGAATTTGGCGTCCCGACCAGAGAATGTGACGATTCGATGGCAGTCAGCAAATCAGAACCAAGCCAGTTCTAGTTCTGGTGGATTGGCGCATTATCGCCAATGCGCGAATCGAACGCCAGGGAGGCAGATTTCTGAGTTCCCGACGGATTGATTTCCTGACGCTCGATGAACACTTCGGCGATTTGAGAGTAACCGTCGGATAAGTCGAGGAGCCGGCACCGCGTCAGGAGATTTTCGCTCCTGAATAGAACGTCGTTTTTCTGGCGATCTACAGATTGCTAATTTGGCGAAGGTCTCTCTACGCTGTCGATGACGAGCACGGGGACGGGTCCTTTTGCCGATTCTAGCTTGAGCCCAAGCTGCTCCTGGATCGCGGTAAAGATGTCAGGCGGAATATCGGGAGTGGTAGGAGCCGCGGCAGCAGCATCGTCCGGGGTCCAGCGCAGACTGACGTCGTAGCGGCCGGTGAGCCCGGTCTGGTTCACCACAACGCGGCCCAGGATCTGAGCCAGTTCGCGCGCGAGGATGCTCATGGTGTCATCGCTGCCCGCGATATGCAGGCGCGTCTGGCCGGTATCGATGGTAGTGCCATTGGCCTTCGACGGCTTGAACCTGGGGCCGTCTTTAGTGACAACCAGCGTATAGACAGGAAACTGCCGCGTCTCCTGATGGACCTTGAGCTTGAATCTATCGGCCAGCAGCGCCTGCACCATCAGTTGTTTCTCATACCGCGCCTGTTCGGTCGGCATCGCGTGTAACTCGGCATCAACCAAGGAGTCGGATTTCGCGTCGATGTCGAACATGATGGAATCGAGCCAAGCCGGCCCGCCCACAATCTGCGAGTCGGGTACGCCATAGGCAAACTGAATGAGGTCGCGAAGTGCGAGATTAACGGTGCGGAAGTGGCTCTCAGCCGGGTCGCTGACGATGTGGTGGTGGCCGTCGGTTTCCGTGTTGTTGATGTGAATTGAGGCAACGTCGAAGGATTGCGCCGCTGGGGCCTGGGCCGCGGCACACACGCAAAGAATGGCAATCGCAGAAAACGTGGCGACAATCAGCGTTCGTCTTCTGCCGATGGTCGGTTTGTTGCATTCGTGTTTTGTCACAACAAACATTCTCCTCCCCGGGTCGGAACCCACAACACCGCATGCACAACGGAAAGCTCTAAGAAGTCGTTCTCCATAAGGTAGACGGTCGGGAACCCCGGCCGCTCGAAACTCAGCATCTTTAATTCTGGGATCCGCGACCTAATCTGCAGTAGCGAGCCGTGCGCCATTCCCGGCCAGATTTCGACTGAGGCCCGACCAACTCGAGCAGCCGTCGCCAAATTAATTGCGAGTCGAACTGCGGTGCTTGAAATGACGGATAAAGGGCGGGAACTTGGGAAGCAGAGGGCGCGTAATTGATCCTACAGGTGTATTCTTCTCCGGACCGGAAAAATCTGGCATTGGCGTCCTGCTCGCAATTGCGATAGGCGCGGAACATGGAGCCCTCCACTATGAGATGGAATCGGATTGGGTGCAAACTGCGTCTCGGCAGAATCGCGTTTTATGGGCAGCGGTGGTTTTCAGCCGGAGCGATTGCAGTGCTGACGGCGGTCGGCGCGTCAGGCGCGATTGCTCAGACCCCGGCCACCGCGCCGGCATCAGCGCCAAGCGCGGCGCCCGCGGCGGCACCGGCTGCGCCACCGGCACCCGCCGGTGCGCCGGCAACACAAACATCCACGCCAGCTCCTGCGCAGGACATTGTCGGCACCTGGCAGGGGACACTGCATATTGCGCAGGCGAATCGCGATCTGCGGACGGAAATCAAGATTGTGAAGGCGGCAGATGGCAGCTACAAGCTGACTTTTTACAGTATCGATCAGGGCGGTCAGCCGTTCGTAGCGGGTAAGACGACGTTTGATGGCGGCACGCTGACCTTCTCGATGGACGCGATCGGCGGCAAATACGAAGGCAAAATGAGCGCCGACGGGAAGACGATCGACGGCACATGGACGCAAGGGCCAAATGGCTTGACGCTGAACCTGGAGCGCACCACGGAAGATGCAGCGTGGCCGATTCCTGAACCGATCAAACCGATGGCGTCGGATGCCCATCCGAAATTCGACGTGGCCACGATCAAACCCAGTCAGCCGAACCAGCCAGGGAAGGGATTCGGATTCAACGGCACGCACACGAGAACGTTTCATACGAATGTGAACGACTTGATTGCCGTTGCCTATGGAATGCATGCCAAGCAGATCATCGGCGCTCCTGACTGGCTCGGTACCGATCTGTACGATATTGACGGAGTTGCGGACGTCCCCGGAAGGCCAAGCATCAAGCAGATGGGCGAGATGATGCAAGGGCTGCTGGCCGATCGATTCGCGCTGAAGTTTCACCACGAGCAGCGTGAGCTTTCCGTGTACGCGATCCAGGTCGCCGCCGGCGGCCCCAAAATGAAGGAGACGACGGCGGGGCCGAATGACCCGCAGGGATTCGGCTTGAGGGGTTTTGGCGACCTGATTGTGCGCAACATGACCATGAAGGAGTTCGCAAGCTGGATGCAATCGGGGGTGATGGACAAACCCGTAGTAGATCAGACAGGGTTGACGGCAAGCTACGACTTCAACTTGAAATGGACGCCGGACGATTCGCAGTTTGCGCAGTTCCGCGGTACCAACGGACCCATTCAACCGCCGGCGGGAGACAATCCGGATGCGCCGCCGAGTTTATATACAGCGGTTCAGGAACAACTAGGGCTGAAGTTCACGGCGACCAAGGCCATGGACGACGTGATCGTGATCGATCATGTAGAAAAGCCGTCGCCGAATTAGTCGCGGCGGAACGGAATGAGGAGCGGCGGCCAAGAATTGAAGGCGGAGTCCGAGCCAAATGGAGGTCGTCGACGTCTTACATTTGAATTCTCCCCCTATGCAAGGCACGCATCTGCGCGTGGGCTTCGCCTGCTGCACAGCCAATGCTAAGACGAGGTAGCAGCGAAGATGAGCGCAGCCACAGGATTCCTGTGCGTAAGAATCCATGTAGGACAGTCGTCGGCGAATTAGCGGAAGAGGGGGAGTTCTCGCATGCCTTGGCGGCGAGCGTTCTACATCCCGGTCTGCTGCATGGCGCTGGCCCTTTGCGCTGTTGTGCGCGCCGCAGGCTCGCCGTATCGACCACGTGAAACGAAACGGCACCGGACAGAACGCCATATGACAGCACGAAAATGTTCATCGCGGGAACAAAATGCTGATCTCGGGTGTCTAAGGGGAGCAGGCTCCTAACGTTATCCTCTGGCGTTGACCATGCCAATATGTGAGGTCGATTACGTTCATGAATAGAGCGAGGCAGCACAGAAGGGTTTTGCTGGGCGCGGTCGTTCTTGTGATCGTGGCGCGGCTGCTGGGCTTTGGCATCCTGCATGCCATACAGGCGAATCTGCCGCTTCTCCACCCGCCGGCAGGACAGCGGCGAGCGTTTGAAGTGGCCACCATCAAGCCGAACAACGAAACCCACCCGGGCTTCAATCTCAGGATGGATCCTGGGAACTTCCTGGCGCAGCATGTATCGATCGAAAATCTCATTAGCTGGGCTTATTCCACAAAGAATAACGATCAGATTGTCGGTGGGCCGAGCTGGGTAAGAACGGATTTCTTCGACGTGCAGGCCAAGGCTTCGGAGGCGGACATTGGAGCCATCAACAAACTCGGCCAGGCGGAGCGCGTCGAACAATCTCGCCTGCTGGTGCAGTCGCTGCTGGCCGATCGTTTTCAGCTTCGAGTCAGCTTTAAGACGCATGAGGTGCCGGTCTACGCGCTCGTAGTTGCAAAGGGTGGGCCCAAGATTAGAGAAGTCGAGGCAACACCTATGCCGCCGGGAACTCCGCCCGGAACACAGCCACCTCCGGGTGCGCACTGGTCGCGGCTCGCAAGGTCGGGGCCGAATCGATACACGGCGAGCGCCTGGCCCATGAACCTGACGGCGGACTGGCTTTCGCGATTTGACGAGGTGGGGAATCGCCCGGTGGTGGACGAGACAGGCCTGAAAGGCAGCTATGATTTTGTTCTCGATGGAGTTTCGCAGACAACAACACCGGATGATTCTGTTACTTCGATTTTCACCGCGCTGCAAGAGCAACTCGGCCTGAAGTTAGAACCGCAGAAGGCACCGGTCGAGGTGATGATAATCGATCACATCGAGCAGCCGTCGGCTAATTAGCGCAAGAGGGGGAGTTCTCGCATGCTTTGGGGGCGAGCGGTCTACATCCCGGTCTGCTGCATGGCGCTGATGCTTTGCGCCGCAGTGCCCGCCGCGGGCTCCCCGTATCGCGGCGTCGTGAGGTTTGGCGGGCTGCCGCTGCCCGGTGCGACGATCAAAGCGACACAAGGCAGCAAGACGGCGACCGCCGTTTCCGATCAGCAAGGTTCGTATCAGTTTGATGATCTGGCGGACGGAAAGTGGACGATCGAAGTCGAAATGCAGTGCTTCGCGACGATCCATGCCGAAGTAACAGTTGTGCCGAATATGCCGGCGGCCGCATGGGAGTTGAAGTTGCTTCCGGTCGATCGGCTGATTGCAAGCGCGCAAATTACGCAACCTTTGCGGGAATTACCGCAAGCGCCAAGTGCCGCTCTGGTGAAGAAACCTGATCAACAATCCGCACAGAGCAGCGCGCCCGAGATGCCCAAGGAACCACAGGAAGAAAACGAGCAAAGCGCGGACGGATATCTCGTGCAAGGCAGCGTCAATAATGCGGCGACTTCGCAGTACGCTACCAATTCGGCTTTCGGAAATACACGCTCAGGCAGCAAGGCTTTGTATACGGGAGGATTTGCTGCAATCGAACAGAATTCCACGCTGAAT
>JBEKRG010000105.1:0-15778 GCA_049518955.1 Occallatibacter sp.
CTGCCACTGCGCCGCAGCCAGCCGGATGCGCCCGGTCTTCTCATAGAGATCGCCCATGTGCATGTGAACTGTAGGGTCGGTCTGGTCACGATTGACTGCCTGCCGCAGGTTGTCCTCGGCCAGCTCGTACTCACCCATCTTGAAGTAGACCCAACCCAGCGAATCCAGGTACGCGCCGTTCATGGGTTCGGCATCGACAGCTTGGCGAATCATCTTGAGGGCTTCGGGTAGCTTCACCCCTTTGTCCGCCCACATATAGCCGAGATAGTTGAGCGTCATCGCGTTGGCGGGATCCAGATTCAACGCCTGACGGAAGAACTGTTCGGCCTGATCCAGGTGCTTCTGCCGCTCTGCCCATTCGCCGCGGAGAAAGAACAAGTAGGTCCGGTCTTCTTTCTTGGTCGCCAAAGGTTCAGCCTTGTCCAGCGCATCCTCTGCATCCTTCCAGCGGTGCAGGCGAACGTTCATCTGCGCTAAAGCAAACCAAACTCCACGCTGCTGGTCAGGTGTAGCGCCCTCAAGCAGGCTCCTTGCCATCGCCAGGCCTTCTTCAGGATGATCCTGGTCGGCGAGTTCGCTGGCGAGCATCAGCTTCAGGTCGCGGTCCTGGGGACTGGCCGCAACGGCCTTGCGAGAGACCGCGATCGCCTTGTCGAATTGGTGGGCATTGCGGTACGCGTCCACTTGACCTTGGTAGCCACGCGCGGCGTAGCTTCCGCCCATATCGATCATCTTCTGGTATGCCGCGATCGCCGGATCTGTCTTGTTGTCCTCGAGGTACACCGCACCCAGGCGCTCCAGGAAAATGGAGCGGTTGTTTTTCTCCTCATCGGTATAAGCGCCGTTGGCGTGCGAAGTAGCGTCGACCATCTCCTGGTAGGTCTGGATGGCGTCGTCGAAGCGGCCCAGAATGTCGAGCACCAGCCCTTCGTTAAAGCCGGCCTCCAATGACGTCGGGTCAATCTTGCGCGCCTTGCGAAGGGTGGCCAGCGCATCTTCGTATTTACCCTGGCGGCGTTGAATCTCACCGATATGAACCAGCGCCTCAGTGTTTTCCGGGTCAGCCTCGGCCAGCGCCTGATACTCCTTGAGCGCCTCGTCAAGCTGCTCGGCGCTAAGCAGTGCCGACGCCAGCGCATCCATGGTCTGCAGGTCACCAGGCTCCAGGTCGTCAGCGCGTTGGTAGGCGGCGATGGCGTCCTTGGGTTGCTTCATCTGGTCGTAAAGAGCGCCCAGGGTAAACTCCATCTTCGGCGTTCTTCCGTCCACGGGAACTGCTTCGATGGCTTTCACTGCATGTTGTAGGTCCCCGCTTTCGGCGTACAGCCGCGCCAGGTTCAGCACCACCTCTTCTGACTCCGGTTCAATATCCTGCGCGGTCTTGAACTCGGCTTCTGCCTTTTCCTGCTGGTGCTTAACCGTGTAAAGCTGCCCCAGCACCATGTGGTCTTCCACGCTCTTGGGTTGCAAGGCAACGATCTTCTCGAATTCCGCAATCGCTTGGTCAAGCACGTTGCTGGAGCTCACTGATGACGCTCCTCCGTTTGCACCCTCGCCCAGTTGCCTCAGGTAAATGCGCCCCAGAAGCCGGTGCGCGTCGACGTCGTCGGGATGAGACTTTAGTAGCGCCCTCGCGGTGGTCTCGGCATCGTGCACCCGGTCAGCACGGAAATAAAGATCCGCCAGATCGTCGCTCAACTCGGCGGAATCGGGATCGGCATCGAGGGCAAGCTTGTACTGCTCGATGGCCTGGTTCATCTCATCGGTGCGTCCCTCCGAAATGGCGTCATCCTCATACACGCTGGCCAAGGCCAGGTGATAGTAAGCCTGGGCGCGATTTGGCTCTGTCGCTGTGTCGGGTGCCGTTATTGCCGGTTTCGATCCAGCATCGGCCTTCGCCGTTTCCACTGGCGCAGCCTTGGCCGGGGCTCCGCTTGGCTGGGGCTGTTGGCTCTTCGCCGGGGCCGATGGGTTATTTGCCGGCGAGTTTTGAGCCCGGGCAAACCCGATTGGCAGTAAGAACACAATCGCGGCAGCAAACCTGGGCGCGAGATCAAGTCTTGGAAGGAGTTTTCTCATCATGCAGGGAATTCCATAGGTCCTTGGCCGCAAATCGGGCAAAAAAGACGCGGCACCGGCAGAGGATCTGAGCGAACCTGCCTACTACTAAGACGATTTTACCTGTCATTCGTCGCAAATGCGCGGCAGATTGCGGGATTTCCTGATACTAAAGAGGCACGCGATGGCCAGACGACAAACTGTCCGAACTGCGCCGTCTCTGAGTTCATCAATGCCGGAAATGCCTGATTCCGGTGAAGACCATGGCCAGACCCAACTTGTCCGCTGCAGCAATCACTTCGTCGTCCCGAACCGAGCCGCCCGGCTGAATCACAGCGGTCGCCCCGGCCTGTGCAACAGCATCCAGGCCGTCGGGGAACGGAAAGAACGCATCGGAGGCGGCAACGCAGCCTTTCAGTGGCAGAACAGCCTTCATTGCGCCGAATTTGGCCGCATCCACACGACTCATCTGTCCCGCGCCAACACCGAGCGTCTGGCCGTTTCGCGCGTACACGATGGCATTCGATTTGACGTGCTTGCAAACGCGCCAGGCAAAAAGCAGGCTACGCAGCTCTTCGGCGGAGGGCGGACGCCACGTGACGACTTTGAGCTCCGACTCTGTCACGCGGCCGATATCGGCGTCTTGCAGCAGAAGCCCTCCGGAAACCTGCTTGACCATCGGTCGCGGCTCGGCGGCCCGAACCTGAACGAGGCGCAGGTTCTTCTTCGCGGCAAAGCGCTCCCGGGCTTCAGGCGAGAATCCCGGCGCCGCAATCGCCTCCACAAACAGCTTGGCGATTTCCTCGGCTGATGTGCCGTCCACTTCGAGGTTGATTCCGATCACGCCGCCATAGGCCGACACGGGATCGCAGGCCAGTGCCTTTTGATAGGCGTCGAGGACTGTCGTGCCCGTGGCCGCGCCGCAAGGGTTGGTGTGTTTGACGATGATGACGGCAGGCTCTTCAAACTCCTGCGCCAGTTCCCAGCATGCGTCTAGATCGACGAGGTTGTTAAAGCTCAGCTCCTTGCCTTGCAACTGTCTTGCGCCTGCAATTCCGCGGCCTGATCCGTCAGCATAGAGCGCCGCGCGCTGATGCGGGTTTTCGCCGTAACGCAGCACCTGAGCCAGCGGAAGATTGATGCGCAATGTGGAAGGAAGAGAAGCAAGGTCATGCTCGGCCGGTGCTGCGGGAATGGGAGCTTCGGCAATCCGCTCAAGAGAATTCGCAATAGCCGAATCGTAAGCGGCGGTGAGAGCGAAGGCTTGTTTTGCCAGGCGCCACCGTGTCGAGTGGGTCAATGCGCCGCCGTTGGCCTTCAGCTCCTCGATCAGCGCCGCATAGTCAGATGCGCGAGTCACAATTGCTACATCGTCAAAATTCTTTGCGGCGGATCGCACCATCGAGGGCCCGCCAATATCGATGTTTTCGATGAGATGCCCAAAGCCAACACCCGGCTGCGCCGCTGTCTTCTCGAAAGCATAAAGATTCACTACCACCATATCGATGGGCAGGATGCCGTGAGCCGCCACCGCCGCTTCGTGCTCCGCGTTGCCGCGAATGTAGAGAAGGCCTCCATGCACGCGCGGATGAAGCGTCTTTACTCGGCCATCGAGCATCTCCGGGAAACCTGTCAGTTCGCTGATGTCCTTGACCGCCAGACCGGCCTCGCGTAGCGCCTTTGCCGTCCCGCCGGTCGAAATCAAATCGACCCCGAAGCTCTTGAGCGCCTGCGCAAATTCGACCAGCCCGCTCTTGTCGGTCACACTCAGCAGCGCGCGGCGAATTGGCTTTGCGCCAGTTCCGTTTACATTGGGTTCCGAGCTCAAAACTCCGCTCCTTGTTTAAGAATCCGCGGGGGTCCGCGTCTTCGTTATGATGGGCCGCCGCAGTCAGAACAAATTCCAGACTACATCGCGGAGGCGAACCGAATTTCGAAGCATGAGATCAGCCTGTGGATGTCGCTGTGTTCTCTAATGCTTCCGCAGGAAACCTCAAGGCGCTGTGGCGCCGGGAATGCTTTAGAGTGATGGTATGGGAAGTTATTCCTCATCCACCCAGCCGGAGATTCTACCTCCCGCCAGCGATGAAGCACCGCCGCCGCGTCGGCGTCGTCCCGCGTGGGCCCAATCGCCGGCCACCTATCTACTCGTTGGGATCAATTGCGCCGTGTTTCTGGCCATGGTGGCGCGCGGCTCCAGCTTCTGGATGCCGACTCTTGATCAATTGATGTTCTGGGGCGCAGACAGGCCGAACAATGTGCTGGTCTACGGAGAGTGGTGGCGCATCGTGACCGCGATGTTCGTGCACGTCGGCATTCTTCACCTCGCCACAAATATGTGGTGCCTGTGGAACCTGGGACTATTGGCCGAACCTTTGATGGGATCGTTCGGTTTGTTCGCTGCGTACATCCTCACCGGCGCTGCTGGCAACCTGCTATCGACCTTTTACAACTGGGTGCGGCCGATTCACGACGCCTCGGGAGCGCCATACTTTCAGGCCGGCGCTGGGGCATCGGGCGCGGTCTTTGGCATCGCCGGTGCGCTAATCGTGCTGCTGAAGTCAAGGATGTTGCCCGTGCCGCCGCTGGAAGTAAAAAAACTGCGCAAGTCCGTAATTTACTTCGCTGCGATCAATCTCGTGATCGGTCTCTCCATCAACTTCGGCAGCGGATTCACCGGTGTGGAAGTCGACAATTCGGCGCACATAGGCGGTTTCCTGTGCGGCCTGCTTTTCGCGGTTCCCATGGTGCCACGCATTGGTTCGCCGCGCAGTGAGTTTCAGTTTAAGTTACGGCTGACGGTGGCGCTGGTGGTATTGCTTCTCGTGCTTTTTGGGTTTTATGTGGCCCATATCCCTCCGCCGCAGGGATGAGGCCGGCGACGCTAGCGCGTTGCAGTCGCGGAGAACTTCTTCACCATTGCCAACAAAAGCTTACGGTCGCTCTCATTCAGATTCGTTGAGTAGCGGCGTAACTGCGTGAGAAAACGCAGCTCGTCATCGGAGAGATTCTGCGTGTTCATCTGGCGGGAGAGGGTGTCGCTGGCAAAGAACTGCGCGATCGGGAGGTCGAGCGCGTGGGCAATTTTGGCCAGCGTGTCCAGCGAGGGCACGGTGTGACCGTTCTCCACGCGCGAGAGATAGCAGCGCAATAGTCCGGTCTTCTTTTCGATATCCCCCTGCGACAATCCCTTTTGCAGGCGGTAGGCGCGAATCGTGGTCCCGATCTTTATGCTCATTTGGCTTCCCGTCCGTTGCGTGCCCACGTTTACTCACGCGGCAGCTATCAGAAAACTATTAACTTGAGAGTTAACATGCGGCGGCCGGGATTGCAAGTGCAAAACATTCATTTGGGTTCAAATGATCAACCGCAACGCCAGTCCCTTCTGGCCCCGCGCGCCGCGTCCGTAAACCTTCGCGCTGCAAGGCTCGTCAGACTGAATACTGATAAGAGAGGTCGGGCGGCACAATGCGGCAGGCGGCAATCAGGCGTGCGAGTGCGGCGGCGTATGTTTTAGCCGCATGCCTTGTTGCATGGCCGCAAGCTCCCTCGACCCCAATCCCGGTAACTCAGGCTCCTTCAACCTCTGCTGCGCCAGCCGCGCCCGAGCCAGTCACTGGCGGAAGACTGCATGGCGTGGTCAAAAGCGGCACCATCCCGCTGCCGGGCGTCACGATCACCGCACAAAACGCACTTACCGGCAAGCGCTATTCCACGACGACCGACATTAGCGGCTCGTGGCAATTGAATATTCCGCAAAACGGCCGTTATGTCATCCGCACTCAGTTCACGGCTTTCGCTGGAGGGACGCAGGAAGCCGTTCTGAATGCCTCCAGCCACGATCAGACTGTGAACTTTGAGCTGATTCTGGCGTCTCGGCAAGCCGAAATTGATCGGCAGCAAGCGCAACAGGCCGCGCGCCAAGGCAACGACGATCAAATCACTCAGCAAATGGTGGGTAATTCGCCTGGGAACGTCAACCTTTTGAATGCGCTGAGCACCGACACCGACACGGGCGCTGGTACGGCCGGCGCCAGCGGCGCCGCTTTGCCTTCGATTGCCGGCAACTCCGACTTCAGCGAAGAGTCGGTTGCGATCACCGGACAAGCGGGACAAGTGAGCGCGCTGGCCGGCCTCGATTCCGATCGCATGCGAGATGCAGCACTATCGATTCAAGCGCAAGGTGGGTTGAGTGGGCAATCCGGCGGTGCGGGCCAGGGCGGACTATTCGGCGGTTACGGGGGTGGTGGAGGATTTGGAGGCGCTTTCGGCAGTGGAGGCTTTGGCGGCGGGGGATTCGGTGGGGGCGGTGGCGGCTTCGGCGGAAGGGGCGGCGGCGGAGGCGGCGGACGCGGGAACTTCCGCAACTTCAATCCCGGCCAGCCGCATGGCGCCATCGCCTGGAACGGAACAAATTCGGCGATCAACGCTCAGCCGTTTGCGTTGCTGGGCCAACAGCAGGAGCAACCTGCCAATGGGACCAATCGCTTTACTCTCTCCTTCATGAGCGCGCCGTATATTCCGCACCTGACAAAGCCCAGCGGCAAGGACACGGTTTTTCTGACACTGAGCGGCACGCGCTCGTCCACGCCGGACGATTTTTATGCCACAGTTCCTACCGACGCGGAACGCACCGGCGATCTCACCGGCTTGCCGCCGATCTACGACCCCGTCACCGGCCAGCAGTTTTCTTACATGGGCAACAGCAATGTCATCCCACCCACTGGAGCTGCGGGACAGTCTATCTCCCCAGAGTCGACGGCGCTTCTTAACTATTTCCCCGCACCGAACTTGCCTGCCGGCAGCACCATCAACGGCTACAACTATCACCTATTGACAACTGCGCAGTCGAACACCACCCAGGCCGGCATTCGTTACAACCGCAGTCTCGGCGCAAAAGCCGCGCGGCCCGGCAGCACGGCGCAGCAGCTCGGCTACGGCGGCGGACGTCGCGGCGGCTCGCAGACTCAGGGTCTGCGCCAGAGCATCAACCTCAACTACAACTGGTCCTACTCGGCCCTGGACCTGGTAAATCTGTTTCCGGACCTGGGTGGTAAAAGCGCTTCCAGTTCCTATTCCTTGCAAGCTGGCTATACGGTTGGCTACCATCTCTTCACCAGCATTTCCAACGTCAACTGGAATCGCAGCAACAGCCGAACCACGAACTTTTTTACAGACACCACCAACAATCCAGCGGCGGCCGCTAGCGTGACTGTGCCCAACAACGTGCCGCTCAACTACGGCATCCCCGACATTTCGCTCAGCAACGGCATTCAGGGTTTAAGTGAAACGCAACCCAGCTTCTCCATCGCGCAGACCATCTCGTTTACTCAGGTCTTGAGCTGGATTCATGGCAAGCACAACATGCGGTTCGGCGGCGACTACCGTCGCGTGCACCGCGACTTTCTCGCCGGCTCGAACGCCACTGGGAACTTTGCCTTCACCGGATTGTTTACTGAAGACGCCGCGCAGGACCCAACCACTGGCTCATCCATCGCCGATTTTCTGCTCGGATTGCCCCAGTCAACAACACTCAACTCCTCGGAGGCGAAGAGTTACTTGCGCGACAACGTAGTGGACGCCTACGCCATGGATGACTGGCGGATGCTGCCTTCATTCACTCTGAATTTCGGCGTGCGCTGGGAGTTCTTCGCGCCGTACACCGAGAAATATTCGCACCTAGCCGACGTGGCCACGAATCCGGACGCGGGATTCACCAGCGAGACCGAGCAGACTGCCGGGACGAACGGGTTGCCAAACTCGCTCGTCCTTCCCTGGCATAAGGCCTTCCAGCCGCGTGTGGGGCTGGCCTGGCGCGTGCCGAAGATCAAGCAGACTGTGGTGCGTGCAGGGTTTGGCACCAACTACACGGTAGGCGAATATTCCGGCTTTGCAACAACCATGGCGCACCAGCCGCCCTTCACCGACGAGCAGACCAATCAGGACGCGATTGGGAACACGCCGTCAACGGCCTGCGCGCGGACCGTTCCGGCGGGTTGCTTTGCTTTCTTCAATAACCCTTTTCCCGCGCCCGCCGCGGTAGGCAACTACGCAGTCGACCCGCATTACGGACTGCCCTATGTGATGGCGTGGAATCTCGACATACAGAAGACACTGCCCTGGGGCATCGTGATGAACCTTGGCTATAACGGAGCGCGTTCGAATCATCTCGATGTCAAGCTCGCGCCGCGCGCGCTGCCCTCCAGCCCAGGAACAGACCCCTCGGGGTTGCCGTTCACCTATGACGAATCGGCAGCGTATTACAAGATGAATGCCGGAACAGTCCGCTTGAACAAGCGCCTTTCTAAAGGCATTTCTGTCGGCGCGAACTATCAGTACGGCCATGCCATTGATGACGCGACATCGGTCAATGGAAGTGGCGGCTCGCTGGTGCAAGACTGGCAGAATCCGGCTGCGGAGGAGGGCCACTCCGTTCTCGACATTCGTCACCAAGTGAGCGGCACGTATCTTTTCGAACTTCCTTTCGGACCCGATAAGTTTTGGGTTACCTCGGGTGTGGGCTCGCATATTCTTGAGGGCTTTTCCATTTCCGGCAGCTTCAACTTCGCCACCGGATCTTGGCTCTCGCCCGGATTCGAGCCGACAGCGCAGAGCGTAGAGTGTGGAAATTCGAGCGCATCACGGCCGGATCTGACTGGACAATCGGTGGCCGCCGGCGGCGGATCTCTGCGCAGGTGGTTCAACACCGCAGCCTACTCGGCGCCGAGCAATACGCCAGGATTTTGCGATTACTTTGGCAACGCTCCGCGCAATTCGATTGAGGGGCCGGGCACAGTCTCAAACAATATGTCGCTCTCCAAGACCATGGACTTCGGCGAGACGCGCAGTATGGAGATTCGCGCCACGATCAACAATGTTTTTAATACGGTGCAGTACTCAGGCGTGAACACCACCGAGGGCTCTCCAACTTTTGGCGAAGTGACTTCAGTGCATGAGATGCGGTCGTTCCAGTTTATGGCGAGATTCAGGTTCTGAAGGGGCCCAAATCAGCGAGTCGGCGGGCTGATCGTTGGACGGAAGGATACTGATGACGGGTCTGGTTCGGAGATTGGGGGCGGTCGTTGGGCTGCTGGCGCTTGTTTCGCCGGGAGCGTATCCGATCTCTGCGCAAGACTCTGCCCAGGTCACAAAGACGCCTCAGGCCGGCTTTACGTTGAAGGCGAACGCCGAGCTTGTGTTGACCAATGTGGTCGCGCGCGACGCAAAGACCGGCGAACTGGTGACGGGCCTCAAGCAGAGCGACTTCAAGATTTTTGAAAACGGAAAAGAGCAGCAGATCGGCTCGTTCGACTTCGAGAGTGTGGACATGGCCACGCCCCTCAAGGAAGCGATGGTCAGCGGGCTGGCCGCGGGCCCTGCCGGCAGCAAGGCCGTGGCCGTCGCCAAGCCCGAAGAATTGCGCAACCACCGTCTGATTGTGATGTTCTTCGATCTGACTTCAATGCAACCCGAGGATCTCGAACGTAGCGTCGACGCGGCGCAGGCTTTCCTTCGAGCCAAAATGCAGCCCGCCGATCTTGTGGCTCTGGTCTCGCTCGGCGACACCCTGAACGTCGACCAGGATTTTACCGCCGACAAGAATGCGCTCATCAACGAGGTTGGCGCCTACAACGGCACCGAGGGCCAGGGATTTGCTCAGGGCGCAAACTCCAACTCAAACCAGGTGGAAGACACGACTGCATACACGCCCGACGAGAGTGAGTACAACGACCTGAATACCGACCGCGAGCTTTTTGCGCTGCGCGCGATCTCGCAATCCCTCGCAAAGATCAATGAGAAGAAATCGCTGCTCTACTTCTCCGGTGGAATCTCGCGCGACGGCATTGAGAACGAAGCTTCGTTGCGGTCCGCAATCAACGCGGCGGTGCGCGCCGACCTGGCCATTTACAGCGTGGACACTCGTGGTTTGCAGGCCGTAACGCCGCTGGGCGACGCCTCCACCGGCAGTTTGCGCGGCCAAAGCGGATTCAACGGTGGCGCGCTCACGACAAACATGAACGCGAACTTCGCCAGTCAGGAAGTGATGGCCACGCTTTCCAGCGACACCGGTGGCAAGGCATTTTTTGACTCCAATGACTTTGCGCCGGCTTTTGCTCAGGTGCAGAAAGATAATTCGGCTTACTATGCCATCGGCTTTCACTCAACGAATCCAGCGCGCGACGGCAAATACCGCAAGCTGACGGTGAAAATCGACAAGCTTGGCATCAAACTCGACTACCGGCCCGGATACTACGCTCCCGCTGACTTCAAGCACTCAGGCAAGGAAGACCGCGAACAGGAACTCCAGGACCAACTGGCCAGCGACTTGCCGGCCACCGACATGGCTGTCTACATGGACGCTATGTACTTCCGCCTCGATGAAAACCGGTTCTACATGCCGGTTTCGCTCGTCGTGCCCGGCTCGCAGATCCCATTTGTGAAAGGTGGCGACAAAGACAAGGCCACGCTCGACATTATTGGAGCGGTGATCGATCAAGCTCAGCGCCCTGTCGGGCGCGTGCGCGACACGGTCAAGCTCAACCTCGATCCGTCGCTGCAGGCGCGGCAGAAGAACATCCAATACACCACCAGCTTCAATCTGCCGCCGGGCAAGTACCAACTCAAGTTTGTGGTGCGGGAGAATCAGACCGGGCGCATGGGCTCGTTCATCGCCGATGTGACGCTGCCCGATCTGAGGAAGACCCCGCTGAAGATTAGTTCCATTATCCTGGCGTCTCAGCGCGAGCCGAGCAGAAAAGATGATCCCTTGGTGCGAAATGGCGAAGAATACGTGCCCAACATCAGCCACGTCTTTCGCCAGGATCAGCACATGTATCTTCTCTACGAGATCTACGATCCGGCGCACGAAAAATCGGCCGATGGGGCGCCGAAGGAGCCAAAATCCGCGATCGATCTGCTCAGCAGTCTGGAACTCATCCAGGGATCAAACAAGGTCTATCAGACGCCTATCGTGCAAGCCAGGTCAATCAACGTCGAAGGGCGCGATGCCGTCGCGATCGAGCTCGATGTGCCTTTGAGCGGCCTCAAGCCCGGCCCGTACGTCTGCCAGTTGAACGTGATCGACGACGCTGCGGGCAGCTTCGCCTTCCCGCGCTTCGCTGTTCTGGTACGCGAGCCTGCCGCGGCGCCGGCCATAGTGCCGTCCGGCGCACCAGCCGCCACGCCGCCTACATCGTCGCCGGCCGCGACTGGCGGATCCGAGTAAAACTGCCGCGGACCCAACCCCCTCCGCGGTGCCGCTGCGGAAGGGGTTGGCAGCCGTCACGCTCGCTTAAGCAGCCGGAGGATGGCTACCAGGATGACTGCGCCGGCCACGGCAATCAAGGTGCTGTATAGGAAATTGCCGTGCGAATCCACGCCAAGATGGTTCGCGATAAATCCCCCCACCAACGCTCCGGCAATGCCCAGCAGGATGTCCACGAAGAACCCATAGCCTGAGCCCTTCATGATCTTGCCCGTCAACCAGCCGGCAACTAGGCCGACCAGAATCCACATGAGAATTCCCATCTTTCCCTCCTCGATCTTCGAAATCGGTTGGTTTCCTGCGGTCTCGGAAGTTGGGGAAACCTCCTCAATGCGAAGGTCAGCCTGCCCGGTTCCGCAAGTCTGGATTTATAACATCGCCAGGGCAGATCCGGCCAGCGAGAAATATGCGGACGCAGCCGGCCACTAGTCGAGTTTGATGGGCTCTGATTGCGCTGCTGGATTTTCTCGATAGGGGCAGTGCCGGCAACCAGACCCGCAGCAGGTCCCGCGCTTGAGATGGTACGCGGCGGTGAATACGAGATAGGGTCCCTCGAAGTAATAGTCTTCAAGGTCGAGTCCTGGCGGAAGCTGTGGCGCGGTTGTGGGAGAGTCTCGATCCACGTCTCTATTCTCTCTTGATTCCACTGTATTGGTAAGCGGGCGATCAGGCGCGACCGGTAAAATCAAGAAATGGCACTCACCGCGCAAGACCGCGCCCGCAAGATCAAGATCATTCTTTTCGATGTGGACGGCGTATGGACCGATGGCACGATCTGGCTCGTGCCTGGTTCCGCGCACAGCGGGGTCTTGGATGAGCTCAGTGGCAAAGATAGCATTGGCTTCGGCGTGCAATCAACCACCATGGTTGAGGCCAAGGGGTATAGCGCGCATGACGGCACGGCGATTTCACTGGCACGCCTCGGCGGCCTGAAGTGCGGCGTGATTACCAAGCGCATCAGCGAGACCGTGGCCACGCGCGCCCGCGACCTCAAGCTCGAATTCGTCTACCAGGGTTGCGCTTTCAAGATGAAGGCGATTCGCGAAATCATCGCCAAAGAAGGCGTGGCGCTTGATGAGATCTGCTACGTAGGTGATGACGTAATTGACCTTCCGGCGATGCGCGAAGTGGGCTTTGCGGTGGCTGTGGCCAATGCGCGTGAACGCGTGAAAGCCGAAGCGCACTTCGTAACGCCGAACTCAGGCGGCTATGGCGGGGCCCGCGACGCGGTCGAGTTCATTCTGGAAGCCAAGGGCGTATTGGATCAGTGCATCAACGCCTACATCGACGAACGTAACCCGATTCCGCCGTCGATGGACATTGGGCGTGGCGGCGATCTCAAGTAGCCTCAAGCCATGGAAAACAAACCTCAACGCGCAGTCGTTCTGTTGAGCGGAGGTCTTGACTCGGCGACCGTTCTCGCGGTTGCGAGGCGCGATGGCTGCGAAACCTACGCGCTCTCGTTTTTCTACGGCCAGCGTCACGCCATTGAGCTCGAAGCCGCAAAGCGTGTAGCCGGATCCATCGGTGTCGCAGAGCACCGCACGGTAGCCATTGACCTGCGCGCCTTTGGCGGCTCGGCTCTTACAGCCGACATCGCCATTCCTAAGGGCCGCACGACCCCGGAAATGGAGGGCAGCATTCCAGCCACATACGTTCCCGCGCGCAACACGATCTTCCTCTCTTTTGCACTCGCGTGGGCCGAGGTGTTGGGCGCTAACGATATCTATTTAGGTGTAAATGCGCTCGACTACTCTGGCTACCCTGATTGCCGTCCTGAATACATCGCTGCCTTCGAAAAAATGGCTAACCTGGCAACCAAGGCTGGTGTGGAGGGCCGCCAGGCGCTCAAGATTCATACGCCGCTCATCGCGCTTTCGAAAGCTGAGATTATTCGCCTGGGGCGCAGTTTGGGTGTCGATTACGGCTTGACCAGCAGTTGTTACGATCCCTCCCCCACGGGCGAACCGTGCGGCCAATGCGACTCCTGCCTTCTAAGGCAGAAGGGCTTCCGAGAAAATGGGATCGAAGACCCGCTGAAGCGTTAGATATTAGTCTTTAGCTATTAGCTGTTCGCTGCGAACCAAAAGTCGTTGCAAAGAGCCTAAAACTTGGAAGCTGCCTCGGAGATGCTAAAAGCTAACAGCTAATGGCTAAGAGCTTGTTTCTATGAGTTACAAGGTCAAGGAAATCTTCTACACCCTTCAAGGGGAGGGTGCGCAGACAGGACGGCCAGCGGTGTTTTGCCGCTTTGCCGGCTGCAACCTCTGGTCAGGACGCGAGCGGGACCGCGCGTCGGCTGTCTGCAAATTCTGCGATACGGATTTTGCCGATACAGATGGGCGTGGCGGCGGAAGCTTCGCCTCCGCCGAAGCTCTCGCAGCGGCCGTTGACCGGAAATGGCCGGCGGGCGCCGAACCCGGGAATCGTTTCGTAGTTTGCACCGGTGGCGAACCCCTTCTGCAAATCGACACCGAGCTGATTGATGCGCTGCACGCATGTGGCTTCGAGATAGCTGTGGAGACAAACGGAACCATCGCGGCTCCAGCGGGCCTCGATTGGATTTGCGTCAGTCCAAAGGCCGGCGCAGTTTTCAAGCAGCTCAGCGGCGATGAGCTGAAGCTTGTCTACCCTCAGCCTGGAGCAGAGCCGAAACAATTTGAGCAGATGCAGTTCCGTCATTTCTTCCTGCAGCCCATGGACGGACCCGCCCGCGAACTGAATACGACACTTGCGCTGGCCTATTGCCTGGAACATTCACGCTGGCGACTGAGCCTGCAGACGCACAAGCTGCTGGGAATTCCGTGAAACTTCGTTGATCAACCGTGAACTCGACCACTGTTCACGGTTCACGATTCACGATGCACGGTTCTTTTCCGCTTCACCCAGCCATCCCCGCCGCAGTTTCTCCGCCGGAATGCTGGACAGGTACGGCTTGATGTCGAGCACCGGTGTCCCGTCAAGCATGTCGACACCGCGGACGTGGAGCGACGAGCCTTCGCGGCCAAGCAACTCCACGACTGAGAGGCCAATCCCGTTTGGCCGGCGCGGTGACCGCGTGGCAAAGACGCCGTGAGGCCGGCCCTCATCTGTGGGCGGATGGGCGATTAGATCGAACCCATCCGCGCGGTCGAATTGCCAAAGGATGAACAGGTGCGAGAACCCCTCGATGTCGGTCAGGCCCGGTTCGAACTCAGGCAGGATTTCGATGCCGCCTTCGGCATCGTGCTTGGCACCGAGCCCTTTGGGAATCGCCGAGGTTTCCCTGTACGGGCTATGAATGAAGCCGATTGGATGGGCTGAAAACATAGGCTAGCGCCTCCACTTTTCATCCTATGCGCCATGGGCGCGGAGCCAGAACCGATACGGAGAACCCAGCAGTTGGCAGGGAGTCCCGTTGAAGCCATCAACAGAGTTTTCATGACCCGGAAATCCCCATTGAGCGATACCGGGAACACTTCACGGGGCCACGGTGTCTAAGAAGGGTAGATGCAAAGGCCAGAATGCGGTACGCCTGAGCCTGCGCAATAGGGGCCTCCGGTGGCTAAACGGCCTCCGGAGTCCGCCATAAAATGGCTGTGTATGAGCTACTCGCGCCGCGGCGCCATAGCGCGGTGTGATGTGAGAACGTGCAGACGATGGCTGGTATGCGGTAACGTGGGAGGACACGAAATTGCAGGCGGACCTCACCATGGGCAATCTTGCCAGAGCGCTGACGCTTCAATCAGATGAGGCGGCTCTCGTGGATGAATTGCGAGCCGGCTCCGAAGAAGCGTTTGCGTGGTTGATTACGCACTACCATCAGCCAACCTACTCGTTGTTGGCGCGCACCGTGCGCAACTCCGCCGACGCCGCAGATCTGACCCAGGAAGTCTTCGTGAAAGTCTTCCGCGGGATTCGTGGATTTCACGGGGAGTCTTCGTTGCGAACCTGGATCTACCGCATTGCGTTGCGCGAAGCGTCCAACCAGCGCCGCTGGTGGTCGAGGCACCAGCAGCAGGAGATCGCCATGGAGCAGGAGATGGCGCAGGGCGATTGTGGACGACCGGTACAGCTGAAGGACATGCTGGTCGATCCTCGAGAATCGCCTTACGACGCGGCCCTGCATGAAGAAAGCCGGGAGCGAGTGGAGCAGGCGCTTCGCCAGGTGCCGGAGCCATTCCGTACCACCCTGATTCTGCGCGATATCGAAGGATTCGTCTATGAGGAAGTGGCGGCCATTCAGGGAGTCAATTTGGGAACGGTAAAGTCTCGGCTTGTGCGCGGGCGCGCCTTCTTAAAAACGCTGCTTACGGCACACAGGTCCGGTACGCGGTCCACAGCGCTGGCAGGGATAAAAATTTCCTTGGGTGAGGAGGCGCAATGAACGGGTGCTATGAAGTGCAGTCTGGCTTGACTGAGTATTTGGATGGCCGGTTGAACGGACGCGAGATGCAGGAGATCGATGCACACCTT
>JBEKRG010000106.1:0-15668 GCA_049518955.1 Occallatibacter sp.
TCCCTCGACGATCGTGGCACGAAATGCGGGCAGATACGTGTCCTCTAAATCGTGTTCTGACACATCAACGTTGAATCCGTGTCGCAGCGGTTCCGGCCCGCTGTGCACGGCATAGTGTTTCGGCGTCGACACCAGTTCGAGAAGCTTCGGATTGTCGCCTTGCAGTCCCTTGACGAATTCCACGCCCATGCTCGCCGTCAGGAAAGGATCCTCACCGAAGGTTTCCATGCCGCGCCCCCAGCGGGGATCGCGATCGATGTTGATATTCGGCGACCAGAATGTAAGCCCTGCGAACCGGCTGTGATCGTCATTACGAATCGCCTCGTTGTACTTGGCGCGTCCCTCCACAGCGATCGCCGTTGCAATCCGATGCATTAACGCCGTATCCCACGTCGCTGCCAAGCCGATCGACTGCGGAAAATTCGTTGCAAATCCGTTGCGCGCCACTCCGTGCAGCGCCTCATTCCACCAGTTGTATGCGGGAACGCCCAACCGAGGGATCGCCGGCGCAACATCCTGCATCTGACTCACCTTTTCTTCGAGCGTCATGCGGCTCACCAGGTCCTTCGCGCGGTCTTCCGGCGTTAACGCTGGATTCATGTACGGACACGCCTCCGCGCCGCACGGGTTCTGTTTCTCTTTTGCTGTTTTCTGGGCTGGTAATGCCGCCGAGGTTACGCTGAAAACGAGAGACGTCGCAAGAAGAATCGATTGGATTTTCATAGTGGTTTAGGCGAAGAAATTGCGCTGGCCGAAGACTATCACGCCGGCCGCGAAGTGCGCGCTGCATGCCTTCCTCACCCTTATACTGGGGATCAAGCCTGAGACCGCCAGCAAACGCCGGGCTGTTCTGGAATCGTTTCACTCGTTGAGCGGCCAGCCACGCATTTATTTGAAAGCCGATGGATGTTGACAAGAAGGCCCGCGCCAAACTCAAGCTTCAGCAGCCACTGTGCCTGTGGCTCACAGGCCTTCCTGCGGCCGGCAAATCCACGATTGCGAACACGCTGGAAAAGCGCATGTACGTTTCCGGACGTCACACTTATCTGCTCGACGGTGACGAGATTCGCCTTGGCTTGAATAGGGATCTCGGCTTCTCCGAGGCCGATCGCATCGAAGACATTCGCCGGGTTTCCGAGGTCGCGCGCCTGCTTGTCGATGCCGGCCTCATCGCGATCGTCTCTTTCATCAGCCCCTACCGTGCTCAGCGCGATCATGCCCGCTCGCTCTTCGAACGTGGCGAGTTCTTTGAAATCTTTGTCGACATATCATTGACTGAGTGTGAGCGTCGCGACCCGAAGGGTCTCTACGCCAAAGCCAGGCGCGGCGAATTGAAGGACTTCACCGGAGTCGATAGTCCATACGAGCCTCCTCTTGCCCCTGAAGTTCATCTTCAAACCATGCTCCAGACTCCCGAAGAATGTGTTGACTGCATTTGCCGGACCTTGATTCGCTAACTTCCTCTTGACAGCAGCCGCGCTCTCACTCATCGTGAGGTAAATGGCATTGTGAAGAATCGCGGTGTGCGGTTTGCGCATTGGCTCCCCCGAGGTCGATGACCGGCACGCAATTGCCGATCGGTCACTCCATCTGCAGGTCAGAGGTTCGCGCGGTCCCATGACTTTTGACTTTCACCTGTTCTGGCGCCAGACGGTGCGTTCCTTCTATCGGAGCGCCGGCACCGACGGCCCCCTCAACCACGACCGGTTCATTTTCCTTCTGCTGTTTTATCCCATTTGGGGATGCATCCTACTGCTGGCCCGGATCGGCTTCATCGCGGATGAAATCCTTTTCCCTGCCTATCGGAAAAAGCGGGTCGAGAAGCCGCTCTTCATCGTGTCGAACTTTCGCAGCGGCTCGACTTTTGTGCAGCGGACGCTGGCGCGCGACGAATCAACATTCACCTGCCTGCGCACTGGCGACATCTATCTGATGCCCTCCATCTCGCAGCGGCGGATCTTTGGCCTGCTCTCCCGCGTGGACGCGCTTTTCGGCCGCATCGGTGAAAGAATGCTGCGAAAGCTCGACACCCTTTCACTTGGTCAGTTGAAGATTCACTCCTTCAGCTTGTTCGATCCCGAAGAAGACGAGCACCTGTTGTTCTATATATGGTCAACATTTTTCGCAGGCTTCGTGTTTCCTTATCTCGATGAACTGCCGCCATACCAGTATTTCGACACGGAGATACCGCGCTCTGAGCGGCAGCGCATCATGTCGTTCTACCAGAACTGCATAAAGCGCCATCTTTTTTCGACCGGCGGCCGTCACTACATGGCCAAGAATCCGCTCTTCAGCGCCAGAATCGAATCCATCCTCGAATCATTTCCGGATGCGCGCATCCTCTATCTAGTGCGGAATCCGCTGGAGATGCTGCCCTCCACGATTTCGCTGTTCAGCTACATGGACCGCCTATTCAGCGATCCTCCGCAAAAGTATTCACATTGCGACGATATTCTAGCCTGGACAAAATACTGGTACGATCATCCGCTCGAGGTCATTGACAGAACTTCGCCCCAACAGTGCATGATCGTCCGATACGACGACCTGATGCAATCGCCGGAAGCCGTCTTCCGCTCCATCTACAGCCGCTTTGGTTATCCCCGGAGCCAAGCACTCGAAAGGATATTGCGCGAGGCCACCGCCACCGCTCAGGCTCATTCGAGCTCGCACAAATATAGTTACGAAGCTATGGGGTTCACACGTGAGCAGATTGTGCGCGAGTTCGCGCATATCTTTGAGCGCTTCGGCTTCGACCAGCATGAACCGGCAGAAACACCATTGGTCGAATCGTCCGCTGTGTAGAACCGATCATGCCGTCTCCGATGAACGGCCGCGGGGCGCGCTGCGCCTCTCGTCGCCGCGCCCGATCCTAATTGCTCTTCCACTTCCAGTCGCGGATCTCGGGCAGGTCCCTTCCCTCTTTCCGGATGTATTGGCCGTGCTCGACCAATTTGTCTTTGAGTATCTGTTTCAGGTACGCGCCCTTCTCCCAAATACGCGGAATCCGGTCGATGGTGTCCATCGCCAGGTGGAAGCGATCGAGGTCATTCATCACTGTCATGTCGAACGGCGTGGTGATCGTTCCCTCTTCCTTATAGCCGCGGACGTGAATGTTGTCGTGGTTGGTCCGGCGGTAAGTGAGGCGATGGATCAGCCATGGATATGCGTGGAAGGCAAAAATGACCGGCTTGTCCTTGGTGAACAGCGTGTCGAAGTCCGCATCACTCAGCCCATGTGGATGCTCTGTCTGCGGCTGCAGCTTCATCAGATCGACAACGTTTACCACCCGCAGTTTCAACTCCGGCAAATGCTCGCGCAGAATGCTCACCGCGGCCAGCGTCTCCAACGTAGGCACGTCCCCGCAGCACGCCATCACCGCGTCGGGCGCGCCGCCCTGGTCGTTGCTTGCCCATTGCCAAATGCCGATCCCCTCCGTGCAGTGCTTGATCGCCGCGTCCATCGTCAGCCATTGCGGCGCCGGATGCTTGCCAGCAACCACAACGTTGACGTACTGACGGCTGCGCAGGCAGTGGTCAATTACAGAAAGAAGACAATTGGCGTCTGGCGGAAGATACACGCGGACAACTTCGGCCTTCTTATTCACAACATGATCGATAAATCCCGGATCCTGATGCGTAAAGCCGTTGTGATCCTGCCGCCAAACGTGCGACGCCAGCAAATAATTGAGCGAAGAGATCTTTCGTCTCCAAGGCAGGCCGTTTGTGACCTTCAACCATTTCGCGTGCTGGTTGAACATCGAATCAACAATGTGAATGAACGCCTCATAGCAGTTGAATAACCCATGCCGCCCGGTGAGCAGGTAGCCTTCCAGCCACCCTTCGCATTGATGCTCGCTCAGCATCTCCATTACGCGTCCCTCAGGTGCAAGAAACTCGTCGTTGGTTACTGTCGCCGCATCCCACTGCCGATTGGTCGCTTCGAATACAGCGGTCAGGCCGTTGGAGATCGTCTCGTCAGGTCCGAAGATTCTAAAGTTTCTCGGCTCCGCGTTCAACTTCACCACGTCGCGCAGAAACGGCCCCAGAACGTGCGTGTCTCCGATACCTGGCGCTCCAGGCGAAGGCACATCTGCGGCATAGTCCCGAAAATCGGGCATCCTCAAGTCGCGCAGAAAAATGCCGCCATTGGCGTGCGGATTGGACCCCATCCGCCGCGTTCCCGCGGGCGCAAGCTCGGCCAGTTCCGGTCGCAGGTGGCCTTTCTCGTCGAAAAGTTCCTCCGCCCGGTAGCTCTTCAGCCATTCTTCCAGCAGCTTCAGGTGCTCTGGATTTGTCCGCGGATCGGACAGCGGCACTTGATGCGAGCGAAACGTGCCTTCTATCTGCAATCCGTCGACAACCTTCGGCCCCGTCCAACCCTTGGGAGAGTTGAGAACGATCATTGGCCAGCGCGGACGTGCCGTGTTCCCATGGGCGCGGGCTTCCAGCTGAATCTTCTTGATCTCCTCCACCGCGCGGTCGAGTGTTGCCGCCATTGCCTCATGCATCAGTTCTGGTTCGTGCCCTTCCACAAAATATGGCTTCCAACCGCAGCCATGGAGCAGTTGCTCTAGCTCCTCGTGGGTAATACGCGCCAGCACTGTTGGATTGGCAATCTTGTACCCGTTCAAATGCAGGATCGGCAGCACCGCGCCATCGGTCGCCGCGTCGATAAACTTGTTCGAGTGCCATGCCGTTGCCAGCGGCCCGGTCTCCGCCTCTCCGTCTCCCACACAGCACGCCACAATCAACTCCGGATTATCCATCACCGCCCCGAACGAGTGGCTGAGCGAATAGCCCAGCTCACCGCCCTCGTGGATTGAGCCTGGAGTTTCCGGCGACGCGTGACTTGGGATGCCGCCCGGAAATGAAAACTGAATGAATAACTTCCTAAGTCCGTCTTCGTCCTGAGTAATATTGGGATAAATCTCGGTATAAGTCCCCTCTAAGTAGGTGTGGCTGACGACGGCCGGCCCTCCGTGCCCGGGGCCGGATACATAAATCATGTCCAGATCGTATTTCTTGATCACCCGGTTCAAGTGCGTATAAATAAAGTTCTGTCCCGGAGTCGTTCCCCAATGCCCAAGGAGCATATGTTTTATGTCCCCGATCTCAAGCGGGCGCTTGAGCAGCGGGTTGTCGTAGAGATAAATCTGGCCAACCGAGAGATAGTTCGAGGCTCTCCAGTAAGAGTCCATTCTCCGCAACAAATCTGGCGATAGTGTCGCTTCCATCATTCATCTCCTTTTCCTGCGCCCTCAGAGATCGCGTCGCAGCGAATGCGAATCGATTGGCGGCCCGTGTACTCCCCATCCGCCATGACTATAGTCTAGTTCTGTTTTGTGCGTGTTAAGGACTGCCTCTTTATCCTGCGGGTGAAACTTGCCCGCCTGCCGGGCCTGATAGCATTTCTTCTGTCGCCATCAACGGGCATGCCTCGTGCGCCTGCGTCCGCCAGAATGAAGTTGCATCGCAGGCAAACTTGCGGTTTCGTCCAATCAAGAATTGGATTCGCTAAGCGGAGAATCGAAATGAGTTACCTCAAGAAATTCAAAGTCGAGCCGGGAAGCAAAGTCCGGCTCAAGAAATTCGACCCGTCTTTCAGCGGCGGTCATAAAAGCCCCAAGTCCGCGGCCGATGAAATCGAGCACTACCAGAAGAAGCTTCGCGAGTTGCAGGATCTGCTCTACGCCGAGCACCGGCATTCGCTCCTCCTCTGCCTTCAGGCCGTCGACACCGGCGGCAAAGACGGTGTCATCAATCACGTTCTGGGTGCGATGAATCCGCAAGGCTGCCGCGTCGCCGCATTCAAGCAGCCCTCCGCCGAGGAGGCGGCGCACGACTTTCTGTGGCGCGCGCACAAAGCCGCGCCCGCCTGCGGCGAAGTCGTCATCTTCAACCGTTCGCACTACGAGGATGTCCTTGTCGTTCGCGTTCACAATCTCGTTCCCAAAGACGTCTGGTCCCGCCGTTACGATCAGATCAACAACTTCGAGAAGGAACTCGTCGCCCACGAAACCTACATCCTCAAGTTCTTTCTGCATATCTCAAAAGAAGAGCAACTGAAGCGTTTCAAGGAGCGCCTTGACGACCCTACCAAGCACTGGAAGATCAGCGAGGCCGACTATAAGGAGCGCGCCTTCTGGAAGGACTACGGGGCCGCCTACGAAGAAGCGCTCTCCCGCTGCAGCACGGCGCACGCGCCATGGTTCGTCATTCCATCCAATCACAAATGGTTCCGCAATCTGGCCATCGCGCGCATTGTTGTCGAGCACCTGGAATCGCTGCGCATGAAATATCCAAAGCCTACGGTCAACATTGAAAAGATCCGCCGCGAGTACCATGCCGCCGAGCGCGCATAGCGCTGTGTGTGGATCAGAAAACTCGCAAGGAACATTCTTATGAAAATTAGCCTGCTGTGTGCCGTGCTGCTTGGCATCTCTTCCTTTGCTTCGGCCTCATCCGTTTTCACCACGCGACTCGACGATCGTAAAGCGGTGTATCTCACGGCACAGGAATTTGGCGTGCGTGCAGATGGTGTCGGCGACGACACCGCGGCGATTCAGGCAGCCATCGATAAAGCCGAAGGTGGCGTTCGCGAGGGAATTGTCTTGATTTCTTCGGGCCGCTACCGCCTCACGCACACCGTCTACCTATGGCCGGGCGTGCGACTCATCGGCTATGGCGAAACGCGCCCTGTCTTCGTGTTGGCTGACAACACGCCGGGATTTCAATCAGGCGTTGGTGTCATGTTCATGTTCACGGGCGCAAGTCCGGCCGCAATTATCCGTTTCGGCAAACGCGTCCCGTTTCCGCCCCCTGGCAGCGTGCCGCCGAATAACAACATAGCGGACGCAGACGAGGACACATTCTATTCGGCGATGAGCAACATCGATTTTGAGATCGGCGCCGGAAACCCGGCAGCGATCGCCATTCGCTTCCACGTCGCTCAGCATGCCTACCTCAGCCACATGGACTTCCATACCGGCTCGGGTCTGGCCGCCCTCACTGAGGTCGGCAACGAGGCCGAGGACCTCCATTTCTATGGCGGCCGCTACGGCATTCTCACTGACAAAACTTCGCCCGCCTGGCAATTCACACTCATCGACTCGGTCTTCGATGGCCAGCGAGATGCCGCAGTGCGCGAGCACGAGGTAGGCCTTACCCTCATCCGCGACGCCTTCCGCAATGTCCCCGTCGCCATCGACATCGATCCGCACTACTCCGACGAAATGTGGGCCAAGGACTGCCGCTTCGAGCAGGTCTCAAAAGCCGCCGTCATCATCAGCAATGAGAAAAGCCCTCTTACCGAGATTGGCTTCGAGAATGCAGTGCTCAACGATGTGCCGACCTTCGCCCTGTTTCGCGAAAGCGGCAAGACGGTCCCCGGAAAAGGCGCCATCTATCAGGTTGCAGATTTCAACTACGGGCTCATCGTTCCAGGCGAAGGGATGACCGGCACAATCGGCCAGCGCTACGATGCCGTTGCCCTGAGCTCGTTGCCCGCCCAGTTACCGCCCGCAATCCCCCCGCTGCCACCAACCGCCGACTGGGTCAACGTGCACAAGCTAGGCGTCGTCGGAGACGGAACAACCGACGACACCGCCGCGATCCAGAAGGCCATCGACACGAATCGCGTGCTCTATTTTCCCAGCGGGCATTATCGCGTCAGCGACACGCTCACTTTAAAGCTCGACACGGTTTTGATCGGCCTGCATCCCACGCTGACCCAGTTTGACCTTGAAGATTCCACGCCGGGTTTCCAGGGCGTGGGCGCGCCCAGGGCAGTAATCTCCGCGCCCCCAAGTGACTCGAACGTCGCCGGCGCCAACATGATCAGCGGCTTCGGAGTCTATACCGGAGGCATCAATCCGCGCGCCGTCGGAGTGCTTTGGCAGGCAGGCGCCGGCTCGCTCATTGACGACATCCGCTTTCTTGGCGGCCACGGCACCGGCTTTAATCCCTACAACAATAGCCATACCGCCGATTCCGTTCTCAGCAAGCGCTGGGACGGTCAATATCCCAGCCTCTGGGTGACGCACGGCGGAGGCGGCACTTTCGCGGACATCTGGACTCCGGACACCTTCGCACAGGTGGGATTCTATGTTTCGGATACCAAGACACCCGGCCATGTTTACGAGCTTTCCAACGAACACCATGTGCGCAACGAAATCATCTTTGACCACGTCGAGAATTGGGACGTCAACGCGCCGCAGACCGAAGAGGAGGCCGGCGAAAGTCCTGACTCGCTGTCGCTCGAATTCAGATGGTCGCGCAACATCACCATCGCCAACTATCACGGCTACCGCGTCACGCGTTCCCGCGCGCCATTTCCCGCTGCGGTTCGCCTTTATCATTCCGGTAACATTCATTTCCGCAACGTGCATATCAATGCCGAAAGCGGCTATCCCATCTGCGACGACAACGGCTGCGGAACATTTCTCCGCGTCAGCAAATTCCCTTACGAAAATGCCATCCAGGACGTCACCCACAACCTCGAAGTCCGCGAACGCGAATTCGCCGTGCTCGACATTCCGGAAAACCCGCCCACGCCCACGCCCGCGCCCGACGATGCTTCTGCTGTCTTGGCGCCAGGCGCGAAAGTCGAAAAACTCGAAGACGGTTTCTTCTCCATCTCCGGCGCTGCGGTCGATGCTTCCGGCAAGCTCTATTTCGTCGATCACCACGAGCAGCGAATCTACGGATGGTCGGCTGGTGAAGGGCTGACCATTGAGCGCGACAATCCTCTCGATCCTGTCAATCTCGCTTTTGATAAGGCGGGCGATCTGCTCGTGGTCTCCTCGACTGGCCCGGAAGGCACCGTTTACTCGTTCCGCCCCGGATCGGCGGAGGATCAGATCACGATTCTCGCGCCGCAACCAGCAGCCCTGCATCCGGGAGCAGAGGTGATTCTACCGGCCAATGTCTGGAACAACGGAGAATTCCGAAACCAGCTCGACTTCAACACTTTGACTTACAAAACTCTGGCCGAAATGTTTGCCGACGATGTGTCGACTCCAAAAACCAGAGAATACGTCTCGCCTGACGGTAGCGTCTTCCTGCCAGCCGGACGCGTCTTTCAACAGGGCCCTCCAGACTTCACTGGCTGGCGCTTTGCCGACAATCTCGACACCTACGGATTCTTGAGCGCTCTTCCCGGTCAGCGCGTTTACGTCAGCAGCGCATCGGAAGACCGGACTTATAGCGCGCGCGTCGCCGCCGACGGCACGCTGACCGATCTCCAGCCTTTTGCGGAGCGCGGCGGTGAGAGCGTGGCGGTCGATGGCCAAGGGAATATCTATGTTGCCAATGGACAAATCTTCGTCTACAACCCGGCGGGGAAACTAATTGGCCAGATCGATGTCCCCGAGCGTCCGATCAATATCGTCTTTGGTGGCGCCGATTGTCACATGCTGTTCATTCTCGCCCACCACGCACTCTTCGCAGTTAAAGTAAAAGATTAAGACTGATTCAGTGAAGAACTTCCCCTCCCCGCGGCGCCATGCCATGGGTACGATATTGCAAACAGGAGAGCCAATGGCCCTGCACAACACTCGCAAGCTGAAAGCCAGGCCGACCAGCACGATCGAGTCGGACGCCTTGCACAGTAACGGTCAGAAGTATGTATTCCCTCAAGTCTCACGCGACTCGCAAGCCGTCTACCGTACCATCCATGATCAGCTCGTCCTCGATGGAAACTCGCAACACAATCTGGCCACGTTCTGCACCACGTGGATTGAGCCAGAAGTCGAGCACCTTATGGACGAGTCTGCCGACAAGAACATGATCGACAAAGATGAATACCCGCAGACCGCAGCCATCGAAGAGCGTTGCGTTCATATGCTTGCCGATCTTTGGAACTCCCCCGAAGCAGCAAGCACCATGGGCTGCTCCACGACCGGCTCCAGCGAAGCGGCAATGCTGGGCGGTTTGGCGCTGAAGTGGAATTGGCGCAAGCGCAGGCGTGCCCAGGGCAAACCCGTCGATTCACTCAATCTCGTTATGGGACCGGTTCAGGTTTGCTGGCACAAGTTCTGCCGCTACTTCGACGTCGAGATTCGCGAAGTTCCCATGGATGGCGACCGCCTGCTGCTCACGCCTGAGGAAGTGCTGAAGCGTTGCGATGAAAATACCATCGGAGTTGTTGTCACGCTGGGGGTCACCTTCACTCTCCAATTCGAGCCGGTGCGCGAAATCAGCATGGCGCTCGACAAGCTTCAGGCCGAGACGGGCCTCGACATCCCCATCCACGTTGACGGCGCAAGCGGCGCTTTCCTCGCGCCCTTCCTTCAGCCAGAGCTCATCTGGGATTTTCGTCTTCCGCGCGTCCGGTCCATCAATGCTTCCGGACACAAATTCGGCTTGGCGCCTCTCGGCGTCGGCTGGGCGCTATGGCGCGAGAAGCACGATTTGCCTGAAGAACTGATCTTCGACGTCAACTACCTTGGCGGCAACATGCCCACCTTCGCGCTCAACTTCTCGCGGCCAGGAGGTGAAATCATCTGCCAGTACTACAATTTCCTGCGCCTCGGTAAGCAAGGCTATCGCAAGATTCAGTCGGAGTGCTCCGCCATGGGAAGAGAACTTGCGGTCAAGATCGCTGCACTCGGTCCCTTTGAAATCATCTATGACGGCGCCGGCGGCATCCCCGGCCTTTGCTGGAAGCTTAAGGACCCCGCCTCTTCTCCCTTCACGCTCTATGATGTAGCCGATCGGTTGCGCGAACGCGGCTGGCTGGTTCCTGCCTATTCCATGCCTCCCAATCGCGAAGACTTGGTCACTCAGCGCATTCTCATCCGTCACGGCTTCACGCGCAAAATGGCCGAAGAGCTTCTGCTCGAATTACACAGTACTCTCGAGCATTTGCAGCACACATCGCACCGGCCGGTGCGATCTGACTCTGGAGCCGGTTCCCATAACCACTCCGGCAGATGACCGAGACATCCGGCTCTCTCTTTTACGCCTGCCGAGCCATCGCGAGTTCGACGATCTCGCCGATCATTTGGGTGTAGGAGAGTCCTGACTTCCTCGCGGCCATGGCAAACTCCTGCCCGCTCGAGAGCCACGGGTTCGGATTCGCCTCGATCACGTACACGTCGCCCTTGCTCGATAGGCGCATGTCAATGCGACCGTAATCGCGAAGCTTGACGGCGCGATAGGCCTTGATCGCGGTCTCAGTCAACCTGGCTTCAGTTTCTTCATCCAGGTCTTCGGCGATCGCCGATTTCGTCAGCTTGTAGGCTTCCGTTTCTCTTTCGAATTTCACATCCTGGCTGGCAATCCGGGGCACGCCCTTGGGAAGCTTTGAAAGATCAAGCTCGACCAGCGGAAGCGCATGTGCGCTCTCGTAGCTGCCGAGGATGGCCGCGTAGATCTCGCGTCCCTCAATGTACTCCTCGATCAACGCGGGAGAGTCGAATTCCGTCTGAATATAGGAGACGCGCTCCATCAGCTCTTTCACGCTGTTGACGACAGCATCCGCGCCGATTCCAATGGACCCATCTTCGGAGGTGGGCTTCACGATAAGCGGAAAGGCGATGTCGTGTGCGTGGTCGATAGTGCCACGATACGACGTGGCAAAGTAGGGCGACTTGATGCCGTGAAAAGCGAACATCTTCTTGGCGATGGATTTGTCCTGGGCAAGAATGACCGCGTGCGGTCCCGCGCCGGTGTAGGGGATTTCGAGCAGATCGAGGAATGCCGCGACGTGCATCTCCTTGGTGTCGTCGCCCGCATAGGACTCGGTGAGGTTGAAGATGAGGTCGGAACTGCACTTGGCGAGCGCAATCAGCGACTGCGGGCGACCGTCGAGAACGTGATACGACGGCTCATGACCCAACTTCTCAAGGGCTTCAAAGATCTCTTCTCGGTCATGCTTGACAGGTTTCTTCTTACGCTTCTTTTGCCCTTTGCGCTTGCGCGGCACGGGGGCTTCTTCCTGCACCTCAGTGGGGTTTTCTTCCCACAGATCGTACAGCACAGTGACCTTCAACTTCGTTCCAGTCATACGACCTCCAATCGGAGCGACCGCCTGCCGGCGCGCCTCATGGGTGAGTGAATTTTCCGCGCACCAGGTAATTCATGGCCAATGCAGTTGTGTACGCGGTAAACTCCGTCAAATGTTCTGGCTCCCTGCGAGTGTCCACACGCAGACCAAGGTCTTCAACACGCTTGCAGATCGCCTCCACCAGCCGCTTCACAATCGGACGCTGCACGCCGGTCCAATACGCAACCTTGTCGATGATGGCCTTGCGATGCTGGCGCAGCAGTTCATGTGCCAGCCGCACCCCCTTGTTTCGCCGGCGGGAAGTATTGAAGATGTCCGCCAGGTCGGCATCGAGCGCCAACTCCTCGACAGGAACTTCCTCCGGCAGACTGAGCCGGTAGAACTCTCCGACCGTCGATTCCATCTCGTCGACGGTGATGTCGGTGCGGCCGCGGCGCCGGATGGGTTCAACATCGCCGACTTTTCGCGCCAAGCGATCGACAAACCGGAGCTTTGCCAGCGCGCCCCAGCCCTTATAGCGCTTGCGCCATTGCGATCGAGGCGTCAGCCACACTGCAAACGTTTCTGCAAAATCCTCATCGGGATGCTTCTGCGCATACCACCCTGCCATGTGGCGGACAAACTTCCGCGAAAATGGTATGGGGCGGTAATTGTCCCGGTATGCGCGCCGAAACGGCCCAAAGAGATCGCGCCACTCTGCCGACTTGTAAAGCTGGTACGCGTAGTTGAATGCGTGTCCCGCTTCATGGCGCATGTACATCATGATTTCGCGAGCGTCTTCAAGGTCGTTCATCTCGCGTTCAAGTTGCGCCAGGTCAGGGTTCGCAAGGTAGAACGGCATTCCGATGACGGGCTCGCCCGACGGGCATCCCCATTCGTCAGTGAGGTAGCATTGCGGGCGAAATTTGTGAATACCCTTGGCTTCCAGCTCGCGATAAAGTTGCTGAACGAATCGTTCCAGCGAGGATCCATCGAGCTTGAGTCCAAGCTCGCGAATGGGCTTGGCAAGTATTTCCTGGAACTCCGCTCGGTTTTGCTCGAAATTGCGCACGGGGCTATTCAGTGTTCTATACCAATGAACCGGATTTGGCACCCCTGGGCGTATCGCTTTTGCAACTAGCACTGTGGGCACGCCTGGTTCTGGAACATCGATGAACTCACTCAGGCGCATGCCGCCAATGACTTTGCATGACCCTTGAATCTCATTTTCTGTCGCAAATAAAGGAGACAATTCTCGCGCGAGCGGGAAGCAAGCCGCTGCTCGATGCAGTCATGGAGGAGAAGGGGGATTCGAACTCGCGCCGTCTTCAAGGCGTGAGAAGCGCAAACGAAGGGAGCCTCGAGGCGAAATCCTGAGCGCGGCGGCGGACGAGGGATCTGATTTTTGGGGGGGCGTCAGCGAAGTCCGAGCCCGCTGGCGAAGTCCTGAGCGGAGTCGAAGGACTTCTGAATTGGGATCCTGAACCGAGGTGCCCGTGCGAGCGACCTGCGAGCGGCTGCTCCAGGCAATGGCGGAGAGAGGGGGATTCGAACCCCCGGTACAGCTTTTGACCGTACAACGGTTTAGCAAACCGCCGCCTTCAGCCACTCGGCCATCTCTCCGGTCCTCAGTGGATTATACCGGAACCCGCATTCTGCACGCTTTCGCTTTCCTGCTCTCCCGGTTACATTCTTCTGTATGCGTGCCATCTTTGACTTTGCGCCCAGAAAGCTGCTCCTTCTGCCTCTGATCGCCGCCACGTTCTTTATGGTGTCCGGCGGTCCTTACGGCATGGAGGATGTCCTCGGTGGCGCGGGTTATGGCTGGGCCATCGTTATCCTTCTCGTTGTACCCATCATCTGGAGCCTGCCCACTGCGCTCATGATCGGCGAGCTCGCCGCCGCCATTCCCGACGAGGGCGGCTTCTACATCTGGGTGCGCCGCGGCCTCGGACCCTTCTGGGGCTACCAGGAAGGCTGGCTCTCGCTTTCGGCCAGCATCTTCGACATGGCGCTCTACCCCAGCATCTTCGTCCTCTATCTTGGAAAATTCAGCTCCCCGCTCACCACCCCTCCACGCGACTATTTGTGGTCGCTGGCCGTGGTCATTCTTTGCTGCGCCTGGAATCTGCGCGGCGCGCCTCGCGTTGGCACGGACTCCGTCTGGATGTCCGTTCTGCTTCTCGCGCCCTTTGTCGTCTTTATTTGTCTCGGTTTCTGGCGCGGCCTCACCCTTCACCCCGCCGTCCAGTGGGGTCGTCCCGCGCCTTCACCAGGCGCAGATGCCGGCCTTTCCACCGCAATCCTCGTCGGCTTATGGAACTACATGGGTTGGGATAACGCATCCACCGTCGCGCGCGACGTTCATAATCCTCAGCGCAACTACCCGCGCGCCATCATCGGCGCCGCAATCATCACCACCATTACTTACGTTCTGCCCCTTGCTGCAATGGCCGTGGGCGGCCTCTCTCCTGACGGCTTCACCACTGGTTCGTGGGCTATCGCCGGCGGCCAGCTTGGCGGTTCCTTCCTGTCGATGGCCGTGGTTGCCGGCGGAGTTATCTGCGGCATCGGAATGTTCAACGCACTCATGATGAGCTACACCCGCCTGCCCATTGCCATGGCCGCCGACGGCATGTTGCCGCACATCTTTGAGCGTCGCAACAGCCGCGGCGTTCCCTGGATCAGCGTGCTCTTTTGTGGGCTCGGCTGGGCGCTAGCCCTCAGTCTGCCCTTCGAGAAGCTCATCTCCATCGACCTCATTCTCTACGGCACCAGCCTCATCCTGGAATTCCTCGCCCTCATCGCTCTCCGTCTCCGCGAGCCGCAGCTTCCACGCCCTTTCCGCGCCGGCAGTTTCGCCTTTGCCTGTCTTCTTGGAGTCGGCCCCACCTTCCTCATTGCCTACGCGCTCTACGTCTCGCACAGCGAGAAGCTGGGCGATCCGGGCACCGCCCTCGCCAACGTCTCATCTCTTCTTTTTGCTTCTGGGATTGCCCTGCTCGGGCCGCTGCTCTACTGGTTTACCGCTCGTCCGCTCGCCCGCCGCCGCGCTCTGGCTGCTGCGCCCGCCGCCAAATAGCGCCTTACTCTTATCTATCTATTCCCCTAGGAGCTCTTGCCTATAGTCCCGTAGTCCCTCAGTCCCTGCTTTTCTGACCCCTGACACCTGGTCCCTTACCGCTGCCTTTTACACTGCCACTTTCTTCTTTGCCTCGTGATGCTTGGCCTTGCTCAACTCAAATTGCTTGATCGTGTGCATCACGCGGTCACGGGCGTAGGCAGCGTCGCGCCATCCCTTCATCTCCACGCGCTTCCCCTCCAGATCCTTGTAAATCGAAAAAAAGTGCGTAATCTCCTTCAGCATGTGCGGATAGATATCCGTGTAATTCCAGATATTCGCGAAGCGCGGATTGTTCTTGCCCACCGCCAGCACCTTCTCGTCCAGGATCCCCTGATCCAGCATCTCCAGCAGACCGATCGGCCGCACCTCCTGCACGCACCCGGGGAAGCTCGGTCCCGGCACCAGCACAAGCACGTCCAGCGGGTCGCCGTCGTCGCTCAACGTCGATGGAATAAATCCGTAGTCACCCGGATAGTGCACCGGCGAGTGCAGGTTCCTGTCCAGCTTGAACACGTGCAGTTGCTTGTCGTACTCAAACTTCTGCGTACCATCCAGGGGA
>JBEKRG010000107.1:0-15520 GCA_049518955.1 Occallatibacter sp.
GGCTTCTTCCTCAACGGCCGCATGGTCGAGTTCGATTCGACCCACAAAATCTTCACCAATCCTTCTGACAAGCGCACGGAGGATTACATCACGGGCAGGTTCGGATGACACGCATACGCTTTCAACAGAGCCTGGAAGACCTGAAGGAGAATCTCCTGGTAATGGCCGGGCTCGCCGAGCAGGCGATCCAGCGCGCCATCGAGGCTTACCGGGTTCGCGACCTTTCCATCTGCGATTTGGTCAGCCGCAGCGAGATCGCCATCAATCGCATGGAACGCGACATCGACCAGGCTGCGCTCGATCTGCTGGCCATGGAGCAGCCTATGGCCATCGACCTGCGCTTCATCCTCAGCGTGATCAAGATCAACGCCGATCTGGAGCGCGTGGGCGACGCCGCCAAGAGCATCAGCGACCGCGTCCGCATCATGGAGCGCATGGCCGCCGTCGATCTTCCCGTCGATATTCCCCGCATGGCCTCAATGGCCGCGGACATGGTGCGCAAAAGCCTGCAAGCCTTCATTGAAGGCGACGCGGAGCTGGCTCGTGGCGTCCTCACGATGGACGATGCCGTCGACCAGATGAATCGCGCCGCATTCCGCGCCCTCACAAAGGTCATGGAAGAGCAGAGCCATTTGGCGCCTCAGGCCCTGAACGCGCTCATGATCTGCCGGAGCCTCGAACGAGTAGGCGATCATGCGACGAACATTGCCGAAGATGTGATCTTCTGGGTGCAGGGCGCCGATGTCCGCCACTTCAAAAGCGTGGCGAAAGCGGCCGCCATTGCCGGTGCTGCCGCGTCGGCCTCACCCGCCCCCGCCAACCCGGACGGCACCGTGCCCATCGACACCGCTCCCGCGAAAAGCTAAACCACAGATTCCAGCCCAATGAAAAAGCCCCGCAACGAGCGGGGCTTTTTCGTTGTTGCTGAAACCTGATACCTGGCACCTGAAACCTGTTTTTCTACCGCGCCGCCTCCGTCACCTTCACTCCCATCGCTGTCAACTTGCTACGCGCCGCACGCGCCTCCGGTGTCTGCGGGTGCCGCTGGATTAGCGAGCGCAACTCGTGAATGCCCTCTTCCCGTTTATCCATCGCAATCAGGGCGAATCCCTTGTGCAATTGCGCCGCCGAAGCCTTGGCGTTGCCGCTGAAGCCTTCCAGCACCGCGTTGTAGTCGTTGATCGCTGTCGGATAGTCCTTCTGCTGATAAGCAATCTCGCCGAGATAGAACTGAGCTGTGCCAGCTGCGTCGTCCAGCGGATAATAGTGCACCACGTCTTGGAATTCTCCCTGGGCCACCTGGTACCGTCCGGCGGTGTAGTCGCGCACGCCGGCCTGCAAAGTCTCCTGAAGTGGCGGCGCCTGTTGCGCGCCTGCTCCGTTGGGCGGTGCTCCGGCTGGCATGTTTCCCGGCCCGCCAGGTCCTAGATCCTGCCCGCCTGGCGCCGCTGTCCCGCCCGCCGGCCCTGTTGCACCCGGCTGCGGCTGTGCCTGCGCCGCCTGCATCGCCTGCAGTTGCGTCTGCAGGTCCTGCACGGATTTGTCCAGTTTGGCAATGCGCGCTTTTAGCTCGTCTACCGAGTCATTCAGCGACTGCACCTGGCCTGAGACGCTGTCGACCTTTCCGCTCACCGCATCGTTCTGCGCGTTGATCTTCTGCTGCAGCGCGGTCACCGTCGTGTTCACTTGGGTCGCCTGGTCGGCAGTCTGCTGCGCCAGGTGCTCCAGCACGCTCATGCGCGCATCCAGCGTGGATTGCAGCCGCTGCACTGCATCCAACAACTGCTGCACCTGGGTTTGCAGTTCCACCATTTCCTTTGAGACCGCGTGCGCCGGCGTGGCAGCGGGACCAAACAGTAGAATCAGCGCTGCAACTGTCAGCAGACCATGGCGAATAGGGCTTGATTTGTGCATGTCGTACGACCTTCCTCGATCAAAAACTTCCTTAATAACAACATACGGCAGCCAGGCTCTCAGAGCGAAGCTGCCGCGTGAGGGTGCGAATAATTCGCCAGCTGAGAGCTGGAAGCTCAACTACTTGTCGATCGTGAACCCGTCCCGGCGGTTCAGCTGCCAGCACTCTTCAGTCGAATCGGAACAGAACGGCTTCTCCTTGCCGTAGCTGATCACGCGGATGCGATCTGCGGCAATGCCCGCGGTGACCAGCGCAGTTTTCGCAGCTTGCGCCCGGTTCTGGCCTAGAACCAGGTTATATTCGTCCGATCCGCGCTCGTCGCAGTAGCCGCCAATCACGACTTTGATATTCGGATGCGAATTCAGGTAGTCGGCGTTCTTGGCCAGGATCGCCTGCGCGTCTCCCTGTATATCGTAATTGTCGTAAGCGAAGAAGATCGGCTGCACGTGCGCGTCGAAGTCCTGCTGCTCAGTCATGCTCGTGCTCGGCACGGTCACCGCGACAGGCCCATTCACCGTCACGTACGCCGAGGCATCCGCCGTACCGCCATCTCCGCGCGCCACCAGGTGATATGTCGTCGACTCCGTCGGGGTCACAGTCTTCACGCCCACGGTCGGAACATCGCCGATGCCGTCAATTGAGACTGTGCTCGCGTTGGTCGTTTTCCAGCTCAGTTGCACCTGGTCGCCGGCCGAGACCACCGTCGGGGTGGCACTCAGTTGCGCCGTCGGAGTGGGTACGGATGTTGCCGGTGCCTCTTCGGCGGACGGCAAAGGCGCAGTCTTTTTCTTGCAACCAGAGATGGCAGTCAAGGCAATCAGCAAAAGTGCGATCGAAAAAACTGCTTTTTGTGTCTTCAAGGGAATTCTCCTTCTTAAGAAAAGGTAATTGTTATCTTCCGGGCAACCGTATCTTCTTGTCGCCGCAGCGCGCCGCCCCTTCTGCTGCCTTCAGAACCTCAGCACCCCCAAAATGATAGTTCATCCAATCCGCAAAGACGGTTAACAGTCCGGAGCCTGCCTTGCGGGGCATCATCAACGGACCACCTTCCTTGGAACGCTCACTTCCAGCTCCAGTTCGGCATCATGTTGTCGCCGGAGGAGGTCAATTGCTGCTGATGGGTGCCGTCGGCCAGCATCGTCCAGATCTGCGTGCGATGCCCGATCTGGCGCTGGAACACGATGTGACGCCAATCAGGCGACCATGAAGGAAAATCGTTCACGCCGGATTCGTGGGTCACCTGGAGCCAGTTCTTGCTGGCTATATCCATCAGGTAGATGTCGTATCCGCCGGGGTCGCCGGGGCCATACTTGCGATTCCATGCAAACGCCAGCATGCTCCCGCTCGGCGACCACGAAGGAGAGATGGCATAGCCGCCATCGGTCATACGCTGCACGTTGGCGCCATCTTTGTCCATGATGTAAATCTGCGGCTCGCCCGTTCTACCGCTCACAAATGCAAGCTGGTTGCTGCTGCGCGGGTTCCAAACCGGCGACACATCCGATCCGAATGAGGTCACTGCGTGTGCGTTGCCGCCGCTGGCATCCGATATCCAGAGATCCGGATGGCCTCCTCGCGCCGAAGAGAATGCGATCTTCGATCCGTCTGCCGACCACGCCGGAGACTGGTTGCTGCCTCCCGCGGAGCCCGCAGTGAAACCCACCAGCCGTCCCAGGTCCATCGAAAACATCCGAATTGCCCATCCATCGCTTCCCAGCGAGGCGAACGCAATTCGGGAGTTATCCGGTGAGATGCGCGGAGAAAGAGAAATGCTGCCTAAATGCGTGACAGGGTGTTGATTCTGCCCGTCGTAATCCATCACCCAGATTTCTTTTGATCCGGTCCGATTGCTCACAAAATAGATCTTGGTTTCAGCAATGCCGTTGATGGCTCCGCCCAGCCGGTAAATGATTTCGTCGGCAAACCGGTGGGCTATCGTGCGAGCCATCTCTTCGCTCACCGCCTCGTTGTACTGGCTGGCCAGAACCGGCGCGCTCCCCGCGGTGCGTGCGTCAGTGAGCCACCCATACACCACCAGGCGGCCGTTCGCGGCCGAGAGCGCACCGAACGCCACCATGGCCGCGCTGGCCGGCGCCGAAGACCACTGGTTTGCTACAAACTCCTGCGGCGATCCCGGCGTTGCCTGCGGCGCAAGACTCTTCGAAACCATGTCGAAGATACCTGCGTTCGACAAATCGTTATAAAGTGTTGAGTCGAAGATGGCCTTCAGCGGTACCGTTTCCGGATCGCTGCCCACCGGCTTGAAATCGGCGGCGGCGAGCCGGATGCGCTCGTTGCCAAGGTTGGTTCCGGTGTGCACCCAGTCCTGGGCGGAAACTCGAGGCGTCAAAAAGTACGCCAGGCAAAGCAAGTACAAGGGGAAAACCCGAATTGTTGCCTTCATGCGATCTCAAATCCTTCCTGTTGGGGTAACAGAGGTTTGCGCGCACGCCCTGACTATGGGAGCCCATTCTGCATGACGATCAGTGCTGCCGAATGTTAGCCTCGCGTCCTACGCCGCGAACAAAACTGACCACTGACAACTGATCACTGACCACGGTTTTTCAGTACTCGCAGTAGTACGAAACCTTCAACGTACTCTGATTATAGTTCGCCGGAAGCTGGCCAAAGGTATCCACGCGCTGTGCCGCGATCATGCACGAGTTGTCCAGAGTCGGGCTGCCGCTTGATGTGTCGACCCGCGGCTGGCTGTGGCTGCCGTCCCGGTAAATCGTAAAGGCCAGATAGATGCGCGCTCCCTTTGGCGTTCGGGCATCCACTTGTCCCTTGTCCCATGTTTGCGACATCTTCCGGTTGATCTGATCCACATACCACGGAAACAGGCTGGCAAAGTTGTTGTCGCCGACTGTTGTTGGCCCGGCCGATCCCGGCTGCATTTGGTGCGGAATCACTGAGCCCGACTGCTCGCCGTACTGCGCCACGTTCTGTTGGGGCTGCGGCTGATGCGGCTGAGTCTTGGGGATGTTCTTCACCGTCGGCTTTGTTGGCTTGCCCAGAATCGGAATAGCCGTCTCATCTACGTGCTTCTGTTCCTTCGGGCTAGGAGTCGCCGGCGCTTTGCTCGGTGTCTCCGTCGTCAGCACGTTCTGGTTCACTTGTTCGGTTGGCAGCGGCAGCGCGTTCGTCAGTGTCACCTGCATGGACCCACCCGCGCCCGCGGTGCCCCAGAAGTTGTGATGAAACAGCCCCATCGCCCAGGCGTAGGACAAAAGCATTCCGACGATCGACAGATGCAGCACAACCGAGCCCGCCGCCGGTCCCGCAAAAGGCTCCCGCGCCAGTTCCCGCTCCAGGTGTTCGCTGCCCTCAAGAATGCTTTCCATATTCAATCAATGGCTGAATTGCTAAGTCGCCGACTTCCTGTCTCACGGACTTCCGCTACCGCCCGATCCCTTTAGATCCAGCGGCTGCGTCACAATCGACACGTTCGTGATGCCTGATTGCTTCACCGCATCCATCACGCTGGCGAATGCCCCGAATGGCACACGTTCATCGCTGCGCAAATAAATCGCCTGGTGCGCTGGATCCACTCCCGCCTGGTGCAGCCGCGCCGGCAAATCGTGCACATTCACCGCTTGGTCGTTCAGAAACACGTTCTGATCGCGATCGATTGTTACCACCATTCGCTGCTCGGTGATCTGTTTCACCGTCCGCGTCTTTGGCACATTCACTTCAATCCCCGACTGCAGCACCGGCTCGGTGATCATGAAGATCACCAGCAGCACCAACACTACGTCGACCAGCGGCGTAATATTGATCTCCGCCAGCGACGATCGCGTTTGTCCGTTGAATGTGGTGAATGCCACAGTGAACCTCTCCGCAAAACCTGGGCAGCTGCGCGCGCCCAATCCCGCGTCGCGCTCCTATTTGTATAGACTGCGCTCGGCCTCGCGAGGTATCTCCGCCGGAACCCTCGTTGCCTGAGCCTGCGTCCGCTGAGGCATCTCCTCAAGCGAGTTCAGCAGCTCGCGGCAAAAATCATCGGTCGCCGAAGCGAATAACCTGATCCGCGCTGAAAACTGGTTGTACGCCACCACCGCAGGCACGGCCACAAACAAGCCGGCCGCCGTCGTAATCAACGCCTCGCTGATTCCGGGTGCCACGGCGCGCAGAGTCGCTGCACCTGCTGTGCCGAGGCCGCTGAACGCATCCACCACGCCCATCACCGTTCCGAACAGACCCACGAATGGGCTCGTCGCACCGATCGTTGCCAGCCACGTCATGCGGCGCTCCAGCACAGTTATTGCCGTGCTCGCAGCGGTCTGCGCCGTGCGCTCCAGTGGCGTCAGGTTGCGTGGTGGCCCCGATCCGCCCGTCTGGCGCTTGTACGTCTCGTACACATCCTCGAATACCTGCGCCAGTGGGCTCGCGCTGTAATCGCTCGTCAACGCCGCAATCTCATTCAGCCGGGTTGCTTTCCGAAACGCGCGGATGAATTTTCTGCTCTGCGTCGTCGCTTTGCTGAACGTGGAAATCTTGCCCAGAATCACCATCCACGAATACAAGCTGGCCAGCAAGAGCAGGACCAGCACGAAAATCGCGACCCCGCCGATGTGGGTCATCATGCTGGCCAGCTCGCCGAATCCCTGCGAGGGCGCCGCGCCCGTTCCCGCGCCGCCGTCAGCCTGCAAAAAACACGCTAATGCTGCGGTAAAAATCGCCATTCACCTCATTCTCCACGGTACCAGACTGCGTTCTCCCGCCCAAGTGACCCTTTGGGTGCCTCCGCGCGTTCTCAGCCATTGTTTGTCTCGACCCTGCCGAGCTGCGAAAGTCGCGCCTGCACGCCTTTTGACGCCCTGTTCATGCTATGCTGCGCTCGGATTCTCATCGATTACGAACGTTGTGCTAAAACGGATCAACCATGCTCGTCGAACTGCGCGCTGAAAATTACGCCGTCATCGATCACGCCATTGCCTCCTTCGGGCCTGGCCTCAATCTCCTCACCGGCGAAACCGGCGCCGGCAAATCCATCCTTGTCGACGCCCTTGCCCTCCTATTAGGAGGCAAAGGTTCCGGAGAGCTGGTTCGCCACGGCGCCGACAAGGCCGCGCTCTCCTGCGTATTCGAATCCACTTCCGGAGCCGAAGCCATCCTTGAAGCCAACGGCATCGACGCCGAGGGCGCCGAGATTATCTTGCGCCGCGAAATCCTCTCCAACGGGAAGGGCCGCGTCTTCGTCAACAACCAGCCTGCAACAGTCCAGGTGCTCAAGTTGCTGGCGCCCGAGCTCGCACTCGTCCACGCGCAGACCGAAAGCCTTTCCAGCTTCGACCAGTCGCAGCAGCGCCTGCTTCTCGACCGTTTCGCCGGTATTTCCTTGGATGCAATCTCCGAGGCTCACGCGCGCTGGCACACCGCCGCCGCCAAACTCAACGATCTCCTTCACGGCGAGCAGGACCGCCTGCGCATGGTCGATCTCTGGAGCTATCAGAAGAAGGAAATCGAGCAGGCTCACCTGGAGCTTGGCGAAGACGAGGCCCTCGAAACTGAAAAGCGCGTCCTGGCCAACGCTGAGAAGCTCTATGCCGCCGCTATGAGCGCCTTTGACCAGCTCTACGAAGGCAGCGCCAGCGCCGAAGCCGCTCTTCGCGACGCCGTCCGCAACGTCGAAGAGCTCGCTCGCTACGACCAGCGATTCACTGAATCGGCCCAGCAGCTCTCCTCCGCGCGTGCCACCATATCCGATATCGCCTCCGCTCTGCGCGACTACGCCGAAGGCATCAACGCCTCACCCGAGCGCCTTGCCGAAATCGAAGACCGACTCGCTCTGATCGACCGGCTCAAAAGAAAATACGGCAAGACCGTCGCCGAGATCATTGCATTCGGAGCAGATGTCGCCGTCAAGCTCTCGGAAGTCGAAGACCGCGATGAAATCCTCAAAACCCTTCGCGCCGAGCTCGAACAAAGCGCCGCAGCCTACCGCAAGGCTGCCGCCGCTGTCACCGTCGAGCGCCAAACCGCTGCAGTCAAACTCGCCAAGCTTGCCGAGGGGCAGATCAACTCGCTTGCCATGAAGGTCAAGTTCCACGTCGCCGTCACCTCAAGCGACCAAGAGTCAACATGGTCCGCTTCCGGTTGGGACGAGGTCGAATACCGCATCGCGACCAACCCTGGCGAGCCTCTCAAGCCGCTCGTTGAAATCGCTTCAGGCGGCGAACTCTCCCGCGTGCTCCTCGCCCTCAAAGTCGCCGTCGAGGAAGGCTCCTCGTCCAAATCGAAAAAGAAGACCACGCCGCGCACGCTCGTCTTCGACGAAATCGACATCGGCATCGGCGGCCGCGCCGCTGAAGCCGTCGGCCAGAAGCTTAAAGCGCTCGCCCACGTGCAGCAGGTTCTCTGCGTCACCCACCTCCCGCAAATCGCCGCCTTCGCCGACCAGCATCTCGCTGTTGAAAAGCGCGAGAAGGACGGTCGAACCCAAACGCGCATCCGCGTCCTCGACGACCGCTCCCGCACCCACGAAGTTGCGCGCATGCTCTCCGGCGCAAAGGTTACCGACACCAGCCTGCAGCACGCCGCCCAGATGATCGCCGGCAGTCGGTAGCAGGGATACGGGGCTGGTTCCTGATCGCGCCTCGAACGTTATACCACTCTTGGAAAAGGTCTTAGAGTCCAGATTGACCCGGTTTCGTTGAGACTGTCGGGAATCACCGGCCAATCCGGGAACATTACCGAGGTAATTTTTCATCGCATTTTAGTTTGCATCCATTTAGTGACTTCGATAACCTCTGTATCGAATCACTTGTACCTGTCTTCCCTTCTGCCACCCTTGCTGTTGTTCTGCATTTGCGTGCCTTGGAGTTCCCTGCTTTAGGAGCATCTATGCGAGTGGCGTGTCTCCGCAAATCTCTGCCCCGACGCAGTTCCTTTTCGATCGTGTCTCTTCGGACGTCGTTGCTTTTTGTCACTTCATTGATACTGGTCGTCCCCTTGATGACAGGCTGTAACGGCAGTTCGCTCGCCGTAAATCTGAACACCATCGCTGCCATTGGTGCTCCGGCTACCAGCGTCCGCGTGAATCAGACCTTGCAGCTCGCCTCAAGCTATCTCGCCTCCGGGCTGCCGATGACGTTCTCCGTGAATGGAATCCCCGGCGGCAACGCCCAGGTCGGCACGGTTTCGAACACTGGCCTCTACACAGCCCCCGCAGTCGTTCCCACTCCTTACACGGTCACTATCACCAGTTCTATCGCCAAATATCCAACCGCTGCTCCCGGCTCAGTAGCCATCCAGGTGTGGAACCCCATTCCAGTCCTCGGAACAGTCACTCCGAACGGCTTCTCTGAGGGCACAACGACCGTCACGGTCAACGGCTCGCAGTTTGTGTACGGAGCGCAGATCAGTTGGAACGGCGCCCTCGTTGCCACAACCTATGTCTCCAGCACGCAACTGGTGGCGCAAATCGCTGCGCCGAATCCTGGCACTTTCCCGCTCACGGTCACCAACCCGGACCCCGGATCGGCCAGCGCCATTCCACTTTCCATGAAAGTGGGTCCCGGCCTTGTCGTGCTTACGCTTGAGCCGAACTCCGGCACCGACGTCCGCGTCTCGAACATGCTGAATCTCGGCTTGATGGTGAATGGAACCGACAATCCTGCCGTCACACTGCAGATCAATGGCATTGCCGGCGGCAACGGTGTGGTTGGCACCGCAATCTCAAACACCGATGGATCGATAACCTACACCGCACCGCCCGTCGTTCCCACCCCGAGTAATATCGTCCAGCTCACCATCACCAGCGTCGATAATCCCGCGGTTTCCATCTCGCAGAATATCTCGGTGATGAATCCGATTCCGATTCTCAGCTCCGCGACGCCTATGGCCTTCGATCCTGGGCCCGCAACCATTGTGCTCACCGGCCAGAAATTCATCACCGGCGCGCAAGTGCTCGTCAATGGATCGCCGGTGTCAACCACCTTCAACAGTGGGACGCAACTGACCGCGAATCTTGATCAGGCCCAGCCCGGCAATCTCGATTTGCAGGTTCTCAATCCGAGCCCGGGCCCTGCCATGTCGAATGACCTCATCGCCACGGTCAGCGGCACAATTCCAACTCCGATCGTTCCCCCCAACGATGCCGCGCGCTTCCTTGAGCAGGCCACCTTCGGCCCCACCGACGCCGACATCCGCACTCTTTCACTTGAGGGCTATCAGGCGTGGCTCAACCAGCAATTCGCCATGCAGCCCACGCCCACCGAGCCCGGCGTGGAACAGGCGCTCATCGTGAACAACCCGCCCTGCGCCACAGGCGATGTTAAATGCAATACCGCGCTCTTCCTTGAGAACAACCAGGATGAAGGCTTGGTACAGGACACCTTCTGGCAGCAATCGCTCACCGCGCCCGACGAGCTTCGTCAGCGCGTCAAATACGCACTGTCCCAAATGTTCGTGATCTCCAGCAACAACACCACGGCGATTCAAAACATGCCGCGCGGCGAAGCCAGCTATTACGACATGCTTGGCAACGACGCTTTCGGTAACTATCGCCAGTTGCTCCAGGACGTCACCCTTCATCCAATGATGGGCCAGTTCCTTTCCATGCTGGGCAACGACAAGGGTAACGCGACCACCGACCCGGATGAGAATTACGCGCGCGAAGTCATGCAGCTGTTCAACATTGGCCTGTGGCAGTTGAATAACGACGGCACACAGCAACTCGTAAACGGTCAACCCGTCCCCACTTACTCAAACAACGACGTAATGGGATTAGCTGCCGTCTTCACCGGTTTCAGTTGGCAAATCCCCGGCGACTCGAGCGACGATGGATGGTCCAACTGCTGCCTCTATGTCGGTCCCGGTCAAGGCGAAGAACTCCTGCCTATGACCGCCTATCCTGACCACCATTCGACGGTCGAAAAGGATTTCCTCGGCGTCACCATACCCGCATCAGGCAGTTCGGACCCTAACGGCGACCTCAAAATCGCTCTTGATACGCTCTTCAATCATCCCAATCTGCCGCCGTTCTTCTCCAAGCAGATGATTCAGCACCTGGTCACCAGCAATCCCAGCCCCGCCTACGTCAACCGCGTCGCGCAAGTCTTCATCAACGACGGCACCGGCGTGCGCGGCAATCTGCAAGCGGTCATCACCGCGATCCTCATGGACCCCGAGGCGCGCGACTCCTCTACTTACGTCGGCAATCCGCAGTACGGCAAGGTCCGCGAATCTCTGCTGCGTTACACCGAATGGGCGCGGGCCTTCACAGCGCAATCCCGCACCGGCTCTTTCGACATGGGCAGCACCGAGGATCCCATCTACGGCCTCGGCGAGATGTGGCTCCGTTCACCCACTGTCTTCAATTGGTTCGCCCCGGGCTACACGCCGCCCAACTCGCCCATCTCCGCTGCGAGCCTGCTCTCACCCGAGATGCAGATGACCAATGTCTCCACGGTTGTCGGCTACATCAACTATCTGCAAAACGCGATCGGCGCCAACGCGCAGGGTGGTCCTGACGTCTTCTCGTACTACTCCACTGAGATGACGCTGGCTGCCACGCCCGATCAGCTCCTCGATCGCATCAATCTGCTGCTCATGTCGGGTCAAATGTCCTCGACTCTCTACAACCAGATTCTCGCCGCCGTTAACGCCATTCCCATTCCCAGCGGCGATCAAAACGCAATCAACGCCGCGCTCTTGAGCCGCGCGCAAACGGCAATTTATCTCACCGTGGCGTCGCCCGACTACGCCGCGCAGCAATAGGAGCCAGCCATGAGCTGCAACTGCAAACACACACGCCGGCAATTCCTCAGAACGGCCTCTATGGCGTCCATGGCCGGCATCTATGCCAGCCCGTTTCTCCTCGAGCTCAATTCGCTCGCGGCCATGGCGCAGTCCACCACCGGCTCCGATTACCGCGCCCTCGTCTGCGTCTACTTGCAGGGCGGTAACGACGGCCACGGCACCGTGATCGCCACCGATCCTGATTCCTTCGCCGCCTTCACCGCAGCTCGCTCCGGCGCGCCGGGCCTCGCCTATCCCATGAGCGAATTGCTGCCCATCACCCTCAAAACTCCGCAGTCTGGCCGCACGTTTGCACTCAATCCTTCTCTCGGTGGCGTGCAGTCTCTCTTCAACGCCGGCCGCGCCGCCATCGTTGCCAACACGGGAACTCTCGTGACCCCGGCCACCAAAACGCAGATCAACGCCAACTCTGTCCCGTTGCCCGATTCGCTTTTCTCGCACTTCGATCAAACCGCCGCATGGCAGGCCATCGCCTCCAACCTCGGCAGCAGCGAGCAGGTGGGCTGGGGCGGCGCCGTGGCCGACGCCATTGAAGCCGTGAACATGAACTCCAACTCCATGTTCACTTGCATCTCCACTGCCGGCAATGCGCTCTTCCTTGCCGGCCAGCAATCGTTTCAGCTCAACGTCACCTCCGCCGGCCCCATCCCCATCTACGGCCGTCAGAACCCTCCCTTTGGACTGCCGTCCGCGGCCAACCCACTCGACTCTATCCTTACCGCTGACGAAAACAATCTCTTTGCGCAGGAATACGAGATCGTCATTAACCGCTCCATGCAGGCGCAGGCCACGCTAGCCACGGCCATGGCAACCGCCGGCGTCGGTGGTGTCGCCAACCCTCCGCAATATCTCGACCCCATGACCAACATGCTCGCCGATAACCCTCTTGCTACTTCACTCCAGACTGTCGCGCGCATCATTGCCGGTCGCGCCCAGCTCGGCGTCACCCGTCAGATCTTTTATGTCCAACTCGGCAGCTTCGACACCCACAACAACCAGGCGATCCAGCACGCCCAACTCCTCACCCAGCTCGGCGCAGCCTTCCAGTATTTCGATGGCCTCATGGTTGGCATGGGTCTGGGCAACAACGTCACCGCCTTCACCATCTCCGACTTCGGCCGCACCCTCACGTCCAACTCCAACGGCACGGACCATGGCTGGGGCAGTCACCACTTCGTCGTCGGCGGCGCGGTGCAGGGTCAGGACATGTACGGCCAATATCCTGTCGTTGGTGTCGATCAGGCCAACGATCTTGGCGCCGGCCGGCTCATCCCAACCACTGCCGTCGAGCAATACGCAGGAACTCTGGCCAGTTGGTTCGGTCTATCCGACGGCCAGATCCGCACCGTCTTTCCCAACTTCGGGAACTTCGGCACCGACCCCTACCTCGGCTTCATGGGTTAGGGGTTCAATCTCATCCAGGAGGGTTTCTGAAACCTGACACCTAAACCTGGAACTTTGAGGTCTCTGCCACAGCATGGGCAGGGCGCTATAAATAGATAAAGCAACTTAATTCATCCAGGGGGACCCCACCTGTCGCGCACCTGATCGAGCGATGGGTGGGATACCACCAACAAATTCGTCTGCATTGTCATGCGAAGCGCAAATCTGCGCACAATCGCAGCCAATGGTGCGCCGAACGCAGCCGAAAGCCTGCCTGGAGCGCAGCCGAAGGAAACCTGAATTTGCTTTTGCCGCCTGAAGCTGATCGCGAATACCTGAAAGCTAAAGGCTGAGAGCTGTGGGCTGGTCGCTGTAAGCTGATGATTAGATGCTCTTCCGGCTCATCTGCGTGGCCGCTTCCCGTTTGAGGCGCTCCAGAGCAGTTCCGCCAATCTTCTGGTTCTCAGTTCCAGTTCTTCTGGCGGCGCTCCCTGTGTTCTCACAGGCGCCCTCGTCCACCGCGGAGATCAAATCTCCCGACCTGGACTCGATCCTGCAGCACATGGAGGACGCCGAGCACCCCACCCCCGCTCAATCCCGGCCGTACCGGGTGACGCGCGAATACAAAGTGTTTATGGGCGCCGATAAGCAGCCGACCTCTGACATCATGGCGCAGATCGATTTCGTTCCTCCCGCTACGGAGACTTATACGATCACCCAATCGACAGGGAACCCATGGGGGGAAAAGATCATTCGCGACCTTTTGGTCAGCGAAACGGCATCGGCGAGGCAAGAAGACAGTTCTGCGATCAACCGGGCAAACTACGATTTTGTTTTTATTAGGCAACAGAACTTCGGTGAGGTTCCGGAGTACATTTTTGCGATCTTTCCCAAGCGGAGAGATAAACTCCTTTTGCGCGGGCAGATTTGGGTCGATAAAAGCACTTTCCGCATTCGCCAAATCCAGGGAGTGCCGGCCGAAAGTCCCTCCTTTTGGCTCTCGGACCTTCACATCACTTTTCAGTACGCTGAAATCGACGACGAGTGGGTTCTCGTCACTGTCGATGGTCTCGCGAAGGTTCGCTTTCTGGGACAGTTCACACTGACCGGCCTCAATATCCGGCCGCCCGAATCCTTGTCCCCTCAGCCGAATTAGAGTTCTGCGATAACCTCCGATGGCCGTAATACGGAGACAGCATTCCTGCGCTCGGTTTACGTCAAATCGGCCTTGCCATTGCGCAAGAACGGCGCGCACTCTACGTCATCACATCGAGATGCTGATCGCAATTCCGATGCCCGGATAACTGTTGTCGTACAGGTAATAACCGCCGTTCTGGTAAACCACGTAGACGTCGTCGGTGTCGTACCAGTCATTCGACCAGTTTCCCGGCCAAGGGTCGAGAAGCGTAATCCAATAGCCGTTGTACTGGAAACGTGGGTATCCATCGAAAACCATGAAGGGAAGACTGTAGATCCGAAATGCATTCCGCTGCCCGAAGTAGACGTTGTACCGGGCGTCAGGGACACGGTAGCCGTTGTAGCCGCCCCGTTGTTGCCAGGTGCGGTGGTCGGTCTGCCAGTTCCCGGTGCGATGATTTTGCCAGGTGGTCTGCTCGGTACGCTGCTGCGCTGCGGTGCGAGGAGGTTGCTGCCGCTGCGCCGGCGGTTGCTGGGCGTGCTGTTGCGGCGCAGGTTGCTGCCGTTGCGCCGGTGGTTGCTGGGCGTGCTGTTGCGGCGCAGGTTGCTGCCGCTGCGCCGGTGGTTGCTGGGCGTGCTGTTGCGGCGCCGGTTGCTGCCGCTGCGCTGGCGGTTGCTGGGCGTGCTGTTGCGGCGCAGGCTGTTGCCGCTGCGCCGGCTGCTGCTGGGCGTGCTGTTGCGGCGCGGGCTGTTGCTGCTTCGCCGGCGGTTGCTGGGCGTGCTGCTGCGGTGCAGGCTGTTGCCGCTGCGCCGGCTGCTGCTGGGCGTGCTGCTGCGGCTTTTGCCCTTGCTTGTCGTCTTGCTTTTGGTCCTGCGCCGAGGCAGAAGTGGCCATTCCAAGCGCCAACGCCAACACTGCCGAAGTGACGATGAGTTTCGTATTCATAGAAGGTTCCTCTGACTTCGATTGGTTAACTGCCGCTTGCTCCGGAGCAAGCTTCCCATTGACGAATGGACCGGACCTGCGATGGATTCATCCGGTGCGACGAGTCACACCCCACCACTTTCCCCGCGCTCGAGGGCTATTGCACCTGGGTTCTTTGAAAATTGTGGGCCGGTCCCGGAATCGTGTCTGATTCATTTTGCTCATCTTCGAAGAATCTCGCCTCACGATCTTTCCGCCCGCTGCGCTCGCATTTCCGCTCCGTCGCGCGGCGCCAGAACAACTACGACATGCAGAACCACGCAGTCCTCACCGAGAACGACCTCACGGCGTCAAGCCAGCAGTTGACCCTGGCGGCCGAGGCACCCAACGCAGCC
>JBEKRG010000108.1:0-15443 GCA_049518955.1 Occallatibacter sp.
GCCGTGAACGGTTGCCACGGAAGCTGCCCTCACTTCACAACCAGGTTGACCGCTCTGCCCGGCACGACGATCACCTTCGCGACGCTCTTGTCCGCCGTCCGGTCGCGCACTTTCTCATTGGCCAGCGCCGCGGCCTCGATTGTTTTTGAGTCTGCGCCCGCAGCCACACGAACCACCGTTACCAGCTTGCCGTTGATTTGTACCGGAATCTCGATCTCGTCTTCCCTGGCCAGTTCAGGATCGCTTTGGGGCCATGGCGCGCGAAGAATTGCGCCCTCCTCGCCGAGTTGCTCCCACATCTCCGCCGCGAGAAACGGCGCGAATGGCGCCAGCAGCAGCACTAACGTACGCAGCAGCTCGCGCACCACCGGCGCCGGAATCTCGCCTGCCGCAAGTTGCGCATCCGCGTTCTGAATTTCGTTGACGAGTTCCATGATCGCTGCCACGTCCGTATTAAAGTGCCAGCGGCCCTCGAAATCCTGCGTGATCTTGGCGATGGTCTGATGCAGCTTGCGCAGGAGTGCGGCTCCGCGATTCGGGTCGCTACCACTTTTTTCCAAAGCACCGGAGCGCGGCGCGCCTGCGCGCGCGACTGGTGAATATTTCGTCACGATTCGCCAAACGCGGCCCAGAAAGCGGCTCACGCCGGCGACTCCATCTTCCTGCCAGTCGAGGTCGCGGTCGGGAGGCGCGGCAAACAGAGAGTACATGCGCGCGGAGTCGGCACCATAACGGGCCACCATGTCGTCGGGCGAAACCACGTTGCCCTTCGACTTCGACATCTTCGCGCCATCTTTGATCACCATGCCCTGCGTGAATAGCCGCTCGACCGGCTCGTCATTCTTCACCAGTCCCAGGTCGCGCATCACCTTCGTCCAGAAGCGCGAGTAGATTAAATGCAGAATCGCGTGCTCCACGCCGCCGATGTACTGGTCAATGGGGAACCAGTACCTCACGATCTCGGGATCGAACGGCGCCTTGGCGTTACGTGCGTCGGTGTAGCGATAGAAGTACCAGCTCGAATCGACGAACGTGTCCATTGTGTCCGTCTCGCGCTTCGCAGGTCCGCCGCACATGGGGCAAGTGGTGTTCACAAACTCGGGCACACGCGCCAAAGGCGAGCCGCCCTGCTGCGTGATCTCGATCTTGTCGGGCAACAGCACCGGAAGTTGATCGTCTGGAACCGGAACCAGCCCGTCGCGCTCGCAATGGATCATGGGAATCGGCGTGCCCCAGAAGCGCTGCCGGCTCACTCCCCAATCCTTTAAACGAAAGATGACCTTCTCTTCGCCAAACTGCCCTCGCGTCGCCACTTCCTGAAGCTTCATCTGGGCTTGGGCGCAGCTCAATCCGTCATATTCCCCGGAGTTCACCAGCACGCCGTCCTCAGAAATAAACGGGAGCGCATCGGCGCCTTCGCCCTCTGTCTCCGGCTTGATCACGCGACGGATTTCGATCCCGTATTTTGTTGCGAACTCAAAATCGCGCTCGTCGTGCGCCGGCACGCTCATAATGGCGCCCGTCCCGTAGTCCATCAGGATGTAGTTCGCCACCCAGATCGGCACACGCTCGCCGTTATACGGATTCATGGCGAAGCGCCCCGTGGCCACGCCGTGCTTGTCGATCGCGCCCAGATCGCCCGCTTCCCTTGCCGCCTTCTGCTGCGCGAGCAGCTCGTCTACCTTCGCCTTCAGGTCTGCATCTTCGGCTGTGAACGCCTTCACCAGCGGGTGCTCCGGCGCCAATTGCACGCTGGTCGCGCCAAAGATCGTATCCACGCGCGTCGTGAACACCCGAATGCGGCGCGGTCCCGGTTGCTCGCTCCCTGTCGGGGTCCCCGTCGGGCGATTCTTGCCCGATGGGGTGACTCGCTCCCTCGCTCCCTGCTCATCCGCTCCCTGGTCCCTGGTCCCTCGTCCCTCGTTGACTTTTTCCTCCAGGAAAAAGTCGACCTCCGTCCCCTCGCTCCGCCCGATCCAGTTGCGCTGCATGGTGCGCACTTTTTCCGGCCACCCATCCAGCTTGTCCAGATCGTCCAACAATTCCTGCGCGTAGGCGGTGATGCGCAAGAACCACTGCACCAAGTCGCGCTGTTCCACTTTTGTGCCTTCGTGCCGCCAGCAGCAGCCGTCGACCACCTGCTCGTTGGCCAGCACTGTTGCGCACTCCGGGCACCAGTTCACTTTGCTCTTCTTGCGATACGCCAGGCCCTTCTCGTACATGCGCAAAAAGAACCACTGATTCCAGCGGTAGTATTCGGGCATGCACGTGGTCACTTCGGTGGCCCAGTCGAATCCCATACCCAGGCGCTCAAACTGCCGCTTCATGGCCGCAATGTTGGCGAGTGTCCATTCGCGCGGTGGTTTATTGTTCTTGAGCGCGGCATTCTCCGCCGGTAATCCGAACGCGTCCCACCCCATGGGGTGCAGCACGTTGTAGCCGCGCATCCACATCTGCCGCGCCAGCGCATCGCCAATGGCGTAATTGCGCACGTGGCCCATGTGGAGTTGCCCACTGGGATAGGGCAGCATCTCCAGCACGTAGTACTTTGGCTTGGTGCTTGTGGCCGGCTCAGCCGCGTAGAGCGTGGGATCCGCGGCCCAGCGCTCAAGCCACTTCTGTTCGATCACCGCTGGGTCGTAGCGCAGTGGTTCTTTTTCGTCCGCCATCACTTTTCAGTGTAAACGGGCGGACGGCGGCTACTGCGCAGGTGCCGCTTCTACATCGTCCGCGCTCGGGCACCAATCCATTGCGACTTCCCTGTTTACGACCTCGTATCCTCGTGGCGGTTGAAAGATCGAAGGATCTGGCTCGGCAGGGCTGAACTTGACGAGTTCCTTCGTCATCTTGCCCTGCTGCAGATCGTCGCTCATTTCGCGCGCCAACAGGCCCCTTAATCCAGGAGCCACCGCCCTCCACACTTCGAAAGTGCTGACCTGCTTCTCAATCTTTCTCTTTGGTCCCGCCCGAGTCGTAGTCGTGGTGGTTCCCCGTCCTCTTGCCTCAACGCCCTGAATGGTTTCTGTTCCCAAATCTTCTACCGTCGTTTTCACGCTTGGGGGTTTCGTTCTCTTGCCGGGGCGCTCTATAACGCCTATTGAAAAACTCGCCCACCCGCATGAGGATTGTGAGGCTGCGGGGATGGGCACCGCCGAGACCGTCACTTCTTTTCCTGGAGACACCCATTTGATCCTTGTATGAGCCATGGGATCGAGAACTGTAAAGCGCGTCACGCTCGTCCGGTCTCCCGCCGACAAAATAGTTGTCGTCGCGGTCATTCGCCGGCCCTGCGAATCGACGGCTACAACCTCTCTCGTTTCTTGGGTCATGGTGCTCCCATCTCCCAGCGTTCGCGACTGCGTCGTTTTGAATTCCGCCATGTAAGGCAACCGCGCGTCGTGCGCGGAGTCGCCCGTTTGAACGCGTACAGTTCGGTTCTCGGAAATCTGACTCGAAGAGGGTAGCACCAAACTGAGCGCTGCCGCACAGAACAGGAACCTCATCATCTTTCCACGCATGACTTGTCTCTTACGTCGCAATTTGCGACGGACCTAGTCTGATCTTTTGCCCTGGATATCGCAAGCAGGACTGATTGAGAAAAATCGTTCGATCTTGGAACGAAGCAAGGCGGCGACATTAACTTTGCTTCTTCACCAGCTTCTTCAGCACCCTCACGTTCCGCTCCTCGTTGCCCTCTTCGTCCACCGGAGTCTCCGCAATAAATGAGCAATGATCGAAGCGTGCATCGTTCAGCAATCGCCGAAACGGCTCGAGCCCCATCGTTCCCTCGCCGATGTGCTCGTGCCGGTCGAGCTTCGATCCGCGCTCGGCCTTGGCATCGTTGCAGTGCCACACGCGCACCGCATCGAACCCCACCGTCGCGCCGGCCTGCTTCATCGTCTCTTGGTAGCCCTTGTCGCTCACCAAGTCGTAGCCGGCCACATGCGTGTGGCACGTATCCAGGCACACGGCCACCGGCGCATGATGCTTCAGGCGCTCCACCAACTCCGCTACTTGCTCAAAACCTCCGCCAAGCGAGAACTCCGCCCCCGCCGTGTTCTCAATCAGAATATGAAAGCCGCTTCCCTGCCACGGCAGCCCATCCATCGCGCGCTCAATCGAATCTGCCGCCAACTTCAATCCTTCATCGCGCGTCAATCCCTTCCACGATCCCGGATGCAGCACCAGGTACTCTGCTCCCCAGGCCAACGCCCGCTCAATCTCACCGCGAAACGCCGCCACGCTCTTTTCTCTGATTTCTGATGACTGGCTGCACACATTCACCAGGTAGCTCGTGTGGATCACCAGCGGCCCCACGTCGAGCTTCGCCCGCAGCGTGCGCATTCGCTCGGCCTGTGCGGGGTCAACCTTCGGCGCGCGCCACATGCGTGGGCTCGAAGAGAAAATCTGGAAAGTGTTCGCGCCAATCTCCCGCGCGCGTTCCACTGCGTTCGACGCTCCGCCCGCCGTCCCCAGATGCACCCCTATTCGCTTGGTCATGCGATCAGTCTAATGGGTCGCGGGCGCTGCTTTCTCCCCGCTCACTGCGGTGGAGACTGGGTCTGCGTTTGTGCCGGAGCCGTCACGATCCGCGCCTCGGAACCGAACTCGTGGTAGTTCGTAAACGCTACGTCGTTCAACTCCGTCTTGATCGGCCACGAACTCTGGTCTTCGGCCCCGGTTACCTGCACGCCATCGAGGCCCGTTGACGCATAGCGGGTGGGCACCGGAAACTGGGAAAAAGCCACGCCTCTTATCGGGCAGATATATCTGCGGCCCGAGATCGTCACCGGCCCATAATCCACCGCGATTTCAGCACGCATCGCGTCGTGCGGCGCCGCCATATCCGCGATCTGGCTCAACCGCAGAACGGCACCTGTCTCCGGATCGATCGCGATCTCGCCATGATAGGCAGAAAGAACTCCCTGCGACTTGCTTCTGACCGCGACGCCCACCACAAAGTGCGAATCGGCCTGCGGTACGGCGTAGGAGAACACAGCCGCCCGCCCGCCCGCGCCCTGCTCCCACCGCAACCATTTCACCTTGCCGTCGAGTGCGTCGCCCACAACCACGCTCAGGACTGGCCCGAACTCACCACTCGTCGTGAGCACCAGCGGAGACTCCTGCTTCAGCCTGCCCACGTTCTCATAGGGAACCTCCTTCCCGTCGCGGTAGGTAACAATCCTCGTAAACGCGCCTGCTGGGCGAAACATCACTCCTGCACCTCCAGCAGAAGAGATCGGTTGCGAAGGATCATTCTCAAAGTGGGTCGTGATGCGCGTCGCATAGAAGTCGGGCAATCGCGGGATCGTGTTCGCCACATACTCCACGGCAAGCTTAATGATCTGTAGTTGGGTCTTGACGTCCGGGCGCGGGTCACGAACCACATCGGCCGCCGGCGGATCCAGAAAAGCCGACATATCGGAGAGTTTCACGAGCTGCACATGTGTATGAGCGCCAGGAAACTCCGTTTCCCATCGCGCCAGCCTTGCATGGCTCACTCGCTCGGTCAATTGCACATCTTTGAGTTCGCTGGCCGCCTTGCCGTCTGGCTTGCCTTGCAGCCTTCCCAGCAGCTGTTCCATTTGACCGATGGAGAGAGTTTTAGCGGCCGCTGCCGGCCGCGCTGAACCGAACAGGACAAGCGCGGCAACCGCGATCAGACATCGACGGCGATTCATATAGGGAATCCTACTCTTGCCGCCTCAACCGGTTAAGGGACTTCGCTCCGCTCAGAGCGCCGCTTTGTTTTATCGGCCGATCCCGGGCACCAATGCTCTCCCGGCTCGAAGAAAACCTCCGCGGCGTAACCCTCGAACTAACCCCGGAAGATTTGCGCGCCCTCGAAGATGCATCATCTGCAATCAAGGTCGAAGGCGATCGCTACCCGGCAACGCACCAGAAACTGATTGATCGCTAACCTTCGAGCGCCGATGCTTGCTCGTTCAGGATGAATGAGGCCAATGCAGCCGCATCCGACGGCTCATTTCGTCGCGATGATTCCGGGGCTGCACCACTGCGCGATAAGGACGCCGTCGTCCTCGGCCAGCATGCGCAGTTCATCGATGATGCTGTTCAGCTCGGCTGGTGTCGCGATGTCGGAGCGATGAATGACAGCTGAAGCTTCGGCAAAGGTAAGCTCCCAAAGACGTTTCTCCGGCCCGCGAAAATACGCGGGCTGCTCGAGGCGAACCTGAACGGATTGAAAGCCGGCATGGGACGCGTCGGTTGGCATCCGGGCCCCGTAGTCATAGCTCACGCCCAATGCGTCTCCCACCGCTTGACCGATCTCAATGGAGCGTGTGATTGCTGGAGACTTGGCGGAGCTGAAGATGCTCGATATCCGAATATCCTGGCAGACGAGGACACCGCCGGGCCGGAGAAGGCGATAGGCTTCGCGAAGAACTTTTTGGGGCTCGGTGAGATGGCAAAGGAGAAGGCGCATGTGCACGAGGTCGAAGCTTTCATCGGGAAATCCGGTGTCGTAGGCGCTGGCTTCGATGTAATCGATTGGCAGGTGCTCGCATTTGGCGCAATGCCATTTGGAGACGACCAGCTGATCTGGATTGACGTCCGCCGCGACCACCGAGCCCATGGGCCCGACCTGTGCGGCCATCCAGCAAGAAACCGCGCCGATGCCGCATGCCAGATCCAAGGCGCGCGTTCCGGGGCCGAGCCCTGCGTCGAGAAGCATCTTGCGGGTTGACGGTCCATAGACCTCATCGAGCAGGCGCAGCCGATCTGCCGCAGCCTCGCCGGTTCCGAGCACATAGACGTCGCTCGCAGTGCCTTTGGCGCCTTCTGCCATAAAGGTTGACTCCTTGATCAAATGGGTTGGGCCCGATTGTTTCCTGGCTTGGGGAAGCGCTTGGAGGGCCTGATCATAACAGGCGGAATTGAGGCACGGGAAGATCAAATACAAACGGCCCCGAAAACGAGAGAGAGGGGGGGGGGGCGCATCATTTTCGCCTGATCTTCGCCAATCCGCTATAATCCCTGAATGGACTTTCAGCTCGTTACCAGCTACTCCCCCAAAGGCGATCAGCCGCGGGCCATCGACCAGCTTATGGAGGGGCTCAGTGCGGGCGAGAAGCACCAGGTGCTGCTGGGCGTCACCGGCTCAGGCAAGACCTTCACCATGGCCAAGGTCATCGAGCAGTCCAACCGGCCGGCTCTGATCCTCGCGCACAACAAGACGCTGGCTGCGCAGCTCTATCACGAGTTCAAGCAGTTCTTCCCTTCGAACGCGGTCGAGTACTTCGTCAGCTACTACGACTACTACCAGCCGGAGGCGTACATTCCCGCCGGCGACCTGTACATCGAAAAGGAAGCCACGATCAACGAGGAACTCGACAAGCTGCGGCTCTCGGCCACGCGTTCACTCTTCGAGCGCCGCGACGCCATCATCGTGAGCTCGGTGAGTTGCATCTACGGTCTCGGCTCGCCCGAGGCGTACTTCGGCATGTTGCTGCTGCTTGAGAAGGGCCAGCGCATCAGCCGCAAAGACATCACGCGCCGCCTCGTCGAGATTCTCTACGAGCGCAACGACACGGACTTCCGCCGCGGAACCTTTCGCGTGCGTGGCGATGTGATTGAAGTCTTCCCCACGTACGACGAAAACGCCTATCGCATCGAGCTCTTCGGCGACGAGATCGATACCCTTTCCCAAATTGACCCGCTCTTCGGCACGGTCAAGCAGAAGTTTTCGCGGCTGCCCATCTATCCCAAGAGTCATTACGTCGTCCAGCCGGAGCGCAAGGCCGAGGCCGTCGACTCGATTGTTGCGGAGTTGAATGAGTGGGTCGCGCACCTCGAGTCCGAGGGTCGCGCGGTGGAGGCGCAGCGCGTCCACCAGCGCACTCGCTTCGATCTCGAGATGATCAAGTCCATGGGTTACTGCCACGGCATCGAGAACTACTCTCGCCACTTCAGCGGGCGCCTGCCAGGCGAGCCGCCGCCTACGCTGCTCGATTACTTCCCGCGCGACTTTCTGCTCTTCGTCGATGAGAGCCACGCCACCATTCCGCAGGTGCACGGCATGTGGCACGGTGACCGCAGCCGCAAGCAAACCCTTGTCGACTACGGGTTCCGCCTGCCATCGGCCATGGACAATCGTCCGCTCAAGTTCGAGGAGTTCGAGAACCGCATTCATCAGACGATCTACGTTTCGGCCACACCGGGACCGTTCGAGCTCACGCGGTCGGCCGGCGTCGTCGTTGAGCAGGTCATCCGTCCCACAGGCCTCGTCGATCCCGAAGTCGAGATTCGCCCGGTGAAAGGCCAGATCGACGATCTGCTCGCCGAAATTCGTGACCGTGCCAACCGCAATGAGCGCGTGCTGGTAACGACCCTGACTAAACGCATGGCCGAAGACCTCGCCGGCTACTACACCGAGGTCGGCGTACGCTGTCGCTATATGCACTCCGAGATTGAAACGCTGGAGCGCGTAAAGCTCCTTGCCGGGCTGCGCAAAGGCGAATTCGATGTGCTCATCGGCATCAACTTGTTGCGCGAGGGGCTCGATCTGCCCGAGGTATCGCTGGTGGCCATCCTCGACGCGGATAAGGAAGGCTTCCTGCGCTCCGCCGGGTCGCTGATCCAGACCATGGGCCGCGCCGCAAGGCACCTGGAGGGTAGGGCCATTCTCTATGCCGACAAGATCACGGACTCCATGCGCCGCGCAATGGACGAGACTGATCGCCGCCGCGCGATCCAGCGCGCCTACAACGAGGAGAACGGCATCACGCCGCAATCCATCCTCAGCCATGTGGAGATGGGCCTGGCTTCCATCCTCAAGGCCGAGTACGGCGATATCGAGGTGGAGGAGGCGGCCGCCATGCCCGAATTCAAGAACCAGCTCGAACTTGACGCCTACATCGTCAAACTCGAGGCCGATATGCGCGAAGCGGCTAAAAGGTTTGAATTCGAGAAGGCCGCCCGCCTGCGCGACACCATCAAGGAGCTACGCGACAAGGAATTCCTGTTTGGGTAATCGTGCCCGATCACCCGGAATTTGCCTTCGCAGGCAACCAAAACGATGATGGTAACCATCTGAGGTAGTGAGATAGTACACGCTTTCCGGCCCTGCGAGGCGGGTCGAATACGCTACCCAGGGCCCAATGGCAACCATCCTCATCGTGGACGACGATCCCCTCCAGGCATCTTTAATGATGTCGCTTCTGGGACGTCATTTCGGCAATGTGTGCAGAGTGAACGATGCTGCCGAGGCACTTTGTCTGATTGAGCAGCCCGACTTCGCCAGCAAGCTCAACCTGGTCATTACCGGACATCGCATGACCGGAATCGGCGGCCCTGCCTTTGTGGCCGAGTTGCACGCGCGGAAGCCGGACTTGCCGGTGCTTGTTCTGAATGCGAGTGGCGCCGTTTCCTCCGATTACAAAGACGAACAGGTCGTCTTCCTGCCCCACCCCTTCGGCGGTGACAAGATGTTGGCTGTCACGAGCCAGATCCTCGCGGAACGCAAGCCTGCGATCGCATAATCAGCAAACCCAATCAATCCTGCCCTGCAGGCACTGCTAGTGTGAGCCAAATCACACGCGGAACTCCTATCATGGATGGAGAATAAGCTCGTCCGTTGGGAGGTCACCGGCCTCCAGCGTGCGTGCGAGAATGAACGTGGGGTCATAATGGCCACTTTTGGCAGCTTTTGTCTTCTTATCGCTTTAGTTCTGGCCGCCTACAATCTATTCGCGGGAGCTGTGGCGTTGCGGCTGATTGCCACTGGCCGACCGTCCCGAGTCTCACCAGAGCGGCTGGCCGATACCGCGCGCCGCGCTGGAATCGCCGGCTTTATAGCCGTCACAGGCGCCGCGTTTGCCCTCATCTGGTCGGTCTTTACCAACGATTTCTCCATCACTTACATCCTCGAGCACTCCAACCGGGCGCTGCCAATTCCATACAAGTTCGCGGCTTTGTGGAGCGGCCAGGAGGGTTCGCTGCTTCTTTGGGCCTGGCTGCTCGGAACCTATGGCTTCGTCCTTCGCCTGCGCCACAAAACGGACGTGAAGCTTTACGCCTATGCGGGCACGATTCTGTCGGGCATTCAATTGTTCTTCCTGGCCGTGCTGGTCTTTGCCGCACCTCCGTTCGCGCTGCTGAAGGGCGCCATCCCCGACGATGGCAACGGGCTCAATCCACTGCTGCAATACCCGGAGATGGTGATTCACCCACCGATGCTTTATCTCGGCTACGTGGGCTTCTCGGTTCCCTTCGCCTTCGCGCTGGGCGCACTCATGATGCGCTATCCCGGCGAGAAATGGATCCGGATTACGCGCACCTGGACCATGGTGACGTGGCTGTTTTTGACCTGCGGCATCTTTCTCGGCATGCACTGGGCTTACGCGGTGCTCGGCTGGGGCGGCTACTGGGGCTGGGATCCGGTAGAAAACGCGAGCTTCATGCCGTGGCTCACCGGAACCGCTTTTCTGCACTCGGTGATGATGCAGGAGCGCAAGGGCATGATGAAGAGCTGGAACGTGTGGCTGATCTTCTCCACGTTCCTGCTGACCATGCTCGGCACTCTGCTCACCCGCGCCGGTCTCGTAAGCTCGGTGCACGCCTTTGCCCAGTCGTCCATCGGCACATGGTTCGTAGTCTTCATGGGCATTGTGCTTGCGGTCTGCATCTTCACTTACATTCTGCAGCGCGGGCACCTCAAGACAGAGCATCATATGGAATCGCTGGTGAGCCGCGAGTCGAGCTTCCTCTTCAACAATCTCGTGCTGCTGACGGCCTGTTTCGTGATTCTGTGGGGCACGCTGTTCCCCATCATTTCGGAATACGTGCAGGGCACCAAGGTGACGGTGGGCGCGCCGTTTTATAACCGCGTCGCTGTGCCCATCGGACTGTTTCTCGTGTTTCTTACAGGCGTGGGTCCCCTTTTGCCGTGGCGCTCCTCATCGTTCAAGGCAATCAAGCGCAACTTTGTTTTGCCGATCATTGCGCTTTGGGCAACCGTGATCGTCTGCCTCGCTGTGGGCGTGCGGCCCTGGAAAGACGGCGCGCTCGACTCCGGCAGCTTCTACGCGGTCGTAGCATTTGCGGTGGCAGCGGCGGTGCTCACCGCAATCATCGCGGAGTTTCTGCGCGGCGCCGGCGTTATCTCGCGACAGACTCATCGCAATCTCTTCGCGGCAACTTGGCTACTCACGCGGCGCAATACAAGGCGCTATGGCGGCTACATCATTCACATCGGCGTGGTGGTGGTCGTGATCGGTCTCGCCGGCTCAGCGTTTAACCGCAGCATCGAAAGCGAAATGGGCCTGCACAGCACGATGCAGATCGGACCCTACACGCTGGAGTGCACCGGCTTCACGCAGGACTCAAACACTAACTACAACTCCGATTACGCGGTTCTGGATGTCCAGCAGGGAGGCAAGAAAGTCTTCCAGATGACTCCGGAGCGGCGCTTTTACCTCGCCAGCGGCCAGCCGCAGACCATGGTTGCCATTCATTCGGTTCCCGAATGGGATCTGTACGTGGTGTATGAAGGCACGAACCCCGATACGGGCCAGCCTATTATCAAGGCGTTTCTCAATCCACTGGTTGGCTGGATCTGGTTCGGCCTCGTAATCATTGTCGGCGGGACCTTCATTGCGTTGGTTCCCAGCCTGACGCCGGCAACTGCAACATTGCGCGTGCCCGCTGTGCAGGCGACGCCCATGGCCCCTGCGCTCAAGGGAGGCGACTGATGGGTGCTCCCGCACGCTTGAAGTTTTGGGCAAGAGCTGTGGCGCTCCGCGCTTCAAGGTCTTGGTTGAGAACGGCGGAAGCCTCTCTGATAGCGGTCGCCATCTGCTTTTCGCTTGGCGCCTCTGCTCCCACGTCGCGCCTGAATACCATGAGCCATCAGCTCATGTGCCAGTGCGGATGTGCGCAACTTCTTGGGGAATGCGATCACGTTGGATGCCCCGATCGCGACAAGGAACTTTCAGAATTGACGACGGACATTGCCGCAGGCATGACCGATCAGCAAGTGACGGACGAGTTTGTCGCCAAATACGGCGCAACGGTGCTGGCTGCACCGACGACGAAGGGATTCGATCTGGTGGCATGGATCGCTCCCTTCGCGGTGTTCGCCGCAGCATTGCTGGGAACGATCCTGCTGATCCGGCGCTGGGGCGGATTGGGATTTGAGCGGCGCGCACAGGCGGCGGGCGCCGTTGCGCAGAGCGCCGATCCAGAAGAGCAGGAGCGACTGGATCGCATTCGCCGGGAGACCGGCAGCAACGACGGAGGATTTGAGCCATGACCGAAACGGAAGGCCTGATTGCCGGAGTGCTTCTTCTTTTCGCACTCTTTCTGTACACCTTCTGGCCGGAAAACGCTTTTGCCAGCCAAAAGGAAAAAACACGGCTCGATTTTCTTCTGGAGCGCAAGGATCAGCTCTATGAGAATCTGCGCGATTTGAACTTCGAATTCCGCGCGGGCAAGTATCCCGAAGAAGATTTCGAGAGGCAGCGGGCGCAGCTTGAGCACGAGACGGCGCAACTACTGGCCGAGATCGATCTATTGCAGGGACTAGGGGCGTAGGGACTTGGGCGTAAGATGAGCGGCCAATGAAGGGTTACGACACGAAATGAAATTGATGAGAACTCTTGCGGGCGTTTTGGGATTGAGTTTTTTGTTTGCCGCCGCGTTGGCTCACGCAGCCACCGTAAACGGAACCGTCACGAACATGACCACCAACAAGCCTGCGGCCGGCGACACGGTAACGCTGCTGGAGCCGATGTCGGGCATGAGCGAAGTGGGCCATGCGACGACCAATGCGCAGGGCCGCTACACTCTGAATTTGCCAGGCCAGGTTCCGTACCTGGTACGCGTGACGCACCAGGGCGCGGAGTATTTTATTGCCGCCCCGCAAGGTGGAGGAACCGGCGACATTTCGGTATACGACGTGGCGGCGAAGGTGGAAGGCATCACCATCGCCGAGCACGTGACCGGAATCGAAACCGATAACGGGCAGCTCCGCGTCGTTGAACGCTACGACATTCACAACGCCAGTTCTCCGCCGCGCACGCAGTGGAGCAAGCAGTCCTTCCAGGTGATTCTGCCTGACGACGCCGTGGTGGGTGATGCATCGGCGCAACGGCCAGGCGCGAGCAGCCTGCCGACCAGCGTGAAGCTCAATCCCGACGGGCCCAAGGGCCATTACTCCTTTGATTTTCCCATCCAGCCGGATCAGGAAGCCAAAGGCACGCTCTTCCAGGTTCAATACGATCTGCCATACAGCAGCGGGAAACACAGCTTTCATTCGCAGGTGACACTGCCGGCGGATACGATCTGGGTGGTGCTCCCAAAATCGATGACATTCACAGGAGGAAGCGGTTCGGGCTTTGAATCTTCGCCGCAGGATCCGAGCGTGCAAACATTCCTGGCGCGCAACGTTGCCTCCGGGAAAGCGCTTGAATTTTCGGTCGCCGGCACGGGCTCGTTCGCTCGCGATGACCAGAACGGCCAGGGCGGACAATCGGGCGACACCGGTGGACAAGGGGCCGCGCCCGGCAGTCAACCCGGCGGTGGCATTGGCGAACCAATCAACACGCCCGATCCGCTTTCGAAGTACAAATGGTGGATTTTGGGCGGGCTGGCGTTGCTGCTCGCGGCCGCAGCGGCATTTTTGCTACGAAAGCCCGCGACGGCAGAATCGGTCGTTTCATCGACAAGTGGCGTGACAGCGTCTTCCGGAGTCTCGCATCTTCATTCGGCGCCAAGTCTCGGGGGAAGTTCGCCGGCTGCGAAACACTCCGCAATTCTGAGTGTGCTTAAGGAAGAACTCTTCGCGTTGGAGAGCGAGAAGATCGCGGGAACCTTGTCCGCAAGCGAATACGCCGAGCAAAAAGCGGCCCTCGAGACCGTGCTGAGACGGGCACTGAAGAAGAGCTAGGTTTCAGGGGTCAGGGGCCGGGGATCAAAGAAAAGCATCTAGCGATGCTTCTCGCGCCGTTCGTTCCGTTCCCGACCCTCCCTTGTATCCTTCATCAATGAAGACTCTTCTTCGAACGCTGCTTTCTTTATCTCTCATCGTCTGGCTGGGTGCTGAGGTCTTTTTCCCGATCGTTGCCGCGATTACTTTCAACACCCTCCAGCCAGACACGCATACCGCCGGAACCATCGTCGGCCAACTGATTCGCATCCTGCATGGGATGGGATTAGTTTCGGGCATGGTGGCGCTGGCAGTGATGGCGCTGGCTCCGGCATGGGGAATCTATAAGCCGCGCGCGGTGCTCGTTCCGATGGCTTTTGTCGTGTTGATGATCGCGCTCACCGTTTACTCGCAGTACGGGATCATTCCCGCGATGGAGCGCGACCGCATTGCCGCGGGAGGGAGCATTGACACGGCCACGCCCGCCGATGCGACGACAGCGCACTTCAACAAGCTGCATAACCGAAGCGAGTTTGTGGAAGAGTCCATCCTTCTGCTGGGGCTGGCCACTGTAGTGCTGATGGCGAGAGCGGAAAGCACGCGAGTTTGAAACTCAAATGATCGATGGAGGGATGCGTTCATGGGGCGTGAAGCGCACTGCCTGTGCGAATGGAATGGCGAAACTGCGCGGGTCAAAGCGCTCGTCGAGCCTCCGGAACTGATTCTGCGCGGCGAAATTCGCCGCAGACTTCCCTTCTCCGAACTGCGCGACGTGCGAACAGAGGGCGCCGCGCTTCGCTTCACATTTGGCAGCGACGTCGTGACCCTGATGCTGGATGCGGCGACTGCGGAGAAATGGGCAAAGTCGATTCTGACGCCGCCTCCCAGCCTAGCGAAGAAATTGGGGATCACGCCTGAATCGACGATCTGGGTGATTGGAACGGTCGACGACGCGGCACTCGAGACTGCGTTGGGCGAAGCGAGAAGGACGTCGCGCAAGGGCGCGGATGTGATTGTAGCGCGCGTGAATACAGCGGTAGAACTGGCGCGAGCGTTCAAGTCGGCGGCAAAGGAAACCAAGAACGGCGTCCCCATCTGGATTGTTTATCGCAAAGGCCCCGCAAATGCGATCGGCGAGGCGGATGTGCGCTCGGCTGGTCTGGCCGCAGGAATCGTCGACGTCAAGGTCGCGTCGGTTTCGCCGCAGCTGACGGCGCTCAAATTTGTGCGGCGCAAAAACCCGGCGACGAAGTAAATCTCAAGACAGGCAGGAGGTCCGAATTGGGGCAGCTGATTCAGTGGAACATGCTCTCGCTCGATGGCTACTTTGAGGGCGCGAAGAGTTGGGACGTCGAGTGGTTCTTCCCGTTCTTCAACAGTGAGCTTGCGGCCTTTTCAATGGAGCAACTGCGGCAGGCTGAAGCGCTGCTGTTTGGCCGCGTCACCTACGAAGGGATGGCCGCGCATTGGAAGACGGCGACGGGCGAAGACGCCGACTTCATGAATAAGCTGCCAAAGTTGGTGGCTTCGGAGACTCTGGAGGCCGCCGACTGGAACA
>JBEKRG010000109.1:0-15185 GCA_049518955.1 Occallatibacter sp.
TAATCGGGCGTGCCCAGCGCCGGCGTAAGGCCCACCTGCGTAATGCGTCGCGCATCTTCTTTCAACGCAATGCCGAAGTCGATGATCTTGATGCGGTCGCCATCGCACACCATGATGTTTTCCGGCTTCAGATCGCGGTGCACCACACCATGCTTGTGCAGGTTGTCGAGAGCATCGCAGATGGCAATGGTGAGAGCCACGGCGCGGTCGACGGGCAACTTTCGCTTCTCGTTCAGAATGGCGCGCAACAGGCGGCCATCCACCCACTCGATGACCATGTAGCGGCGACTGCGATCTTCGCCGTCAAAGGTCTTCACCACACCCGGATGATCGATCTCCTGTCCGATCGCCTCCTCGCGCCGGAAGCGCTCGAGAAGAACCGGATCGGCTTCCATCTCTGGATGCGGAACCTTCAAGGCCACCTGGCTCCCGGTGCGCAGATCTGTTGCGCGGAAGAGCGTGGACATGCCGCTGCGCGCAACCTCCGCGTCCAGACGGTAGTGGTCCACTGTGTCCCCGGCTTCCAGTTTCGTCATGACTAAAGTCAGCATCGCAGGTTCGATTGTTGCACGCAATTTGTAAGAAAACCGCAAGGATCGGCGGGGCTCGTTAACGACCGCAAACAGGCCCTTCCCAATGGTCCCAGCCAGCTTGGATTGGCCCACAGCGAACGAGGATCCGAGCTTAGCGATTCTTGCCAAAAAACTCCCACCTTATCCCGCGGGGAATCATTATGATGAAGGTCAAGATGTCCCGAATGTTTCGTGTCACCGCGGCCTGCCTGGCGCTGGCCTGCGCGGCATGGCCTGCCGCTGCACGCGCAACCGCATCCAAGTCTCACCCGCACAAGCCGGAAGTTCCGCAGGATACGGGATTCCTGAACCGGCGAATCGTTTTTCAGGGGATCACATACCGATTTCAGGTCTATCTTCCGGAAGAGTGGCGCCGCGACGACGGGAAGCGATGGCCCATCATCCTCTCACTGCATGGGCGGGGCGAGCGCGGCTCCGAAGGAATGTGGCAGACGCAGGTCGGGATCGCAGAGGCGGTGCGAAACCACCCCGACCGCTGGCCCTTCGTAATCGTGATGCCGCAGTGCCCGCAGACGGCCCACTGGACCGATCCTGCCATGCTCGATTTAGCGATGGCCTCGCTCGACCAGGAGTCGGCCGAGTTTCACGGCGACCCGTCGCGCACCTATCTGACCGGTCTCTCTCTCGGCGGTTACGGCGCCTGGGAACTGGCGCGCCTGCATCCCCATCGCTGGGCAGCCATTGTGATTGCCGCGGGAGGCGTCTTCTGGAGCTACGAACCGGATCGCTGGCAGGAAGCCTCAGTCCTGCCTGCCGAGTACGCGCGCGAAGTAGGCCACACGCCCGTCTGGCTCTTCCACGGCAGCCTCGACAACGTGGTGCTGCCGCGACAAAGCGAACTCATGTACGACGCCTTCAAGGCGGCCGGCGGAGACATTCGACTTTGGATCTACCAGGGACTCAAGCACGATTGCTGGACTCGCGCCTACGACGAGCCTGAACTGCCGCGCTGGCTGCTCGCTCACCACCTTCCGATCGCGCTCGAAGTCATGGCCGAACGCCTGGTAATTCCCGTGCGTCCGCCCACCGTCAACCTTTCCGTGGCGCAGCTCGACAGCCTGGCAGGCGAGTATCGCGAACCCAACGGGCACGGGACCGGGACCATCTTCCGCCAGGGCGACCAGCTCTTTGAAAAGAGTCCTAGCGGCGAAGTCGTCCTGCTGGAAGCGGAGTCAGCCGACACGTTCTTCCGGCCCGGTGATAAAGCCTCCGCGAAAGACTTTCACCTGATCTTTGAGCGCGATGCGAGCGGGCACGTCACCGGCTACCTGCTCGACGACAACCGCCATCAGGAGCGCTGGGTGAAGTTGGGCGGGGACGCAAAGTAGCGTGGCGCCCTCCTGACCGTGGGTGTTCTTCTGGCAACCGGAACATTCCCCGCCGTGGTTGCGTATTCTTGTTCGAAAGCAAGGAGGCAATATGTTTTGCAGCGGATGCGGCCGATCGTTGGCACAGGGACAGATCGTTTGCCCTCAATGCAACCGTCCGGTAGCGCCACAGGTGCCTCCTGTGCCTGGATTTGAATTTGTTTTGGCAGCCTATGCCAGCAAGATCAGGGTGCTCGGCATTTTGTGGCTGGTTTACGCCGGATTGTCTTTAGTCGCCGGCTTCGCCGGACTCGCTTTCGCCCATGCATTCCTTTCTCATGGTTTCGGACCCTGGATGAGCGGCCGCGGACCACAAATGTGGTTCTTCCCTGCGCTTCTGCGCTTTGCCTGGCTGTTCCTCGTCGGCCGGGCCGTTCTCTCCGCCGTTGCCGGCTGGGGCCTCCTAGAGCGCACGCAATGGGGACGCATTGTCGCCATCATTGCGGCCATTTTGAACCTCTTCCACTTTTTCCCCTTTGGTCTGGCCCTAGGCGTCGCCACCCTGATCATCCTGATCGGAGCGCGGAACTGGGCACTCTACGAAGACTTGTAAAAGCAGCTGAGTGAGCGTTCGGAGCCGCCGATTTCCAAGATCCGATTGACAGGCATTGATTCGCTGTTCACTGTGCCCCGTTTATTGATTGCTGTCTTACAATCAATCCATGGCCTTCCCTGTCAACCGGATGCGGCGCATGCGCAGAAGCCAGCCGTTGCGCGCGCTGGTGCGTGAGACTGCGCTCGACCCCGGCGACTTGATCTATCCGCTGTTCATATGCCCCGGCAAGGGAGTGCGTAACCCGGTCAGTTCCATGCCTGGCGTCTTCAATCTGTCGGTGGACGAGGCGGTGAGTGAGGCTGAGGAAGCCGCGAAGCTTGGTTTGGGTGGATTGCTGCTCTTTGGGTTGCCCGAGACGAAAGACGAGCAAGGCACCGGAGCCTGGGAAGATGGCGGCATTGTGCAACAGGCACTGCGCGCGCTCAAGCAGTCTGAAACCTCGAAGAAACTTGTCCTGATCGCCGACCTTTGCCTGTGCGAATACACAAGCCACGGACACTGCGGCGTAGTGGTCAAGTCGGGCGACGGCTTCGAAGTAGACAACGATCCCACGCTGGAGTTGCTCGCGCGCACAGCCGTGAGCCAGGCCAAAGCTGGCGCCGACGTGGTTGCTCCCAGCGACATGATGGACGGCCGTGTGGCCGCCATTCGCCGCGCGCTCGACGTTGAGGGCCACGCCCAAACGCCCATCCTCAGTTATGCGTCGAAGTTTTCCTCCGCGTTCTACGGGCCATTCCGCGAGGCCGCCGACTCCGCGCCGCAGTTCGGCGACCGCAGAACCTACCAGATGGATGGCGCCAATCTGCGCGAAGCTCTGCGCGAGATCGATCTAGACATTGAAGAGGGCGCGGACATGATCCTGATGAAGCCCGCCATGCCCTACCTCGACGTGGTGCGAGCGGCGCGCGAGCGCGTCGATGTGCCCATCGGCGCGTACCAGGTTTCCGGCGAGTTCTCGATGCTGCAGGCAGCGTTCGAGAAGGGATGGCTGGATCGCGATCGCGCGACGCTGGAATCTCTGGTCAGCCTGCGACGCGCCGGCGCCGACTTCATCGTCACCTACTTCGCCAAGGAAGCGGCGAAGTTGCTCGCCTAGAATCTCGCCCCAGTCCCCCGGCAAGATGGAAAGGATTGTTTCCACCATGAAGTTCCTGGTAGCAACATTCGGGCTCGCTTTGCTCTGCGCGACCGCGATCGCCCAATCGGCTCCCCAGGTCATTCATCTTTGGGAAAACGGCGCGCCCGGGTTTGAGAGCCGCAAGGACATTCCGGAACAGGCCCAGGACTACTGGGTACGGAACGTAAACGATCCGTCGATTACCATCTTTCTTCCGCCAAAAGATAAGGCCAACGGCACGGCGGTCGTCATCGCGCCCGGCGGAGGCTTTCGCGAGCTGGTCTTCAACGCCGAGGGAGTGCAGGCCGCGGAATTTCTAAACAGCATCGGCGTGACGGCTTTTGCGCTGAAATATCGCTTGCCCGGTGAGCCAAACTCACCCTACACCAAGGAGAACGTGCGCCAAGATGCGTATCGCGCCATGCGGCTGATTCGCAGCCGCGCAAAGGAATGGAACATCGACCCGCATCGCGTGGGTATGCTCGGCTTCTCTGCCGGAGGCGAAGTGGTCGCGATGATCGCCTATGCTCCGGGAGACGGAGACCCGTCCGCAACCGATCCCATCGACAGGCTTAACGGCAGGCCGGACTTTCAGATGCTCGTCTATCCCGGTGGCGGGGTGCCCGACACTGTTCCGCCAAATGCTCCTCCGGCCTTTCTGCTGGTGGCGAATGACGACCAGTATGGATGCGACAAGGTGACGCTCGATTTCTATGAGAAGCTGCATGCGGCTGGCGTTCCCGTGGAGGCAATCTTCCTGGCGCAAGGGAAACACGCATTCAATATGGGCGACCGTTCCAAGCTTGTGACTGTCAACACATGGCCCCAAAGGATGGCAGAATGGATGAAAGACAGCGGTTACCTGACACCGGCTGTGACATCGACAGCATCGCCATCACCGTAAAACGCGCTGCGGGATTCTTCCGTCCCCAGTTACAGGCTGAGTTTCTTGCTCCCAGGCTTTTGCTCAACCAAACGGCTGATGTGGCGCATGTCGGACTTGACATACGATAACGAACCAGCAAGGCTACTCCGTAATGGAGGTCTTCCCCTCATGCCCCACATCCCTCTTCCCCCTGATCTACCTGGAATTCGCGGCGCGATGGCATTTCGGCCTGAGACTGCGCTGCCACTCAATGCGCTGGTGGAGATCCTGCTTCGCGGTCCGAGCACGCTTTCACGCGGCGAGCGGGAACTGATTGCCACCTATGTCTCGAGCCGCAATTCGACCGATTACTGCCACAACATTCACGGCGCCATCGCCGCTGCTCATCTGGGCGGCAACGAAGAACTCGTTCGCCAGGTCAAGGTGGACTACTTGCAGGCTGAGATAAGTCCCAAGCTGAAGACCCTTCTGGCTATCGCCGGCAAAGTGCAACAAGATGGCAAGCTCGTGACCGCTGCAGGCGTTGAAGCTGCGCGCAAGGAAGGCGCGACAGATCTGGAGATCCACGACACCGTGCTCATCGCCGCCGCTTTCTGCATGTACAACCGCTACGTCGATGGCCTTGGCACCATCCAGCCCACCGACCCCGCCTTCTACCGCGAGCGCGGCAAGCGCGTTGCGCAAGACGGCTACGTTGCCGTGAGCAAAAAATACCTGGCCACTCACACACCGGCCTCGCGCTGACGCCCGATCTTTTCCTGAGGAGCGAGTCATGCCGCACATCAACCTGCCCGAAGGCGTTCCCGGCATCGGCGCCGGTTTCGCATTTCGTCCTGAGACCGCCAAACCAATGCGCGAGTTGGCCGATATCCTGCTGCACGGGCCCAACTCCCTCACGCCGGGCGAGCGCGAACTGATCGCCGTACATGTCTCGGCGCGCAACCAGTGCCGCTTTTGTTACGCGAGCCATGCGGCAGTAGCCTCTGCTCACCTGGGCGATGCTTCCGTCATCGAAAAAGTGCGCTCGGATTATCTTTCTGCTCCCATCTCAGCAAAGTTGAAATCACTGCTTGCCATCGCCGGCAAGGTTCAGCAGGACGGCAAACTTGTCAGCCCTGCCGATGTACAGCTTGCGCGGCGTCACGGCGCGACAGACCTCGAGATTCACGACACCGTCCTGATCGCCGCTGCATTCTCGATGTATAACCGCTACGTCGATGGTCTTGGGACCTGGCAGCCCGACAATCCAGATATGTACGCGAAAATGGGCGCGCATTTGGCCAAAGAAGGCTACACGCGTCCTCCTGCTCGCCCGCCTGTTTGAGTGGATGGTTGACGTGACAACCGGCCTTCGCCCCTGGTCGAACAAATTGTTCACGTCTTGCTGTTTCCCCGGAGCGCACTCCGTGGTCCCGAGAGCTTGTATTGCACAAATCACTTTGGAATCCTGCCGCAGTGTGTTTTCCTATCAAGAATCCTTGGCAAGATTCCACTGATGATCAAGCGACTCGAGGCGTACTTCGAATTTGCCCGTCTGGAAACCAACTGGCGCACGGAAGTTCTCGCCGGCGTCACGACATTCCTGACGATGGCCTACATCGTGCTGGTGAACCCGGCGGTGCTGGCCGATGCCGGCGTGCCATTGCCTGCGGTCACCGCTGCCACTTGCCTGTCGGCCGCGTTTGGCTCCATCTTGATGGGAGTCGTCGCGCGCTATCCCATTGCTCTGGCGCCGGGCATGGGCCTCAACGCCTACTTCACTTACACGGTTTGCCTCAAGATGCATGTGCCCTGGCAGACAGCGCTGGGTGCGGTGTTTCTCTCCGGCATCATTTTTCTGGCGCTCACCACGGTCGGCATCCGGCAGATGATCCTGCGCGCCATTCCGCACCAGCTTTACGCAGCGGTCGCCGGCGGCATCGGCCTGTTCATAGCGTTCATTGGCTTCCAACATGCGGGCCTGGTAGTGCGCGATCCCAACACGCTTGTCGGCATGGGCAACATCCGCAATCCAACCGCGTATCTCACGCTGCTCGGCCTCATTCTGATGGTGGCCCTCGAAATCCGCAAGGTAAAAGGCTCCATCCTCATCGGCGTGCTCGCCGTAACCGGCATCGCATGGGCGTTTCACATGGTCAAGTGGACGCCTTCACCTGGCGGCTTCGGCGCGCTCACTCAGACGGCATTCAAATTGAACATCATGGGCGCGGTGAACAAAGGCCTGCTTGAAATCATCTTCGTTTTTTTCTTTGTCGATCTCTTTGACAACCTGGGCACGCTGGTTGCCGTCACCAAACGAGCCGGCCTTATCGCGCCCGATCACTCGATTCCCCGGCTCAACCGAATCCTCTTTGCCGATGCGACCGCGACCATCTTCGGCTCGCTGACAGGAACCTCCACCGTGACCAGCTACGTAGAGTCGACTGCGGGCGTTGCCGCGGGAGGACGCTCGGGCGTAACAGCAATTGTGACCGGCTTACTTTTCCTCGTAGCCATCACCGCAGCGCCGTTTATCGGCATCGTCCCTCCGGCGGCTACTGCTCCTGCGCTCATTCTGGTGGGCTCGATGATGCTCGCGGCCATTACGGAGATTCAATGGCACGAACCGCTCATTGCCGTTCCCGCATTTCTCACGCTGATTCTGATCCCCTTCACCTACTCCATCGCCAATGGCCTCGGCTTCGGCATCATCGCCTGGGCGGTGCTGCACCTGTTCGCGGGAAAAGCTCGCCGCCAGGATTGGCTTCTCTACCTGCTCGCAGCGCTTTTCCTGGCGCGGTTCATCTATCTCGGCGCGAGTTAGCATCTAGTAGCATGGAGATCATTGTTTGGTGAGGTAGCGCCATGCTCTTTGTCCACTTGATCGAATGGTTTTTCGGCGGAGCGTTTCTGGCCAACTCCGTGCCGCATATCGTGAATGGAATCTCCGGCCGCGCTTTTCAAAGCCCTTTCGCCAAGCCGCCCGGCGAGGGGCTGTCATCGTCAGTAGTGAATGTTCTTTGGGGCTTTTTCAATCTGGCCGTGGCTTACGTCCTTCTGGTTTGGCTGGGTGAGCTTAATCTTCATTCATGGTGGCAGGTCGCAATGGCCGGCGCCGGCGCGCTCTTTCTTTCTGTCATGATGGCCCGCCACTTTGGCCGCTTCCACGGCGGATTGCTGAAGAACTAGAGCGGTTCCGCAGTTGGTGTCGTCGTTACCGACCCTCGTGCGAGGTGGATTCTTCTTGAGGAAGAATCCACTTGGCATTCGGGGCTTCGGGACACAGCGACTGCGGAACCGCTGTAATGCCGCGATTGCAGCACGGCTGCGTTCGCCGTGGCCAAAAAGTCGTAAACCCGACCGATTCATTGCCTGTACTATGAGTGCAAGGCTTGTGACCCTCGCCAAGATGCGCACCATGAGAACGAGCACCGGGCGGAAGCGATTCTCGCGGCAGTTGACGCTGCCCCGATTGGGCGTCGCAATCCCGGTTTCGTTGGGGCTGGCTCTGGGAATCTCATCCTGCGTCAAGGTTGCCACTTACACACAGCCGAGCCTGGTCCGTTTCATCGACGCCTCCTACATCGCTCCCGCAGCCAACGTCCTTATTGAAGGCCAGCTTCTGGCTGCCAACGCCGGCGCTGGAACCATTACTCCTTACGGCACGGTTCCTGCCAGCGCCGCTGCGCCCATCCAGATCACGCCAACTACTGGCGGCACGGCGCTGGTGAGCACCAGCGGCACGCTTCTGCCCGGGCATCAGCACTCAGTCTTCCTTACCGACAATGGTGCAGCACCCAATAGCTACACCGTCACCGTTCTCGAAGATCAGCAAGTTCAGGCCGCGAGCAACCTCTCGGCTTTCCGCTTCCTCAACCAGGCGCCCAAGACCGGCGCCGTCGATGTTTATATGATCCCAGCGGGAGTTGCGCTCGCCGATGCCGTTCCGCTGGTCACCGACCTCCCCGTAGGAGGCACGGCAGGATATATCAGCTTCGCCTCGCAGACCGTCACCATGGTCATTACGCCCACCGGCCTCACCAAGCCTTCGTACACTTCCACGCCGATCACCCTTATCGGCGGCGAAGTCCGCACTGTGCTCATTATGGATACGCAGCTGACGAGCAATCCGCCTGTCCAGGTATCCATGGCCGACGACGCTGGGCCTGCGAATTAAGCGCGACTGCCTCCATATGCGTATCTCGCCAATTCATCGCACGCTCGCAGTTCTCACCTTCGTTGCGGCAGCAGCATCGCTTGCCTTCGCGGCCGATGGATACCGCATTGTCCATACCTATCCGCACGACCCTCAAGCCTACACGCAGGGTCTTCTTTACGAGGATGGGTATCTCTATGAGAGCACCGGCCTCAACGGACGCTCTTCGCTGCGTATGGTGGAGCTGGAAACCGGACGCGTCCTACAGCGAGCGGAAGTGCCGCAGCAGTACTTCTCCGAAGGGCTTGCCTCCTGGGGCAGCACGCTCATTCAACTTACATGGCAGTCGCACATTGCTTTCGTCTACGACCGCTTCAGCTTTCGCCTGCTGCACACTTTTACTTACAAGGGAGACGGCTGGGGACTCACGGAGGACGGCAAGAACCTGATCCTGAGCGACGGCACCGCGACCTTGCGCTTCTTTGATCCGGGCACATTCCGTGAAGTCCGACACGTCGTCGTCAAAGACCACGGCTCCCAGGTGATGCAACTGAATGAATTGGAGTACGTGCACGGAGAGATCTACGCCAACGTCTGGCACACGGATCGCATCGCCCGCATCTCGCCCGCAACGGGCAAGGTGCTGGGTTGGATTGATTTGTCGGGCCTGCTATCGCCCGGCCAAGTTTCCGACCCGGAAGCGGTTCTAAACGGCATTGCTTATGACGCCTCAAACCACCGGCTCTTCGTGACCGGCAAGCTCTGGCCCAAACTGTTTGAGATAAAGATCGTCCCTGAAGCGGGAAAACTGCTTCCCGTGAATCGCACGAAGTAGCAAATTGGGACGAGCTGCTCTCAGCCTAGCCGGCATCACAGCCTCGCCGCTCGCCGCGCGCTATACTCTCCGCCGAAGTAGGGTAAAACGGCTATGGATCCGTCCTCGATCTTGACATCAAACACGCTGCAAAACGCGGCGGTGCTCACCATCGTGCTGGCCTTTGCCGGCTATCTAGTTACTTTCATGAGCAATCGCATGATGGCCCGCCGCGCCGACCGGCTGCGTTTGGTGAACCAGCGCCTGAACGAGTTCTACGGTCCGCTCTATGTCGCTACTGTGGCGGGCAACATCGCTTATAACTCGCTGCTCGCCAAGCAGGGCAAGACCGAGTGTCATCCCATCCGTGACGAGGATTTGAAGGAGTGGACGCTGTGGATGACCACCATCTTCATGCCGCTCAATAATGTGCGCGAAAGGATCATCATCGAAAACGCTCACCTGATTGTGGAGGAGCAGATGCCCCAGTGCCTGCTCGACTTTGTCACGCACGTTGTGGGCTACAAGGCTCTGCTGTCGAAGTGGGCCGAGGGCGATTACACTGAGCGGCGCTCCATGATCGGCTGGCCGGCGGAGTTCGATGGCTACGTCCAGCGCTCGTACCAGAGCCTCAAAGCCGAGCAGACCCGGCTTCTGCACAACTTCGTTTGGCGCTTCTGGCAGCGCTTGGTTCGGCGCAAGAACAGCTAGGCCTCGGCGGTTGCGTCAGCCACTATTTGCGGGTTGAGTGACGTCACGCGCGCCACGGCCTTGGTCAGCCGCGCCTCGTTGGGCCGCATGCCCTTCCCCTCAGCCGGCGTATAGATATGTTCGATCGACTCGACCAGGTAAGCTCCGGGCAAAAAGACCGAAGCAGCGCCCACGCCGTCGCCGGGCAGCAAGAGCACATCGCCCTCGCGGGGCAACGAGTGAAGCGTCTCGAGCGGCACCAGATTGATGCAGGTGCCATCCCCGGCTATGAACTCCAGGCAGTTGGCGCTGTGCAGCGTTCCCTCGCTCGCGCGGCGCAGTTCGCGACGCGCCCTGAACGATTCGTAATAGGCTCCAATCATGAAGGGAAGCGCGATGAGAAAGCCAATGACGCTGCTGTATTGCGAAATGAGTGAGAACCAATGATGGGGCATCCGGCCTATCGTCTCCTACGCTGAGGTTAAACCGGATCGACGTCCGACGGGACATCTTCAGCGGACGAAATGTTCCGCCTCAGCTTTCTGCAAGTTTCAAGTTGTCGTTATTGCCCAACAGACCCATTATGGTGGACTCGCTGACCTTGAAAGAAGCGGTGATGCACCATGCTGAGCCCAAGCAGGAAAACGATGACAACAAAGAGAGCTATCAATCCAATCTTCAAAGCCAGCAACAGGGGTGTTTTTCGCTCCGGATCGGGCGATGAATTCGCGCCATTTGCCATTCGAGTTGCCTCTTTTCGGGCTCAGACGTGTTCTGCGGCGCCGGGAGTTCACGCAGCACGTTCCCGCCTCGCTGAGCCTGGAACTATTCCAGAATGCGCGTGCGATCGATCCACGTTCCGTAGAGAGTTTAGCTCGATTTAAGCGGATACGCTAAGACGGAGATTCTGCCACAAGCGCAGTGTCGGCCCGGCTTGATTGATGGTGTAGAAGTGGAGCCCGGGGGCGCCGCCTCGGAGCAGCGTCTCGCAGAGCCGGGTGACCACGCTGAGCCCGAATTCGTGAAGAGCCGGCTTGTCGTCCTCCAGCTCTTCCAGGCGCAGCCGTACCCAGCGCGGAATGTCCGCGCCGCAACCCGAGCAGAATCGCATGGTGTTCGCGTAACCGGTAATCGGCATAATACCGGGCACGACAGGGATTTTGATCCCAGCCTTCTCGCAGCGCTCCATGAAGTCGAAATATGCATCCGCGTTGTAGAAAAGCTGGGTCAGCGCGGCATCCGCGCCTGCTTCCACTTTGCGGCGGAAGTTCTCAAAGTCGTCCCCTGGCCTGTTCGCTTGCGGATGCATCTCGGGATACGCGGCCACTTCAATTCTGAAAGCATCGTCATGCTCCTTGCGAATAAAGCTGACCAGCTCATTGGCGTAGTGAAACTCACCCGGCGCGGCGGTGCTCAGGGCCGTCGCCGGCAGATCGCCGCGCAGCGCCACAATGCGCTTGACGCCAGCTTCGCGATAACGCTGGAGTTGGGCTGCCACATGCGCGCGCGTCGAGCCAACACAGGTGAGATGCGGCGCGGCCTCCGCTCCGGAGTGCTTCACCACTGCCAGCAGCGTTTCGTATGTGCCTTCCTGATCGGAGCCGCCTGCGCCATGCGTGACGGAAAAATAGTTTGGCCGCACCGCCGCCAGTTGAGCAATCGTCGCCGGCAGTTTGGCTTGCGCCTCCGGCGTCCGCGGAGGAAACAACTCGAACGAAAAGGTTAGGGGCGATTTCATTTGTGCATCACCAGTTCATCGCGACCATGAAAGTGCAGCCCCATCCTCTTTCACTAAGTGCGCGAAAAAGGATGGGGCAATTGGATTCTTGCTGGCCACCGATCACTAGTACCTGTAGTTCTCTGCCTTGTACGGTCCTTCCACCGGCACGCCGATGTAGTCCGCCTGCTTCTGTGAGAGCTTGGTCAGCTTCACGCCGATCTTCTCCAGGTGCAGCCGCGCCACTTCCTCATCTAACTTCTTGGGCAGCACGTACACGTCCACTTTGTAGCTGTCTTTGTTCTTCCACAAATCGATCTGCGCCAGCGTCTGGTTGGCAAAGCTGTTCGACATGACGAAGCTGGGATGGCCCGTTGCGCAGCCCAGGTTCACCAGCCGCCCCTCGGCCAGGACGAAGATCGAGTGCCCGTCGGGGAACGTGTACTTGTCCACCTGCGGCTTGATGTTGATCTTGGTCACGCCCTTCGCAGCGTTCAGCCTGTCGATCTGAATCTCGTTGTCGAAGTGGCCAATGTTGCAGACAATTGCCTGATCCTTCATCTTCTCCATGTGCTCGAGCGTGATGATGTCTGTGTTGCCGGTGCAGGAGACATAGATGTCGCCGCGGCCCAGCGTATCTTCAACGGGCGCAACCTCAAAGCCTTCCATCGCCGCCTGAAGCGCATTAATGGGATCGATCTCCGTCACCACCACGCGCGCACCCATACCACGCAGCGAGTGCGACGAGCCCTTGCCCACATCGCCGTAACCGCAGATGACCGCGACCTTGCCCGCTACCATCACGTCTGTCGCGCGCTTGATGCCGTCGGCCAGCGACTCGCGGCAGCCGTAGAGATTGTCGAACTTCGACTTCGTCACCGAGTCGTTCACATTGATGGCAGGCACCAGGAGCTTGCCCTGCTCCATCATCTTGTAGAGCCGGTGCACGCCCGTGGTCGTCTCTTCGCTCACGCCGCGCCAGTCCTTGACCACGTTGTGCCAATGTTGCTTGTCCTCGGCAAAGACCTTCTTCAGCAGGTCCTTGATCACCTGCTCCTCGTGATTGCCGGAAGGCGTATCGACCCAGCGATCGCCATTTTCCAGTTCATAGCCCTTGTGGATCAGCAGTGTCGCGTCGCCGCCGTCGTCGACGATGAGCTCTGGACCTTTGCCGCCCTTGTGCGTGAGCGCGCGATACGTGCACTCCCAATACTCTTCGAGGCTCTCGCCCTTCCATGCGAACACCGGAACGCCCGCTGCCGCAATCGCCGCCGCCGCGTGGTCCTGCGTAGAGAAGATGTTGCAGCTCGCCCAGCGCACTTCAGCGCCCAGGCTTACCAGCGTCTCAATCAAAACCGCCGTCTGAATGGTCAGGTGCAGCGACCCGGTGACGCGCACCCCGTTGAGCGGCTTTTCCGCTGCATATTTGTTGCGGATCGCCATCAGCCCGGGCATCTCCTGTTCGGCGATGATGATTTCCTTCCGGCCCCAATCGGCCAGGCCCAGGTCAGCCACTTTGTATTCGGTCTGGATGTTTTCGAGGGTTGCGGTTGCCATTCAGATCTCCTTTTATCGTCGTATCGTGATATGTTGATATGTAACAGAATTCTCCTATGCCGTCAATCGTCAAAATGCTAAAGGTTGTGGCCGACCCCAATCGGCTGCGCATCTTGCTGCTTCTAAAGGCCGAGGAGCTCTCTGTTGCCGAGCTTCAGGAGATTCTGGGCATGGGCCAGAGCACCATTTCCACGCACCTCTCGCAGCTCAAGCAGGCGGAACTCGTGGAAGATCGCCGCATAGGCAAAAGCAATCTTTACCGTGCTTCGTCTGGCGCCCCTGTGGGGGGCAGTCCTTTGGACGAGATTCTCGACCAAGCCAAGGACGAGATTCCCGAAGCCGCTCCAGATCAGGCCGCCATGCGTCGCGTGCTGCGCAAGCGTCAGGACAAAACGCGTGCGTTTTTTGACAGCGTGGCCGGACGCCTGGGCAAAGACTACGTTCCCGGCAAATCTTGGAAGAGCCTGGCCGAGGTATTGCTACGTCTGATGCCGCCGCTGGTTGTTGCCGATCTCGGTGCGGGCGAGGGCGCCTCCGCATTGCTGCTGGCACAGCGGGCGAAGAAAGTGATCGCCGTCGACAGCTCAGCGCGGATGATCGAATTTGGCCGCGAACAAGCCCAGCGTCACGGAGTAAAGAATATCGATTACCGCCTCGGCGACATGGAAGAAATCCCCATCGGCGACGGCGAAGTTGAACTGGTTTTCTTCTCGCAGTCGCTCCACCATGCTCTGCACCCCGAGCGCGCGCTGGCTGAGGCAGCGAGGATTCTGGTCCCCGGAGGCCGCATCATGATCCTCGATCTCGTTCGCCACCGCTTTGAGGAGGCGCGCGAGCTTTATGCCGATGAGTGGCTCGGCTTCAGTGAAGCGGAGCTCGAATCGATGCTGCAAATTGCCGGCTTCGTCGACTTCGAAGCTGCCGTCGTCGACAAGGAGCCGGATTCGCCTCAGTTTCAGACGCTGCTGGTCGTCGCGGAAAAGAAGAAGTGAGATCTCGAAGCGAATCTCGACGCTCCAACGACGGCGCGAATCGCTGCGACGATCCTCCGAACCATACGTAAGGAGCGGCGGCGTGAAACTCAAGCGGGCCGTTTAACGTCAACTGAAAACGGGGAGTGGGCTGCGCGCCAGATTCTTCTCTTTCTGTCCGGCGATTGGTGGTATGATCGGGGTCAATCAGCGGAAGAGCCGCGACAACAGCGAAGATTCTGAGTGTCACATTGTTCAGGCGCCATTCCAAAGATTCAGGTCCCCCCCAAACAAATCGGAGGTAAGACATGCGTACGTTGCTCAGTTTTTTGGGGCCCCTGCGGAGCCCAGTTGGTATTGTCTGCGTGCTATTGACGTTAAGTGTCGCGGCCCTTGGCGCGTCCAAGAAGAGTTCCGCACAGTCCTCGAAGGGATCGGGGTCGGGCTCGGCCACGTCGTCGGAAGGAAGCGGTAACGCAAGCTCCGCGAATCCAGAAGGATTTGCCATCGAGTCGGAGATGCTGACCTATACGGCAATGGATTCCGAAGCCACTGCACTTTCCTGCGGCATCGGGCACAACCTGGGCGCAGCCGATTCGAGTTGCAATGCGCAGGCGATCAGCGGACCGCCGGTGGGCGTGGTCGTCATCTCGGGAGACTCCAGCGCTCTTTCCGAGTTCCAGCTCTGGCGCACCGACATTTCCACCATGGACATGCTGACGCTTCGCGCCAATCATTACTGCGCTCCGAGTGCGTCAACAAGAGCGGCCACGACGCTGGGC
>JBEKRG010000110.1:0-16392 GCA_049518955.1 Occallatibacter sp.
CAGTCCGTGGTGCAAGTCCTGATTCGCGTGCCTGAAGTTTTGCAATGATTCACAGGGATGGTTCGTAGAATCTGATCATGGCGATGGGAACGCGGCAGCATCGAGAGCGGCAAGAGGATTTGTGGGTGGCACACACGCAGTTGGCCACCGCGCCGGGGCATCCATTTTATGAACGCCTGAACGTGGTTCTGGATGCGGAGGGCTTCGACAGGTTTGTCGAGGATCTTTGCGCGAAGTTCTACGCGCCGCAGTTCGGTCGTCCGTCGCTGACGCCGGGGATTTACTTCCGCTCGCTGCTGATTGGGTATTTCGAGGGCATCGGGGCAGAGCGCGGAATTGCCTGGCGCTTGGCCGATTCACTGGCGCTGCGGCGGTTTGTAGGCATTGCGCTGGACGAGTACACGCCGGATCATTCGACGATCTCGCGCACCCGGCGGTTGATCGACCTGGAAACGCACGCATCTGTGTTCGCCTGGGTGTTGGATGTGTTGGCCAAGCGCGGCCTTATCGTGGGCAAGCGGGTGGCTATCGACGCGACGACGCTGGAAGCCAACGCGGCGATGCGCTCGATTGTGCGGCGCGACACGGGCGCCAGTTACGAGGAGTTTCTGACCGGTCTGGCCAAGGCGTCGGGCATCGAGACTCCGACGCGCGAAGACCTGGCGCGGCTGGACCGGAAGCGCAAGAAGCGCACGTCGAACCAGGAGTGGAAGAGTCCGGTGGACGCGGATGCGCGGATAGCGAAGATGAAGGACGGACGCACCCATCTGGCCCATAAGGCCGAACACGCTGTAGACCTGGACACCGGCGCGGTGGTGGCAGTAACGCTGCAACCGGCCGACAAGGGCGACACCAGCACGCTTGATGAGACCTTGAGCGAGGCCGGACTGGCGGTGGTCGAGCTGGCCGGGCACGAGGCTGAGTTGCGGCCTGAAGATAGGCCCCAGGTCAACCTCAAGGGGATCGAAGAGCTGGTCGCCGACAAGGGCTACCACAGCGGAGCGGCTCTCAAGCGGGTGAAGAGTTACGGGGTTCGCAGTTACATCCCGGAGAAGAAGCAGAAGGGCAAGCGCCACTGGGAAGGCAAGGCGGAGGAGCAACGGGCGGTCTACGACAACCGGCGGCGCGTGCAAGGCGAGTACGGCAAGAGCCTACTGAGGCGGCGCGGCGAACTGGTGGAACGCAGCTTCGCCCATTGCTACGAAACCGGCGGAATGCGGCGCTGCCATCTGCGCGGACGAGAAAACATTCTGAAACGGCAGTTGGCTCATGTGAGTGCGTTCAACCTGAGCCTGGTCATGCGCAAGCTGCTGGGCGCAGGAACCCCGCGAGGCTGGAAAGAGCGCGCCTTGAAGTCGATTTTGCGCGTTTTCTTGTGCTTCAACAGCCTGCATTCATCAGATAGCGCAGAACACCCATGTACTGCTCTCGCGGCCGCCACTTTCAGCCTTGCCCGCCCCATCAAACCACATCCGCGGTCCTGCCGAAATCAGGCCTATTGCACCACGGGCTGCTACTCGATCCTCGAGGAAATTGCCGTGCACGTTAAAGCGAATCCCGGCTGGCTGGAGCAGTGTGGCGCATGAAAAGCCCCGCGCCATCTTCCGTTGCAACCGAGCTCAAGATGCTGTCGGTCGTGATCCCTGCGCGGGATGAAGAGGGATGCATCGCCTCTACAGTCGAGCATCTCCATGTCGAATTGCGGCTCAACAGCATTCCGCACGAGATCATCGTGGTCGACGACGGGAGCAAAGACCGTACCGCGCAGATCGTCACCCTACTCGGCGAACGTATCCCGGAGGCGCGCCTTCTCTCGAACGGCCCTCCACACGGCTTTGGGCATGCGATTGCTGCCGGACTCACGCAAATGAATGGGGACGCGGCCGTCGTGATGATGGCCGACGAGTCCGATGACTGCCGCGATGTGGTTCGTTATTGGAACAAGCTCAATGAGGGATGGGACGCCGTCTTCGGCTCCCGCTTTATGAAGGGCGGCGGGGTCATTGATTACCCGTGGCTCAAGCTCCGCATAAACCGGCTCGCGAATTCCTTTATCCGAATCCTATTCGGCGTTTCGCTGAACGACACAACAAACGCTTTCAAAGCCTACCGTCGCACTGTGATCGAAGGCTGCAAACCGATGCTTTCAGCACACTTCAATCTCACTGTCGAGCTTCCTCTCAAGACCATCATTCGCGGCTATTCCTGGACGACGATCCCGATTACCTGGCGCAATCGCAGAACCGGCGAAGCCAAGTTGAAGATTCACGAAATGGGCAGCCGCTACCTATTCATCTGCCTCTATCTCTGGCTCGAAAAACACCTGAGCCACGGCGACTACAACAGGAAGGACGCGTAACAGCACCGCGCCACAAGCGCAGAAGTGCAATGCTATCCTTGCCTCAAATGTCGGAGCGGGCTGAGCACAACTTGCGCAAGACCGTCGAGGTCTCTCTTTTTCTCGCCGCGACGGCATGCCTCGCTCTCTGGCTTGTGCGTATCTATTACGCAATCTCGTTTGTGACTCCTTATATGTTGCCAACAACGGGCTGCGAAGAAGAAAGTCTGTTCTCCATCTGGAAATTCAGCCAGCATCAAGCGGTTTACGCGGATCCTTATCGCATTCCGTTTGCGGTGAGCTACTTCAATTGGGGCTACTACTATTCTTACGGTTTCATCACCAGCATCTCGCTGCATTTGCTGCATCTGGACGCCATCTGGATACCAACGATCGGCCGCCTCATCACGGTTGCTTTTAACCTGATCAACGGCGGAATCTTCTTCTTGACGGCGCGCGCCTTCGTCAAAGCGGGTCTGCTGGCTCTTGGGCCCGTTGCATGGGCCTGGTGCCTGATTGCCACAGTCGGTCCTCTCGTCGGCTTCTGGTCAATCACTGTCCGGCCCGACATGGGCGCGCTGGCGTTCGAAGCCGCCGGTCTATATGTGATTCTTCGCTACCTGAGGAAACAGGATCAACGCCTCATCATCGTGGCCGCGCTCCTCTTTTATGCAGCATGGGCGTTCAAGCAATCATCAGTCACCATGCTGACGGAGTCGGTTCTTGCTCTCGTACTTCTCGAGCGTTGGCGAGCGTTCCTCGTGTTGAGCGGTGTCTGGTGGTCTTTGGTCTCGATCACTCTCATCCTGGGCGGTCACATTTTCCGCGATTCCATCTTGTTTTCTCAAGGACACCTTCCGTTGCTGGCTTTGCTGGGGCTGGAAAATGCCCTGAGAGCCGCATGCAAAAACCCCTTCTTCCTGCTCGGCCTTCTCGCATTCCTCGTTTTCTCTTTGCGGCGCTTCCGTCTCCTTATCACCAGGCCGGTCGAATTGACCTTGTTCTGTGTTGTTTTGTTTTCATCGTCGTTTGCTCTCGTCACATCCTGCAAAGCCAGAGCGAACGATAACTACTTCATCCCCGCGGCATGGGCAACGATGCTCGGCGTTATGCTGATTTGGGAGCGGATGGATTCGCGGTGGGTCCTCGCGTGCGTTGTCGCCTGCTCCTTGCTTACCGTCGCCGGGATTGCGCTGACCCCTACCGGACTTACCTATAACTACGACTATCGCGATCAAGATCTTAGGTACCGGAGCGTGGCCGAGAAGCTTTCCCATCTGCCGGCTCCTGCCTTTGTCATACTGCCCTATGGAAATCTGCCCTGGGTCCAGCCCGTTTCCCCCCATTTTGTGCTCGGCTACACCTACGAGGCGGACCGCGACGCCGGCGTTCCAATGGAAGACGGCGGCTGGGAAGGCCTCGCACGGGATGGATATTTCGGAACCTTGGTTATTGAGCAGGATTACAGTCCTGCCCTTCCGATGCTGGCGAAATACAAATTGGTTGATGAGTATCGTGATCCGAGTTGGGATCTGTCGTTCTATCGTCGCATCGGGTCCGGACCGTAATCTCTGTATGCCGTTGCGGGCTCTGGAAGAGCGGCGATTGCTCAACGCTCGTTGCGCTCCTCGCGTTACCATTGCAGCGTGAGCAATTCAACATTTGCCATTCTTTCCAATTCCGCTCCGCTCGGCCACGAGAGCTTTTCCGCTCACCGTGAACTTGAGGGCCTGCTCAAGAAGTCGCTTCGAGGCGAGGTCCATTTTGATCCAGGCTCACGCGCTCTTTACGCCGCGGATGCATCGAACTACCGCCAGCTCCCCATCGGCGTCATCTATCCGCGCGACGCGTCCGACGTTGAGGCTGCGCTGGCCGCTTGCCGCGCCACCGGCGCCGCCGTTCTTCCCCGTGGCGCGGGTACCAGTCTCGCCGGCCAGTGCGTCAACGTAGCCGTAGTTTTTGACTTTTCTCGTTTCATGAATTCGCTCCAGGAGCTGGACCCGGCGAACCGGCTCGCTCGCGTTGAGCCCGGCATCGTTCTTGACCGCCTGCGCGACGCCGCCGAGACGCATCAACTTACCTACGCGCCCGATCCGGCCACGCACTCCCGCTGCACACTCGGCGGCATGATCGGCAACAACAGCTGCGGTGTTCACGGCTTGCTTGGCGGCAAGGTCGTTGACAATGTGGAATCTCTCGACCTCGTCCTCTACGATGGCACGCGCATGACCGTGGGAGCCACACCGCCCGAACGCCTCGACGCGCTCATTCGCGCTGGCGGCCGCGTGGGTCAAATCTACACGGGCCTCGCTCGCATCCGCGACCGCTACGCTTCTCTCATCTGCGAAAAGTTTCCTCGCATCCCGCGCCGCGTCTCCGGCTACAACCTCGACGAGCTGCTTCCTGAAAGCAACTTCCATGTCGCGCGTGCGCTGGTTGGCTCTGAGGGCACCTGCGCCAACGTCGTCTCCGCCACGCTAAACCTCGCCGCCAGCCCGCCATTTCGCGTGCTCACCGTGCTGGGCTTCAACGACGCATTCCTCGCTGCCGACGCAGTTCCGCTCGCACTCGAGTACAAGCCCATCGGCCTCGAAGGATTCGACTCTCTTCTCGTCGACTTCATGCGCCGCAAGGGCTTGGCACTGCGCGAGCTTGACCAGCTTCCGCACGGAGTCGGGTTTCTCCTCGTCGAGATGGGCGCATGGTCAGCCGAAGAAGCCCACGCCAAGGCCGAGTCTCTCTCTCTCGCCTCTCAATCCTGGCCCTCGCCGCCGGTGGCGCACATCTGCGCGCCCGATGAGGCTCAGGCGGTGTGGCACGTGCGCGAATCCGCGCTCGGGGCCATGGTCTTTGTGCCCGGCGAGCCCGACCGTTGGGAAGGTTGGGAGGATTCAGCCGTTCCACCCGCACAACTCGGGAAATATCTCCGCGCCATTACCCGCCTCATGGCTGAGTACGGCTTCAGCAGTCCGCTCTACGGCCACTACGGCCAGGGCTGCGTTCACATGCGCATTAATTTCGACTTCCGTAGCGCCGAAGGCATTCGCACTTTCCGCGAGTTCATCGAGCGAGCCGCCGAAGTCGTCCTCTCCTTTGGCGGCTCGCTCTCCGGTGAACACGGCGACGGCCAGGCGCGCGCCGCGCTGCTGCCAAAAATGTTTGGCCCTGAGCTCGTCCAGGCCTTCCGCGAGTTCAAAGCACTCTGGGATCCTGACAACCGCATGAATCCCGGTAAGCTCTCTGATGCCGTGCGCGTCTACGATCCCGTGGAGAACCTCCGCCACCCTCTCGCTGAGGCTGCGTCGACCAATGGTTCCACGGCGGATTCCCAAACCGGACAAAGAACGTGGGACCCCAACTTCGCGTTCGCCAAAGACGAGGGCTCCCTCGAACGTGCCACCGAGCGATGCGTTGGCGTCGGTGCCTGCCGCAACACCGAAGGTGGCGTCATGTGTCCCAGCTATCGCGCCACCGGCGAAGAGCAGCACTCCACTCGCGGTCGCGCCCATCTCCTTTGGGAGATGCTCGCCGGATCCCTGCGCCAGGAGGGATTCCAAAGCCGCGCCGTCCACGAGGCTCTCGACCTCTGCTTGAGTTGCAAGGCCTGCAAATCCGAGTGCCCGGTGCAGGTCGATATGGCCGCTTACAAATCGGAGTTCCTTGCGCAGCATTACAAAGGACGCCTGCACCCGCTCCATCACTACATCTTTGGCTTTGCCGATCGCCTTGCCCGCTACGGCTCGCTCGCTCCGTCGCTCACCAACGCCATCCTCACCGGCCCACTCACCAGTCCACTTATCAAGCGCATCGCCGGCGTTGCCCGCGAACGCCACTTGCCGCGCCTGGCATCGAAAAGCTACCAAAAGGCGCGATCGGCGGCGCGGCAACTCACGACGATGCCCACAAATCTCCTCCAAGAGTCTGCCCCACTGCAGGTGGTCCAGAAGTCTGCCCGAGCGCAGTCGATCCTGCTGTGGCCTGACACGTGGAACAACCACTACTATCCGCAAGCCCTATCCGCAGCTGAAGCCATCCTTACCGAAACCGGCTTTCATGTCGAAGTTCCTCGCGGCCACATTTGCTGCGGCCGCCCGCTCTACGATTTCGGTTTTCTCGGCGCTGCAGGCTCCTATCTTGCGCGCGTGCTCAGCTGCTTGGCGCCGCAAATTGAAGCCGGCCTGCCCTTCATCTTCCTTGAACCAAGTTGCGCTAGCGTTTTCAAAGAAGAGTTGCTGGAACTTTTTCCCAACGATCCCCGCGCGAAACGTCTGAGCCAAAATACCTGGCTGCTCTCCAACTGGCTCTCCGAAAGCGCGCCGCAGTTTGCATCAGGCCGTCTCGCAGGCGAAAGCGTGCTAGTCCACGGTCACTGCCATCACAAGGCCGTCTTTGGCGGCCCGTCCAGTGAGGTCGCGCTTCTCCGCGCGGCCGGAGCAGACGTCGAACTCATTCAGGCTGGTTGTTGCGGAATGGCGGGCCCGTTCGGCTTTGAAGCCGGCAAATTTGAGGTTTCTAAGACCATCGCCGGCCAAGGTCTCTTGCCCGCCGTCCAATCCGCTGGCCCGTCCACAATCCTCGTAGCCGACGGCTTCAGTTGCCGCGAGCAAATCGCGCAGTTATCCAGGCGTTCGGCCTTCCACTTCGCCGAAATTCTTGCCCGCAACTCCGCTTCGGGTGGATGACACTGCATCGTCGCGGCGCATCCAAATGAGGAGGGTAGGTCAGTTTCAGCGTTCGGGTCTCAGTCAATCGTTACGAGTTGTAAAGAAACTCGGCAGGGGATGTTTCCGGCTTTAGGAAGCGAATCCGCAAAATCAACAGCTGCCCAATCTGTCGCACAGGACCTGTTTGCGGTAGACTGGACTGGTTTGGTAGGCTCAATCATTCGTTGAGTGCTGTGAAAGAGGAGGTTTCATCATGGCAGAAGAGAACAAATCGTACGGCTTGGCTTGGTTCTTGGCCGGATTAGGCGTCGGCGCTCTGGTCGGTATCCTTTATGCGCCAAAGAGCGGCAAAGAGACGCGTGAGGACATCGCCTCGGGAGCGCGCGAGAGCGCGGAATATCTGCGTGCGCGTACGCGCGAAGCTGCGGAAAACGTAAGCGCCATCGTTGATCGGGGCAAGGAGCAGGTGAACGCCTTTGTCGACCGCGGTAAGGAGCAGGTTGGTGAGTACGTCGATCGCGGAAGGGCACAGTGGGAAGAATTCGTGGAGCGCGGAAAGAATCTGGTCGCCGATCAGTCCACTCGCGTTACCGCGGCCGTTGATGCGGGACGTCAGGCTTACAAGTCCGCCAGCGGCGAGCCCGAAACGCACGAGTTCTGAGAGTTAGCAGTTCCATCGGGCTTACGCTCGACCTCGGATCTCATCGTCCCTTCCGGCGACGAACGCGTGCGTGATTGGTCCGGGTGCTTGCGCATGCTCCAGAGGTCATTCCGCTGCCTTCGCCGGTGCAGCGTGCTCAGCATTCAATTTGTAGCTCCTCAGAGTTCTGCGCGAGATTAACAAGATGCCAAAGCTCGACAATCAGACCATCCAACTCGTTTTGGTCGCCTTGGTTGCATTCGCCATGGTGGTCCAGGCCTTCGTTCTATTGGCCACCTTTATTGCCGTGCGCAAGGCTGCACGTTCCATGGACGAGAAGGTCGAGGCCTTCCGCTCTTCGGTCACTCCGCTGATCGACAATACGCGCTCGCTGGTCACGCGCCTCACGCCGAAGATCGAAGAAACCGCCGACGATCTGGCCGCCCTCACACATTCGCTGCGCGTGCAAGCCGTCGACGTGCAATCCGCGGCCGATGAAATGATTGCCCGCGCGCGCATTCAGGGCAAACGTCTTGACTCGATGTTTTCCCACGTTCTCGATACCTTGGACCGCACCGGCCATTTCATGTCCGACGCTGTCAGCAAGCCCATGCGTCAGTTTTCGGCGATATTGTCTTCGGTGAAAGCCGTTGTTGAATCCCTGCGCGGCGGAGCGTCCGAGCCTCGTTCGCAGGACAATCAGGCGTCCCGCGACCACGATATGTTCGTCTAGGGCCTGCGATTCAGGTTGGTCAAATGCGCGCCCTAGACCCTTCCCAGATCGAGTCCAATGATATCTACAAGCTCATGATCGGCATGATCGTGCCGCGGCCCATCGCTTTTGTTTCCACAGTGGATGCTGCTGGCGTCAGGAATCTTGCGCCCTTCAGCTATTTCACCGCGTGCGGCTCCAACCCACCGGTCGTCTGCTTCTCCACGGCTGTCCGTTCCGGCCCGCGTCTGTATAAGGACACGCTCGAAAACATCAAGGCCACAAGCGAATTCGTCGTCAACATCGTGTCAGAGGAGTTCGCCGCGCAGATGAACGCGACCTCGGCTGCAGTTCCGCCCGAGGTCGACGAATTCGAGCTTTCTGGTCTGACGCCGCTGGCCAGCGATCTCGTGAAACCACCGCGCGTGGCCGAAAGCAAGGCCCAAATGGAGTGCCGCCTGTTCCAGATCGTGCCCGTCAGCGACAGGCCCGGAGGCGGCATACTGGTGCTCGGCGAGGTCCTGCGATTCCATGTGCTCGAGTCGCTGCTGGACGGTTACAAGATCGATCCCGACAAGCTCAACGCCATCGGCCGCATGGGCGGGCCAAATTACGTTCGCACTCGCGACCGCTTCGAAATGGAACGGCCGAAGTAGAGCTGTCGATTGGCCTTCTTCGCTCAGGCCGGACCAGCCTCAAACAATCCAGCCCCCGCCAACTACTTCATCGCCATCGTAGAAAACCGCGGCTTGGCCCGGCGTCACTGCGCGCTGCGGTTCATCGAAAGTGGCAATCGCCTCGCCTGTTTCGCTTGGCTTCAGCGTGGCCCACGCCGGCTCGTGCCGGTGCCGAATCTTCACCTTCACGCGCATCGGTACCGTCAGCTCCGCAATGCTGATCCAGTTCAGTTGGCGTGCGTGCAACGTATGCGTCGCCAGCTCCGCGTCCGCGCCCACCGTTACGCGATGACTCGCCGGATCGATGTTGATCACATAAAGCGGAGCTGCGGTCGCCACGCCCAGCCCCTTCCGCTGCCCCACAGTAAAGTTGTGGATGCCCGCGTGCCGCCCGATGACTTCACCGCTCGCGGCCACCAGTTCGCCGGCCAATTCCGGTGTCGCCTCGCCCTGCTCCTCGAGATATGCCGTGATGAACTGCTTGTAGTCTCCGCCCGGAACAAAGCAAATCTCTTGCGAATCCGGCTTTTCCGCCAGCATCAATCCATGCTTCCGCGCTACCTCGCGCACCTCTGGCTTGGTCATGTGCCCCAGCGGAAAGAGTGTGCGCGCAAGCTGCTCCTGCGTCAGTCCGAACAGAAAATACGTCTGGTCCTTGGCCAGATCCGCGGGCCGCTTCAAAATCCATCGCCCGCGCTTTTCGTCGAACTCGTTCACCGCGTAATGGCCCGTTGCGATCCGCTCCGCCCCAATGCTCCGCGCTGTCCTCAGCAGTTGGTCGAACTTGATGTGGTTGTTGCAGAGAGAGCAGGGAATCGGCGTCCTCCCCGCCAGGTACTCATCCACAAATGGCCGCACCACGTCGCGCTCGAACCGTTCCTCCTGATTGACCACGTAATACGGGATCTCCAGGTGCTCGGCTACGCGTCGCGCATCGTACACGTCGTCTATGGAACAGCAACGCCCGGCCTTCGGCGCGTCGGGAATGCCGTGCTTGCCCGCCAACCGCGTCTGATCCCACAGCTGCAGCGTCAGCCCCACTACTACGTTGCGCGGAGCAGCGGAAGCATCGCTCTCGCGAGCGAGAATCGCCGCCGCTGTCGAGGAGTCGACCCCTCCGGACATCGCTACCGCAATGGTCGTTCTCTGCTTCATAATGCTTGCTTCAACCCCGCACCGCCGCCTCTGGCGCGAGTGCCCGCAAATGTTCCACTGCCTCCGGAACCACGCGCAATACATGGTCCACATCTTCATCTGTCGCCGTCTTTAGCAGGCTAAAGCGCAGGCTGGCCAGCGCGGCGTTCTTGTCCATTCCCATCGCCATCAGCACATGGCTCGGCTCCGTCGATCCCGAGTGGCACGCCGATCCTCCGCTCACCGCAACGCCCTTCAGGTCGAGCGCGATCACCAGCGCCTCGCCCTCCAGATGTTCAAAGTGAATATTCGTCGTATTCGCTGCGCGCGGCGCTGCCCCGCCATTCACGCCCGTACCGGAAATTTCGAGAATTCCCGCCTCCAGCCGGTCGCGAAGCCGCGCAACGCGCTCCATCGTCCCATCCTCAAGGCTCTCCATCGCGAGTTCCACGGCCTTGCCCATGCCCACGATGCCCGGAACGTTCTGCGTTCCTGCTCGCTGGCGCCGCTCGTGGCTTCCGCCTACTATCAGCGATTCAAGCGGCGTTCCGCGCCGCACATACATTGCCCCCACGCCCTTCGGTCCGTGCATCTTGTGCGCGCTGATGGAGCACAGATGGCATCCGAACCGCCGCACGTCGAACGCAACCTTTCCCGCGCCCTGCACCGCGTCGATATGGAAGAAGGCCCCGGCCTCCGCGGCAATTCTCCCGATCTCGTCCACCGGCTGCAGCACGCCCGTCTCGTTATTTGCCAGCATCACGCTGATTAGCCGAGTTGTCGGCTTGAGCGCGCGACGAATCTCCTCCGGATCGATCAGCCCATCTCTCCGGGGCGCAACAAAGATCACCTCAACGCCGCGCTCAGCCATCCTGTCGGCGGCGCGCAACACAGCCGAGTGCTCAATCGACGTGGTAATAAAGTGATCGCCCGCGCGCAGCAACCCGAAGATCGCCGTATTGTCCCCCTCGGTGCCTCCCGAGTTGAACACCACCTCCGCCTCGCGGCAGTTGAAAAACCGTGCCAGCGTCTCACGGGCGTGATCGACGGCCGTGCGTGCCTTCTGGCCTTGCAAATGAATCGACGAAGCGTTGCCGAACTCCTCCATCCAGTAAGGGCGCATCGCCCCCATCACCTCCGGCAGTAGAGGCGTGGTGGCATTGGCATCGCAATAAACCCATCGCATGAAGGTTGTGCTCCTTCCTTAAATTGTACGGGGAATTGGCTCAAGGCGCGAACCCGCAGCTCGCTGCCGGCTGCGGCCATCAATTCCGCCGCAGGCCCCGCCAATTAGAATTCGGAAAGTGCACTCCCGCGCTTTCCGGAGCTCCCTCGCATGACGGAATTGCCCACCCCACCTTCAAATCCCGATCCGTCGCGAAATCCCCGCATTCTGATCGTCGGCAACGCCGGCCAGCTCGGTCGCGAGCTAGAACAATGTTTCGCCGATGTCGGAACCATTCTTGCCGTGGATCGCGAGTCCGTCGATCTCGCCGACGCCGATCAGACGCGAGACCTCGTTCGCCGCGCCGCGCCCGACATTATTCTCAATGCCGCCGCCTACACGGCCGTCGATCGCGCTGAGTCGGAGATGCCTCTGGCCCACGCCATCAACGCTCTCGCTCCTCGCGTTCTTGCCGAAGAAGCCGCCGAGCATAACGCGCTCCTCGTCCATTACTCCACGGATTACGTCTTCGACGGCAGCAAGCAGGGGCCATGGACGGAAGACGATGCTCCCGCACCGCTCAACGTTTATGGCGCGAACAAGCTGGCCGGCGAGGAGGCCATCCAGAACTCCCGCGCCCGCTATCTCATCTTTCGCACCAGTTGGGTCTACGGACCGCATGGCAACAATTTTTTGCTCACCATGCTGCGCCTCGCCGCAGAGCGGGACCGCCTTTCGATCGTCAACGACCAGATCGGCGCGCCCACCACTTCAATCGAGCTGGCCCGCTCCACGCGCGAAATCGTCACCGGTGTTTTGGCGGGACGCTTTGGCGCCGCCAATGATTGGTCTGGCCTTTACCACATGACCTGCGCCGGCTCTGTCTCATGGTTCGGTTTCGCTCAGGCCATCTTCGCCCGCGCATCCGAGCGTCTCGGCGTCAAAGAGCCGGAGCTTATCCCAATCGGCGCCAAGGACTACCCGACCCCCGCCGCGCGCCCGCGCAACTCTGTTTTGTCGAACGCCAAGCTCAACAGCCGCTTCGGCGTCCAACTTCCCTCATGGCAATCCGCTCTGGATGAAGTGATTGCGCGTCTTCAGAAACGGTCGGGGTCGGCATAAGCTGCAAGCAGCGTCCGCGCCGCGCGAAATGGCGTCGTCCGCCCCTCCGCTACATCTCGCTCCAACGTTTCCATACGTCCGCGCACGCCCGTATGCGCGTCGAATCGCTGGCGCAGCGACTGATCGATCATCTCGTGCATCCACCGCCGTTGTTGATCACGCCTGCTCGCGGCGAACCATTCGTTGGCTCGCGTCAACGCCGCGTACTCAAGGACGCATTCCCATAATTCGTGAATTCCAGAGCCCGTGAGCGCAGAGCACGTCACCGCGCGCGGAGTCCATCCCGACTCCGGAGCCGGGAAAAAGTGCCGCGCGTTTTGCGCCTCGGCGCGAGCGCGTTCCGCTGCGTCCAGGTTCGCTCCGTCAGCCTTGTTCACCGCCACAAGGTCAGCTAGCTCCATCACTCCTCGCTTGATCCCCTGCAGTTCGTCTCCGGCGCCGGCCAGCGTGATCAGTAGAAAGAAATCCACCATCTCGTGCACCGCGGTCTCTGACTGGCCTACGCCGATCGTCTCCACCAGAATGTTCCGGAATCCTGCCGCCTCGCACAGCAGCATCGCCTCGCGTGTCCGCTGTGCCACTCCGCCAGCCATGCCGCGCGAAGGCGACGGCCGGATAAACGCCATTTCGCTCGCCGCCAGCGTCGGCATCCGTGTCTTGTCGCCCAGAATGCTCCCGCCGGAAATCTGGCTGCTCGGATCAATCGCCAGTACCGCTACTTTCTCCTTCTTCTCCGCGATCAGAAATCCGCCCAATGCTTCAATCAAACTGCTCTTGCCTGCGCCTGGTACGCCTGTTATCCCCACGCGGATTGAATCGCAGCAGTGCGGCAGGCAATCTTCGACAATCAGCTCGGCCAGCTCGCGATCTCGCTCGCGACAGCTTTCGACGAGCGTCACAGCGCGCGCCAGGACCGCGCGATCGCCCCGCAGGATTCCGTCGCGATACTCCTCGCGCGACAGTGGTCGAGCTCTCTTTGCCGTGCTTGGAGCCTCCGGCGTTTCGCACCCCGGTAATTCGCGCAGCGCGCTCTTCATTGCATTCCTTTAGCCGATCACGGCGGCGCACAGCATCTCCAGAATCTTCTGCGCCGCCATCGGAATTACCGTGCCTGGCCCGTAAATTCCTGCCACGCCCGCCTCATACAGGAACTTGTGGTCCTGCGGCGGAATCACGCCGCCCACAACCACAAGAATGTCGTCCCGTCCAAGCCCGCGCAGCTCTTGAATGAGTTGCGGCACCAGCGTCTTGTGTCCCGCAGCCAGGCTCGAAACCCCGACGATATGCACGTCACTATCCATGGCAAACCGCGCCACCTCGCGGGGTGTTTGAAAGAGTGGGCCCACATCCACGTCAAATCCAATGTCTGCGAAGGCTGTCGCAATAACCTTGGCTCCGCGGTCATGCCCGTCCTGGCCCATCTTCGCCACCAGAATCCGCGGTCGCCGCCCCTCTTCGCGCTCAAACTCCTCCACCATGCGCCGCGCTTTCCTGAATTCGTCGCTGCTCGCGCTCTCCGCGGAGTAGACGCCGGCTATGGTGTGCGTTGCAGCTTCGTATCGTCCCCACACGTTTTCGAGAGCCGTGGAAATCTCGCCCAGCGTCGCTCGCTTCCGGGCCGCTTCAACCGCGCAATCCAGCAGATTTCCCTCGCCATTCGCAGCGCAGCGTTCCAGCCGCTCCAGCGCCTCGCGCACTTCGCTTGCGTTGCGCTCGCGTCTTAGCTCCTCAAGCCGCTTGACCTGCCCATCGCGCACCGCGTCGTTGTCGATATCGAGCACCGGAATCTCTGGCTCTTCCGTCGCTTTATAGGCATTCACGCCAACAATTACATCGCGTCCCGCATCGATTGCCGCTTGCCTGCGGGCGGCTGCTTCCTCAATGCGCATCTTCGGCACTCCCGTTTCGATCGCTTTCGTCATTCCGCCCAGCCGCTCAACCTCCTGGATCAAATCCCACGCTGAGTGCATGAGCTCATGCGTCAGCCGCTCAACATAATACGATCCAGCCCACGGGTCCACCACATGCGTAATGCCGGTCTCCAATTGCAAATAGAGCTGCGTGTTGCGCGCAATGCGCGCGGAAAAGTCCGTGGGCAATGCCAGCGCCTCGTCCAGCGCATTGGTGTGCAGCGATTGCGTGCCTCCGAACGTCGCAGCCATCGCCTCTACGCATGTGCGCACCACGTTGTTATATGGGTCCTGCGCGGTCAAACTCCATCCTGAAGTCTGCGAATGTGCGCGCAACGCCAGCGATTTTGGATTCTTCGCTCCGAAGCTCTTCGCGATCTTTGCCCAAATCAGGCGTGCCGCCCGCATCTTGGCAATTTCCGTGAAGTGGTCCATGCCTACGCCCCAGAAAAACGAAATCCGCGGCGCAAACTCGTCCACATCCAGGCCAGCTGCAACACCTGCGCGTAAATACTCCAGCCCGTCAGCCAGCGTGTACGCCAGCTCCAGCTCCGCCGTCGCCCCTGCCTCCTGCATGTGGTATCCGCTCACACTAATGCAGTTGAACTTCGGCATCTTCGCCGCACAGTAGCGAAAAATGTCGCCAATGATGCGCATCGACCCTGCCGGCGGATAAATGTACGTGTTGCGGACCATGAACTCTTTCAGAATGTCGTTCTGGATGGTTCCGCTCAGCGCTTCCGGCTTCACGCCCTCTTCTTCCGCGGCAACAATATAGAACGCCATGATCGGCAGCACCGCACCGTTCATCGTCATCGATACCGACATTTGGTCGAGCGGGATCCGTTGGAACAGGATCTTCATGTCCAGAATCGAGTCGATCGCCACGCCCGCCTTGCCCACATCGCCCGCCACGCGCTCATGATCGGAGTCGTAACCGCGGTGTGTCGCCAGATCGAATGCCACCGAGAGGCCGCGCTGCCCGGCCGCCAGGTTGCGTCGGTAAAACGCATTCGAGTCTTCCGCCGTTGAAAATCCTGCGTATTGCCGGATCGTCCACGGCCGCATCGCATACATTGTCGCGTAAGGTCCGCGCAGATAGGGCGGAATCCCGGCTGCGCAACTCAGATGCTCTAGCCGCGCCAGGTCCTCGCGAGTATAAAAGTTTTTCAGCGCATTGTGTTTCGCAGAATGCCGCTCCTCAGCCGCGCGCGGCGTGAACGCCTCCGTCGCCGCCTTCCAGTCGATCTTTGTAAAGTCAGGTCGCATCGTCAGCTCTTAATCCCCAATCGTTCCTGCCATTTCGTCAACACTTCCAAAGGATTGCTGCGCGCATGCACGAAATCCGCAACCCCGGCCGCAGCAAGCATCGCCGCGTCCTCGGGATTTCCCGCCACGATCACTGATGTTTTGCGGCGCGTCGCCTTTAGCTTCGGCAACAGTTCCGCCACAATCGCTGCATATTCATGGTCGCTGCTGCAAAGCACGATCAAATCGCCTTCCGCCGCCGCAATCTCCGCCGTTTTTCTGAAGCGTCGCGTCACCGTATCGAATCCGGCGCAGGCGAAAAGGTTTGCCGCGAAATTCGAGCGTGCCGCACGCAGCTTCACGCCGCCGAACTCCGCCAGAAGCACGCGCGGTCTCAGGCCTCCTGCTGCGGCATGCCGCTCGGTACGCAGTCGAAGCTCCTCGTACGCTTGCGTTCCGCGCTTGGCTTTGCAAATCCCCCCAGCCTCGCAGCGACTAAGTGCCTGTTCGGCAGGATTCGCGAACTGATTTGTTCCCACAAACGCGCGCTTCCGCGATGCAACTGCCTTTTCCCGCGCCGCCATCGATCGGTCGAGCGCCGCCCTGATCCCGCCATCGTCCTGCGCCTTCCGGTAACCGCCGCGAGCCTCGATCCCCTGCATGATCTTCCAGCCCTCGCGCGCCAGAAAGTCCGTAACAGTCTCTATGTAGTACGATCCGCCGGCAACGTCGGCCGCGCGCCCCATCCACGCCTCGTGCTTCAGCAGGAGCTGCGTGTTCCG
>JBEKRG010000111.1:0-14863 GCA_049518955.1 Occallatibacter sp.
CGGCCATCGTTGATTGCAGTGCGTACCCACATTGGCTTCGGCAGCCCGCACAAACAGGACACTGCGGCGGCCCACGGAGAGGCGCTCGGTGTGGAAGAGGTCCGCCTTACCAAGGAAGGAATGGGCTGGCCGGTTGAACCTGCCTTCCATATCCCCGAGGAGGCCCTGGAACATTTTCGGAGAGCGGTTGCGCGCGGAAGTTCCGCGCAGGCGGAATGGGAGTCACGCTTCAAAGCGTACGCGCAACAATACCCCGACTTGGCAGCGGAGTTTCAGAGAGTTATCGACAGACGGTTACCCAAGGATTGGGACGCTGATTTGCCGACATTTAGTGCGGCGGACGGTCCGATGGCAACCCGCGTTGCTTCAGGAAAGGCGATCGAGGCTCTCGGTTCTCGTCTGCCGGAGATGATGGGAGGTTCGGCAGATCTTGGTCCCAGCACCCACACTAATATTGATGGAGCCGGAAACTTCGAGCCGGAGAACTGGGCGGGACGCAATATGCACTTCGGCATTCGAGAGAATGCCATGGGCGCCATCCTGAATGGAATGGCGTTGCACTGCGGCCTGATCCCTTATGGGGGAACGTTCTTTGTCTTCACCGACTATATGCGTCCACCGATGCGGCTGGCGGCTATGGACGCCTTGCCAGTGATCTATGTCTTCACCCATGACAGCATTGGCATGGGCGAGGACGGCCCGACGCATCAGCCTGTCGAGCAATTATTAGGATTGCGATCGATTCCCGGCATGGTTGTCCTTCGACCGGCGGATGCGAATGAAACAGTGGCCGCATGGCGACTTGCCATTGGCAGGAAGAAAGGCCCGGTTGCTCTGGTCCTGACACGCCAAGGTCTCCCGGTACTCGACTTGGGTTCCTATCCTGGCATCCCTGAGGGAGTGCCGCTCGGCGGTTATATTCTTGCGGATTCTCCGGCGGGTGATCGACCTGAAATTATCCTCATCGCCACCGGCTCCGAAGTCCATCTAGCGTTGGAAGGTCGCGACCGGCTCGCGACGGAAGGTGTCCAGGCGAGAGTTGTGAGCATGCCGAGCACAAACATCTTCGCGTCGCAGCCAGATGCTTATCGAGAAAAGGTCTTACCCACAGGTGTACCGCTGTTGGTCATCGAAGCTGGTGCATCCCTCGGCTGGAAATCTTATGTCGGTGCTCAGATTGCAGTGATTGGCGTCGATACCTTCGGTGCATCAGCTCCCGGGTCAGTCGTGATGCGGCACTACGGTTTCACGGTGGAGAATGTCCGCAAACAAGCTCACACTGTGCTCGACCGGCTTAAGGAGAAAGCATCATGCGCGTAGGAATTGCATCGGACCATGGAGGGTTCGCTCTGAAGGAGAAGATCGCAGATTTGCTGCGAGGCGCTGGCTACGAGGTCGTGGACTTTGGCGCGTCTCACTTGAGCCTAGGAGACGACTATCCGGATTACATCATCCCCATGGCCAGGGCCGTGTCCGCTGGCAAGGTGGATCGCGGATTGGCGCTCTGCGGCAGCGGAGTGGGAGCATCCATCGCCGCAAACAAGGTTGCCGGTGTGCGTGCCGGACTTATACACGACGTATTCTCCGCCCATCAGGGCGTTGAAGACGACGACATGAATGTCTTTTCCCTCGGTGGGCAGGTAATCGGGCCAGCGCTCGCCTGGGAATTGATCGAAACATTTCTAAAGGCTCGCTTCAGCGGCGCCGAACGTCACCGGCGCAGGGTGAACAAGGTCCGGGCGCTGGAGATTCAAGAAGTCGGGCCTTGAATGGTCGCCATGGAGCTGCACATCGACGCCAAAGGGTACATGACTCCGGTGCGGCGCTCAAGCGATTCTCCACAACATGCGTCCCCTGCATTCGCAATCTGGAACCGGCATGGTTCGCTTTGAAATGTCATTGAGGAGGAATGAAATGAATGCTACGCAGAAGCTACACGAAATCGGCCAGAGCATCTGGCTCGATAACATCACGCGCGGTCTGCTGACCAGTGGCACGCTCCACCGTTATATTCAGGATTTGTCGGTTACGGGTCTCACTTCGAACCCCACGATCTTCGATCATGCGATCAAGAACAGCCTCGACTATGACGACGCTATCAGCCAGAAGCAGAAGGAGGGAAAATCGAGCGAGGCGCTATTCTTCGAATTGGCGATCGAAGACCTCAGGCTTGCTGCCGATCTCTTTCGGCCGATCTACGACCGGACCAATGGTGTGGATGGCTGGGTGTCCCTGGAGGTCTCGCCCCTGCTGGCTCGCGACACGGCCGGAACTCTTTCTGCGGCCAAGGCGCTCCACGCCCGCGCGGAACGGCCCAATCTATTCATCAAGATTCCGGGTACCAGCGAGGGCCTCCCAGCCATTGAGGAGGCAATCTTCGCAGGAGTTCCAATTAATGTGACTCTGTTGTTCTCCGGCGCACAATATGTCGCGGCCGCCGAGGCATACTTGCGCGGCATCGAACGGCGCATCGCCGCCGGGTTGAATCCCGATGTCGGCTCTGTAGCTTCGCTGTTCGTCAGCCGCTGGGACGTCGCGGTAGCACACAAAGAGCCCGAGTCGCTACGCAACCAACTCGGCATCGCCATCGCCGGGGAGACGTATGAAAGGTACCGCGCTCTGCTTGACTCGCCGCGGTCGCAGCGCATCTTGAACGCAGGAGCTCGGTCCCAGCGACTTCTTTGGGCCAGCACTGGAACCAAGGATCCCAAAGCCTCGAACATCCTTTACGTCGAGGCGCTCGCGTTTCCTTTCACGATTAACACAATGCCCGAGTCCACTTTGAAGGCCCTTGCCGCCCATAAAGAATTCGGCGAAGCTCAGCCTAAGGATGCCGGCAAGATTCTCGCGGAATTTGCCGAGGCTGGTATTGATGCGAACGCCGTTGCTGCGCAGTTGCTCGGAGAAGGGGTCGCCTCCTTCGCCAAGTCCTGGGACGATCTGCTGGCTTGCATCGCGTCCAAGAGCGAGACGCTCGCCGCTGCATGAGTCTCGAAAGGGAGGATGGAAGTCGAAAGCTACAGTTCCGAACCTACATCCTCCCTTGGAAGAAGCGGTTGTCCCTTTTGCATCTCGACGCGATTAAAGAAGACGGTCTCCGCATGCGGGGCGTGAGTGAAAAAGACGCTGAATGTGGGACTACGGCTGAGGTTCAAGAGCAGGAATAGATGACACGCATTTCCCGATCTGCCTTGTCGATCAACGCTGCCAAAGGATCTGCCGCGCTTCGAGCGGCACAGATGCGTTGGGATGGTGGGGGATGATGCGGGCAGTGTAGTCGCTCGCCGGACGGGTTGCGGACATCTGGGCCGAATAGGTCATTACGTCCGGTGCATCGGCACCGGGTTTAGGTGCAATCATCACCTCGAGAACAGGTTGGCCTCCCTGAACTGAGTCTGCATAGAGTTCGACTGTCAGTTGATCCGGATTGAGATTGCCAGAAAGAACCTCTACCTGAAAGAAATGCTGGCCGTCGTGCGTCTCGATTCTCACCGCGCCAAAGCGCACCGTGTTCCAATGGCGATCGATGTCCTGCTGCCAGTGGAGCAAAGCTGTGCCCAGCACGCTATCCCCGGCTGCACGCTCGTGGTAGCCAGAAGCGGCCGGTAGATAGTGATCTTCGGTATATTCGCGAATGGCGCGAGTAGCAGAGAATTCCGATGTGAGCCGAGCCATACTCTCACGGATGGGTCCCAACCACCTGGATGGTATTCCGTTTTCATCTCGCTCATAGAACTCCGGGATTACCTGACCCTCCAGCAACGCATACAAAGCTTCTGCCTCTGTAGCATCCCATGCTGGATCATCTCCATGCTCTTGGCCGTCACCGATAGCCCAGCCGACTTCGGGGGAATAAGCCTCTGCCCACCAACCGTCCAGTTCGGAAAGATTCAGGCCGCCATTGACGAGAACCTTCATCCCACTCGTCCCGCAGGCTTCCCAGGGACGCCGCGGCGTGTTGATCCACAGATCGATGCCCTGCACCAATTCCTGGGCCAGCATCATGTCGTAGTCGTTAAGGAAGACCACACGGTTTTGGACTTCTGGACGTTTAATAAAGTCCTTCCACTGCTTGATCAGTTCCTGCCCAGGCAGGTCCTGAGGATGAGCTTTGCCAGCGAGAATCAACTGAACTGGGCACTGCGGATTGAAAAGAAGACGAATCAGTCTCTCAGGATCATGCAAAAGAAGATTGGGACGTTTATATGTGGCAAAGCGGCGCGCGAATCCGAGCGTCAGCACATTCTCGTCAAAGATGGCGCTCGTATCCGCCGGGTTCCCGCCTTCGACGGCGAGCTGACACGCGTAGCGCTTGCGCATGCGATCGATCAGCGTTCCTCTGCCCTTTGTGCGCATCTGCCACAATTGCACATCGGTGAGTTGGCGGATGGCCTCTTCGACCGGACGATCCCCACGCCAACGCTTCTCGCCGCAAGCGGCGGTCCAGAGAGCATCTGCCTCTGCTGAGTCCCAGGTAGGCACATGAATCCCATTGGTCACCGATCCGATCGGAACCTCTTCTTGCGGCCATCGCGGAAAGATGGTCCGGAAGATATGGCGGCTCACTTGCCCGTGCAGCTTGCTCACGCCATTCACTTGACCGCTACCATGGACCGCGAGATAGGCCATGTTGAAAGATTCCGATGTGTCCCCGGGATCCTGTCTTCCCATCGCGAGCAGATCCTGAACCGGAATGGCGAGTTCATCCAGCGCATAGTGGCTCAGATAGATGCGAATGAGGTCGGGTGCGAATCGATCAAACCCGGCATTGACCGCGGTATGCGTAGTAAAAAGATTCCCGGCCCGCGTGACATTCATCGCGAGATCGAATGGCTTCTTGCAATCCTCCATGTAGGCGCGCGCTCTTTCCAGCGTGGCTAACGCTGCATGACCTTCGTTGAGATGACACACCTCGGGCCGGAGCCCTAACGCTCGCAGCAGTCGCCAGCCGCCGATTCCAAGAACGATCTCCTGCTTGAGCCGCATCTCGGCGTCGCCGCCATAAAGCTCACTAGTAATTCCGCGGTGAGCCGCAGTGTTGGCAAAATCGTTGGTATCGAGAAGATAGAGCTTTGCCCTTCCCACGGACACCTCCCAACAGCGAATCCAAATCTTTGAGCCGGGAAGTTGAATCTGCAACCGTAACCATTCGCCATTCGGCTGCCGTAGCGGCCGGATGGGCAACTGCCCCGGATCATTGATCGGATAAAGCGCCTGCTGGCGACCTTCTGAATCGAAGTCCTGGCGGAAATATCCTTGCCCGTAAAGCAAGCCGACTCCGACGACCGGAACACCCAGATCGCTGGCTGCCTTCATCTGGTCACCTGCTACGTTGCCCAGTCCACCCGAGTAGATAGGCAACGCTTCGCTCAACATGAACTCCATGCTGAAGTAGGCGATCGAAGTGAGCGCGGTGCCCGGGTGCTTGTGCTGGAACCATGCGTCGGTATGATAGGATTCCCGATTTTGGCGAAGCAGATTGTCGACGCGCTGACGAAACTCCGGCGCGCCTAATGCGGCCTTGATTTTTTCCCGAGAGACCGTGCGCAGGATGACCCACGGGTTTTGCGTGGTTGCCCAGAGGTCCTTGTCGAGCGTTTCCCACAACTCGTCCGCAGCATGGTTCCAGGACCAATGAAGATTGAGCGCCAACTCAACCAGCTCATCAACTCCTTCAACCTTGAACCAATCGGATGGTGCCTTCGGATCGTTCAATGTCCCTCCAAGTGCCAGAGCTCAGGAAGGAAAGGCCGCTATCACAAACCTCGTGCGATAGCTGCCTCTCCTTAGGTGTTAATCGACCGCTGTTAACTGTCGGTGAACATGGCCTTCTGCGGATGGCCCTTGGCGAGCGGAGCCGGCGCGGCGGCATCGCTAAAGTCCTTCGTCCACTGCCAGTTCCTGATTTCGGGCATATCCTCCAGGTGTTCGCGGATATAGTCGTGGTGGCGATGCAATTCCTGGTTGAAGAAGTTGATGGCTTTCTCGGCTTGCAAACGAAGACGAGGGATATGCTTTAGTGCGTCGAGCGCAAGGTGGAACCGGCTCATTTCATTCAGAACCACCATGTCGAACGGAGTGGTGGTCGTGCCATGATCCATATAACCGTGCACATGGAAGCGGCCTTCATTGGAGCGCCCATGAACCAGGGTGTGGATGAGCCAGCGATTGTTGTGGAAGGCGAAGATCACGGGCGCCTTCTCGGTGAAGAGGGCGTTGAATGACATTTCGTCCATCCCGTGCACATGCTTGTCAGGAAACATTAGAGTCATCAGGTCCACAACATTAACGACGCGTACTTTGATACCTGGCACATGCTTCTGTAACAGCCACGAGGCCGCGCAGATCTCGATGGTCGGCACGTCGCCGGCGCAGGCCAGTACAACATCCGGCTCTCCACCCTCATCGTTGGTTGCAAATTTCCATGTTGATGCGCCGTGTGAGCAGTGCTCGATAGCCTCATCCATGTTCAGCCATTGGAGCTGCGGCTGCTTGCCGCAGGTGACGACATTCACGTAATTGCGGCTGCGCAAGCAATGGTCGAAGACACTCAGCAGGCAGTTGGAGTCAGGTGGATAGTACACGCGGATGGTCTCACTCCTGCGCGCCAATGCATTGTCTACATATCCGGTCGCCTGATGGCTGAAGCCGTTGTGATCGTTGCGCCAGGCATGGCTCGTCAGCAGAACATTGAGGGACGCGAGCGGTCTGCGCCAGGGGAAAGCTTCGCATTGCTCCAGCCATTTGGCATGTTGTGTCGTCATGGAATCGACCACCTGCGCGAACGCTTCGTAGGAGGACCACATGCCATGCCGGCCCGTAAGCAGGTACCCTTCTAGCCAACCCTGGCAAAGGTGCTCGCTCAACACCTCCATCACGCGGCCATCCGGGCCGAGTTCGTCATCGATCGAGACGATCTCCGCCATGGAGCAGCGCTTGGTGGCCTCGAAGATGGAGTTCAACCGATTGGAATTCGATTCATCGGGGCAGAACATGCGAAAGTTCTTCGGATTCATTTTGAAGATGTCCCGAAAGAAATCTCCAAGCTTGCGCGGGGCCTCGGCTAGAACTTGACCGGGCCCCGGAATCTCAAGTGCATAATCCGTAAAATCCGGCAGGGCCAGAGTGATAAGCGAACGGCCGCCATTCACATGGGGATTGCCTCCCATGCGGCGGTTACCCGCGGGCGCGAGAGCTGCTAATTCATAAATGAACTTGCCGTTCTCGTCGAAGAGTTCGTGCGCCTTGTAACTCTTCATCCATGTTTCAAGAATCTTGAGATGTTTGGGGTTGTCACGGACCGATGCAAGCGGCACCTGGTGCGCGCGGAATGTGCCTTCAATTGGGATTCCATCCACTTCTTTGGGGCAAGTCCACCCTTTGGGAGTGCGCAGAATGATCATGGGCCAGATGGGCTGCTTCTTGAACCCAGCGCCGCGCGCCTCCTTTTGAATCGACCGGATTTCTGCATAGCAATCGTCCAGCGTCCCAGCCAGAAGCTGGTGTACGACTTGAGGGTCGTCGCCCTCAACGAAGTAGGGCTTGTAACCGCGCCCTACATACAGGGCCTTCAGGTTTTCGTCGCTGGTGCGTCCCTGGGCGGTTGGCCCGGAGATCTTGTAGCCGTTGAGGTGCAAAATCGGAAGAACCGCACCGTCTCGCACCGGATTGAGAAAGTTGACGGACTTCCAGCTGCCTTCCAGCGGGCAGGTCTCGGATTCGCCGTCGCCAATTACGCAGGCAACGATAAGATCTGGATTGTCGAAAGCAGCGCCGAATGCATGCACCAGAGAGTAGCCAAGCTCACCGCCCTCATGCATGGAGTTTGGGACGTGCGGTCCGCAGTGACTCGGCACCCCGCCTGGCGTCGAGAACTTGCGGAACATAAGCCGCAACCCGTCTTCATCGTGCGTGATCTCCGGGTGAACCTCGGTGTATGTCCCTTCCAGATAAGAACAGGCATTCAGTGAAGGGCCACCATGGCCCGGGCCGGAGATGTAAATGATGTCCGCGTCATGCTCTTTGATGAGCCGGTTCAGATGAATGTAGATGAGGTTCTGCCCCGGCGAGGTTCCCCAGTGGCCCAGCAATCGCGGTTTGATCTGTTCCGCTTTGAGCGGTTCTCGCAGCAAGGGATTCTCGAACAGGTAGATCTGGCCGATGCATAGGTAGTTCGCAGCGCGCCAGTAGCGATTCATCTTGTCAAGCAACTCAGGCGAAAGCGGCCCCTTGGGCGCTGGAGCCTGTGCTTCAGTTTTTCCATTTGCGGCGATCGCGGTCGAGAGGTTGACGTCGAAGATAAAACCGGATGAGTTGCCGGTCTGATCGAAGTTCTTGCTGAATGATTGCGGAATGCCATCCTGCTCGGCGCTGATGGAGAGTTCCTTGGTAGCCATTTTGACGACTCCTTTTTAACTGTCCGCCCCCTGCTTGGAGCGCGTTGGTGGTTTTGAGCTGCTTGCTTGAGCCTGCATGCGATTGGCTCCCGACGTTATTTCGTCAACACCTTCTTGATCGCTTGCAGCTCGAGACGCCGCTTTGCGGTTGTCTTGGGATAAGCCATCTTGAGCCCCGCCAGAGCATCAAGGACGATCTGAGAGACGATGAGCCGTGCGTTCTCCTTATCGTCGGCGGGGACGACGAACCACGGCGCATGATAAGTGCTTGTCGCATGAAGGCAATCCTCGTAAACCTGCATGTAGTGTTTCCAGTATTTCCTCTCGTGAATGTCAGAGGTGCTGAACTTCCAGTTCTTGTCGGATTCGTCGATCCTGGCAAGGAATCGCTTCCGCTGCTCCTCGTGAGACAGGTGGAGGAAAATCTTGACGATTTTCGTGCCGTTGCGATGGAGGTGCTTCTCAAGGTTGACGATGGAGCCGTACCTCTGCTTCCAAATGTCTTTCTCGTCACGCAATTCTTCAGGCAACCCCTGGCCGCGGAGAATCTCGGGATGGACCCGAACGACCAGCACTTCCTCGTAGTAAGAGCGATTGAAGATACCGATACGTCCGCGTTCGGGAAGGCGGCACGTCGTGCGCCAAAGAAAATCGTGATCGAGCTCTTCTGCACTGGGCTGCTTGAAGCTGAAGACCTCGCAGCCTTCTGGATTGACCCCAGACATCACGTGCCGGATGGCGCCATCCTTCCCGGCGCCGTCCATACCCTGGAAGATCAGCAACAACGCATAGCGGTGCGACGCGTAGTGAAGCTGCTGCAGCGAACTCAGCTTCTCCATGTGCTGGTGCAAAAGCTGCTTATATTCCTTCTTCGACTTCGAATAGGGATCGACAACCGTAGGCCATTTGCTGAGATTGACGTTTTTGTCGGGCGGCACGCGGTAGTCCTTCGAATCGATGTTCATTCTGTCCCTTCGGTATTACGCGTTTTTCTTCTTGACCGCACGATCGCCCGGTGCTTCTCGCTCCGCTTTAGACCTTTCTGACTCTTTCCGCAAACTCTCTACCGTCAGGGTTCATAAGCTTTCGATTGGATGAAATTCGCGCTCGAATTCTGTCCCTGCCTTCGTTTGATGCAAATGGATGCAGAGTTCGGCCCAGGAAACGGACTGTACCCATCGAGTGGGAATGAGTACCGATCGATTGTGAAGCCAGTCTCCGCCTCTAACATCGAGGTAGCCAAGATGCCAGATGGCCTCATCCATGACAAAGCCCTCAAGGACTCCAAAATCGCCATCTGTTGCCCACACGTGATAGCCCGTCACGCGGGATGTGCTGCGCAGATGGGGGGCGCCAGGCGTTTTTACCGGGTACTCGATTCCAGTCGGCATGCTTGACATGCCGAATTCGCTGTCGACCCAGCATGCGAGCGGGCCAAAGTAATCGCGCATGGCAATTTCCTGCTGACGTGAGACTGGTTTTTCCGCATCGACGTCGGGACTATTGCGCACTTGCTCCTTGGTCAGATGAGCGCGACAAGTTGCGGCTGTCCAGTCGGGCTTTTCGAGCGCGGTAATGGGAAGAACCACATCGCGCCGCTTTAGCCAGTTCCCAACGTCCACCACCACGTAGCGAACCTTCCAGGACTGGTCGTCGAATAGAAAACTGCGAACGCTTCCCGTTTCACCGTCTGTCGCTACAACAGGAGATCCGATGAGCGATTTCAAATCGCACAACATATTCCGTCCTCTCAAGTCGACTGAATCACTCGGTCTCAGGCCCGTGTTTTTCCTGCAAGCCAGGACTTTGAACCTTCGCCCCTCGCTGTTCTCTTCTGTTTATTTGTGAGATTCGGTTTTCTCAAGCTCCGGTTCCGTGCGGTTCTCCCAATCGTCGACGGCTTGAACTTCCTCACGCCCTAGCTGCTCGTAGAGTTCATGAACCCGCTTGACTAGTTGTGGCGACACATCAGGCTGAATCTTGTCTTTGGCTTCAGGCTTCGGCTGGTCAGCCTTGGCTCCGGGCTTGGGTTCATCAGCCTTGCTTTCAGGCTTAGATGCATCGGCCTTGGCCTCAGACTTCGACTCATTAACTTTGGCTTCAGGCGCAGGTGCGTCAACCTTAGCCACTGGCGTCGACCCAGCTTTTTCTTCGGTTTTCGGCTGTTCAGCTTTGGCCGTTGGCATAGGCTCCTTCTCGTCTTCCTTATTCCGAATCTCTTGTTCCGCTTTCTTCCAGTCCTGAACCGCTGTACCGCCGCTGTGGTCTCGCTCCCCGTAAAGTTCGTAGGCGCGCTTGGCGATCTGTTGCGTCAAATCGGGTGGTGACTTGGCCTCGGGCTTCGGCAGGTCAGGCTTGGCTTCAGGCGTAGGTGCGTCAGCTTTGGCCACAGGCTTTGGTCCAGCTTTGGGCTCTACCTTCGGCTCATCTTTGGTTCCAGGCTTAGCCTCATCAGCTTTGGCCTCAGGCTTCGCCTGCTCAGCTTTGGCTTCAGACTTTGACTCAGCCTTGGATTCAGGTCTCGCGTCGGCCTCGGCTTCGGGCTTTGCCTCTTTCTTTACGGGGTCAAATATCTTATAGGCGAGCAGCTTGATGCGGTCGTTGATCAGTGCCCAGACCAGAGCGTAGGCCCACACAAAACCGGCCAACTTCCAACCCAAAGGAGCCATGAAGAGCCCGTAAACCGCAATCAGCGTGGCAACAGCCTGCGTACTAAGCACTGCTATCCAAAGAGTCTTCGCAGGGCGTATCGACCAGAATGGGCCGCGTGTACGCGTGAGGAAGATGGTCAGATGCCCGGCCACGGAAAGCTTGAGGTACATGAGTGTCTGGACGGTCAAGCGGTCCATGTGGAAGACGCGCTCGGCAAGATAGAACAAGCCAAACGCTGCGACAACGCCAATGACGCCCAGCACGGTGGAGATGCTAAGCACCAAGCGCATGTTCCATGCTTCGGGCTTGTCTCTGTAGTGAACGTTGTCATACGCGATCGAAAGAATAGCGCCGTCGTTAAGTAACGCGATCATGACGATCATGACCGCGGTCACCGGATAGAAGTTGAATACGAGGATCGCCATCGTCATGAAGAACAGCACCCGCAGCGTCTCCGCGATGCGGTAAATGGCGTAGCTGTTCATCCGCTGGAAGATACGCCGGCTCTCCTTGATCGCGTCGATAATCACCGACAAGCCGGATGCAAGGAGCACGATGGACGCTGCGGCTCGAGCTGCATCTGTCGCGCCGGATACAGCGATGCCGCAGTCGGCCTTCTTTAGTGCCGGCGCATCATTGACCCCGTCCCCGGTCATGCCGACGATATGGCCATGTTTCTGCAGCACATCAATGATGTAAAACTTGTGTTCGGGGAAGACCTGAGCGAAGCCATCCGCGTCTTCAATGGCCTTGGCCTGCTCCGGCGACGCATCCTTCTTGAGGTCGCCCAGTGAGCTTGCATCCAGGATGTTCGAACCTAATCCGAGTTGTTTCGAGGTTTCCCGCGCAATGGCAATTTGATCGCCAGTTACCATCTTGATCTTCACGCCCATCTGGACGGCGCTTGCGATGGTTGTTTTGGCCTGCTCGCGCGGCGGATCAAACAGCGGCAACATGCCAACAAACTTCCACTTGCCTTCCTCATCGGCCCTGGCAACTCCCAGTGATCGAAAGCCGCGTCCAGCAAAGTCAAGAATGGTTTTCTCCACGGCAGGCTTGACTTCGCCGGCGTTGGTCGCCATTTGAAGAATTACCTGAGGAGCACCTTTGGCCACAAAGAATTGCTTCCCGTCCGCTCCTTTGACGGTAGCTTCCGTGCGTTTGTGGACAGGATCGAACGGCATGAAGTGCAGCACCTTGCAGCTCTTCAGTTCCTTGTCATCCTTCACACCTCCGATGACGGCAAGGTCGATGGTGTCCTTGTCTTCTGCGCGGGACGCGAGCGCTGCCCAGAGAATTACCTTGTCGGGGGTAATGCCGTCCACCGTGAACGGATCGCCCAGAGTTAGTTTGTTCTGCGTGAGTGTTCCGGTCTTGTCCGAGCAAAGGACATCTACTCCAGCCAGCTCCTCGATGGCCGACAGGCGCGTTACAATCGCTTCCTTCTTCGCCAGTAGCCGCGCACCCACGGCCATGGTCACCGACAGCACAGTCGGCATGGCGACGGGGATTGCAGCGACCAGAAGCACCAGGCAGAATTCCAGCGTGGTAAGGACCTTGTCGCCGCGGAAGAGGGCGAAGACAAGAATCAGCGCGACCAGCGCCACTGCCAGGATGATCAGGTAGTCGCCGATCTTCATCACTGCCTTCTGGAAGTGACTGACAGTGTGTGCAGACTGAACCATTTGCGCGGTCTTGCCGAAGTAGGTGTTCGTGCCGGTGCCATAGACAATAGCGTCTATTTCGCCCTGACGGATGATGGACCCCGAGTAGACTGCGCCGCCTGGTTTGGCGGTAACGGGCAATGACTCACCGGTCAATGCCGACTGATCCACCTCGATCGAGTCGCCATCCAGCAGGCGCGCATCTGCCGGGACAATATCGCCCAGCCTGAGACGAACGACGTCGCCAGGCACCAGCTCACTCGCTTTGGGATTCTCCCACTTGCCGTCACGCTTGACCTTCGCCTTGATTGCCAACCGGGCCTTTAGAGCGGCAATCGCGTCTCCCGCCTGATGCTCTTCCCAAAATCCGACCAGAGCGTTAGACAAGAGAAGGACGAGGATGACGAAGAAGTCAAGCCAGTGTCGGACGACTCCCGACAAAATGACCGCAGCTTCGATCATCCACGGAATAGGACCCCAGAAATACGAGAGGAACTTGAGATATTGGTTGGTCTTCTTTTCCTCGATCGCGTTCGGCCCGTACTGTGCTAGACGCTTTTGCGCCTCGGCTTGTGTGAGCCCATCTGTAGACGCGCCGAGCTTTTTTATCAGCTCAGGCATGGGAAGCGACTTCAGATCATTCTTGTCATCCTTCGGCGATGGCTTGGACTCCTGCTTTGATCCTGACTTATCTGCAATGGGCGTGGGCTTTGACTCAGGCTTCGACTCGGGCTTATCGGGATTCGATGTCACGATGACTGAACTCCTGTCTTTGCTCCCTGCACAGCGTGCCGGTCTCAAAAAGGCTTGGAATCTCGCTGGGCTAGCAATGAGGAAAGTTCATTACAGGCTCTTGAAAATCGACAGCGACACGACGCGGAGATTCAACGAGCTAACTCCGGACTATGCACTCCGCAATCGAGTTGAACTGCATTCAACTTGCGGGATCGGAAGTTGCAGTCGGGTGCGAGGTACATAGCAGACGCACAGCAACCTTCGACGCTGTTACCGAGGAACGCTGGGCGGCATGCGTCGTCGATTTGGAGTGAATGGCCAGGTCAGCCGGCTATTTTGAAAAGATCGGATGCTTCTCGTCATAATGCTGGACAGTTTTGGAGGATTTCTCCGCTTCCTTTTCAGCCACGCGTTCGATCCGCTTATCTGCCGCGACTTCCGAGGGTGTGTCTCCCACTAATTTTGTCGATTCTTGATTGTCAACTTGTTTCGGCATGGTTGATCTCTCCCGCTCTTAGCATCAGTCGTATCGCCCGGAGATTCTGGTCAATTCTGCTCTTTCTGATCTCTGATGATGTGGGGAAAACGCTGTGCGCCAGCCTTTTTTGCACTTGGCAACGCGGTTCTGTAATTGTGAAACGTAGCCAAAGATCAAGACGCCGACAACCCCAACTGCGAGCGCCACTTTCCCGCGAAAGATTGCCGGAGTGAAAAGAGAGTGAAAGCTCACCCCATTTCGCCGCGCACAACCGTGCCAGACCTCCCTCGCATCTCCAGAAGTGAGCAATATTGACCAGACGGCCGCTTTGGACCCGTGGGCTCATGGAAAGAGATTGATCGTAATTGCGGTTGATCACGGGTGGACTTTCCCCATTTTGCGGCAGTGCCTTGGGATTGACTCGGGCCTGTGCTGCCGGCGTTAGGCCGTAAAAGAGGGAGATGGCACTTTTCTCTCGAGCACCACGTTCACGGCCTTTGATCCATTCGCCACAAACTCTAAAGCCGGTATCAAGCGACGATGTTTTGCTGGGCATGAAGACGCCCCCGAACAACCGGTTTGTAACGAGGCAACATTTTGGCGAGCAATTACATCACATTCGACTGCGCAGCCTTTCTCGCAACCGCCGGGCTTGGCCGCTCGATCATCGAACTGCAATCAAAACAGGCCCTTTTTTGTCAGGGAGACAAAGCGGACTCTGTGTTCTATCTGCAAAAAGGCCGCGTGAGAGTCACCGTGGTTTCGCACGAAGGCAAAGAAGCTACGATTACGCTTCTTTCTGCCGGCAATTTCGTGGGAGAAGAGTCCCTCGCGGCGGTGCCCGGTCTGCGCCTGGCCACGGCCACAGCGACAGACACTTGCACGGCGCTCAAGATTGACAGGGGGGAGATGATCTCAGTGATGCATCGCGAACCGAA
>JBEKRG010000112.1:0-14752 GCA_049518955.1 Occallatibacter sp.
AGAATCTCGCTCAGACGTTCGCTTTCCGGTTGCGCGTAATCCTGTTTGTGATCCTCGTAGTAACGCTCCACTTGGCCGGGCGTCATCTGGATATGTTCGCCAACTTCCTGCCGCATCACCTCCTGGGTGATGATCTGGTTGCGGATGTTGGCCTTGAAGTCCTCAAATGAGACGCCCTGCTCTTTTGCTGCTTTCTCCAGGTCTTCAATCGAATCCAGGTTGTACTGCTTACGAATCTCGTCCAGACGCTTTACCAGTTCCGTTTCGCCGGTGATATCCAGTTCCTTACCCTTCGACAGCCACAGTTGCTGGTCAATCAGATTGCGAAGCAAGTCTTTCCTTTGCGTCGCCATTTCCTGCATCGATGCGCCGTTCTTCTGTCCCTCCTGGTCCAGCTCGTTTTCGGCGCGATCGTAGTCCGACTTGGTTATGATTTCGTCGTTGACGCGGGCGATAATGTCCTCGACCACGGACCCGCCGTAGGGACTTTCCGGTTCGTTTACCTGGCTGAGCGCCAGGGTGGGCCACGCCGCCAGCAACGACCCAAACGCGATCAATGCAACTGCTCGAAAAATTCTCAAATTCATAGAATCGACGTCCCGCCGGGTGGCTGGCGCCTGCTTTCCTGCCGCCTGATGCATAGACGTCATTGTAAATCCCGGGAGAGCAAAAACGGAAAGCAGAGGCTCGGATTCCGCCCGCAGCCGGGGCCTCAAATTGCGCCAATCTGCACCCGCACCGGAGTAACCCCGCTACCGGCCTCGTTCCGCTCGCGTCAAATGCTTGAGTGCTATACTTTAGCCGAAGACGGCCTCGCGGCCTTAGTGCGAGCGGCTCTTCCATTTCCTTGGCCTTGCCAGTACCGGGCAAGGTCAATTTTTCTCGGGCGGATATCCAGCAAGAACCGGATTCGCTCGCAGGTGATGGAGATTCCGCTCCCAGGCGCCTGCCGCACGCGCCGTCTGGAGGTTCGGTTTGCCCATGAGTCCCCGCGCCCGCCGCGCTTTCTTCGCCGTGGTCCTCTTCTTCACTGTCTGTGCTGTGGCCGGCACGGTCCTCGAACGCCGCGTCGGCGCCCAATCTTCGCAAGATGAGAGCCAGCTCCGCGACAGCCTGAAGCAATTCACCGACGTGTACGCGGTCGTCGAGCAGAACTACGCCGAGCCCATCACCCCTGACAAAGCCGACGACGTGATCTACGACGGGGCCATCCCCGGCATGTTGCAAGTCCTTGACCCGCACTCCCATTTTTACGATCCCAAGGCCTACGCTCGCCTGCGCGAAGATCAGACCGGCCACTACTACGGTGTGGGCATGGTCATCCAGCAGCAGAATGACAACAGCGGAAAAAGCAATGTCTACGTTGTCACTCCATACGAGGACACGCCCTCATTCAGAGCTGGTATCCATCCGGGCGACAAAGTGGTCGCTGTCGACGGCAAATCGACTGACGGCTGGTCCTCCGACCAGGTCGCGAAAGCTCTCAAAGGACCGAAGGGCACGCACGTCCAAGTCACCATGGTTCGCTATGGCCAGACCAAGCCCCTCGTTTTCGATCTCGTTCGCGATGAGATTCCACATCCCTCCATCGATCTGAAATTCGAGATCCGTCCCGGCATTGGTTACATCCATTTGACGCAGTTCCAGGAGACCACCGGCCAGGAGATGGAAGACGCCATCAATGGCTTTGGCGACCTGAAGGGCTTGGTTCTCGACCTACGTGAGAATCCCGGTGGCCTTTTGAGTCAAGCAGTCGATGTCTGCGATCACCTCCTCGCCAAGGGCCAGACCATTGTCTCGCAGCGCGGCCGCGCCTACTCCGATCAGAACTACGTCGCAACGCATGGCAACGACGGCAAGACATTCCCCATCGTCGTGCTGGTGAACCGCGACACTGCTTCCGCCGCCGAGATTGTTTCCGGAGCCCTGCAGGACCACGATCGCGCCCTCATCGTGGGCGAAACCACCTTTGGCAAGGGGCTGGTGCAGACTGTCTACAACCTCAGCGAAGACTCCGGCCTTGCGCTAACCACATATCACTACTACACGCCGTCCGGCCGACTTATCCAACGCAACTACGCGGGCGTTTCGCTCTACGACTATTACAACCACGCAGGCGCGGGCCCCAGCCCCGATTCTTCGAGCCGCGAGGTGAAGCTCACTGACTCCGGCCGCACGGTTTATGGCGGCGGTGGCATCACTCCCGACGAAAAAATCGAGTCGCCCACAACCAACCGCTTTCAAGATGAGCTGGTTTACAAAGACGTCTTCTTCCACTTTGCGCCGGTATACGTAGCCACCCACACGGTGGACAAGAACTTCCAGGTCGACGATGCCGTTCTCAGCGACTTCAAGAAATATCTCACCAGCCAGGATGTCGACTGGACAGACGCCGACATCAATGGCGTTTCCGACTGGGTGAAGGCGCAAATCAAGAGGGACATTTATACCATCGAATTCGGCCAGCTCACGGGCCTGCGGGTGATCGCCGATTGGGATCCAATGGTCGAGAAGGCGCTCACCTACATGCCCGAGGCCCAAGCTCTTGAAAATAACGTGCACAAGGTTCTGGCAGAAAAGGCGCAGGCGCGCGCCGATGGTAATCCGGGAGTCGCCACGCAGCCTTGAGCGAGCTTCAAAGCTTTCAACTAAAGCAAAAGGCCATCCCATTGGGATGGCCTTTTGCTTTTAATTAAGGCGGAAGGATTGCGCTCTCATGCACCGGCCGGATTCTACGGTGCCAGCGGATTTCGCGCTGAGACACGTTCCCGGGCCGGCTCTTGAGCCGGGACACGAACTGGGCCTGCAGGCCTCGGCTATTTCGGCGGAGGCGGCGGCGCGAAGATCTCGCGCTTACGTCCCGGTTCTGGTTTCGGCTTCGGCTTCGGAGCCTTCTTGATTTCTTTCTTACCCCTGTCTTTGTTTCCCATGCAAGCAAGCATGACACAGAAGGTCGGCTTCTGAAAAGCGCAAAACCAGCTGAAACTCATCCGCCGTCAAGAAGATGGTGGGTTCACTCGCGATTGCCAAACGTCAAGCGGCGTCTGATTTGAGATGGGCAGGAACCGGAGCTCCTACGAGGGTCACGAATCGTTCCGGTCGGCAGCAGGCGCGGTCCAACTGCGCGCGATCGGCCTGCATTTCCCGATCTGCACCGAATGACGCGAGCGCTGCATTCAAAATTGCAGCCGCCGACGGGTCGGCAGGGCGCTCAATGCTATAGTGCATCCACTTCCCTTGGCGCCGCGCGCCCACAATTCCGGCCCTGCGCAAGTACGCCAGGTGCCGCGACACCTTCGGCTGGCTCTGATTCAGGATCTCCACGAAGTAGCAGACGCAAACCTCGCGTCCATTCATCAGGTTCAGCAGGCGCAGGCGAGTGCGGTCCGCAAGGGCAGCAAACAGGTGAGGCAAATTAACGGATTTGGAGTCGCGTTTCATCTCTTTAAATATACGCCTTGACAAATATGAACGTCATTAATATATTTGCTTAGGCGTATACGAAAGAAGGATCAAAATGGCAGCTCCGGCGGATGTGAAAGAGCAGGTGAAGCAAAAGTATGGCAGCGCGGCGCGTGCCGTGGCGGAAACGGGCGGCTTCCAGGCCTGCTGCGATCCCGGCCTTCGCTGCTGCGACCCGATCACGACAAATCTCTACAGCGAAAGTGAAAAGGGCCTCATCCCTGAGAAGGCGGTGCTGGCGTCGCTTGGCTGCGGCAATCCGACTGCGCTCATTGATCTCAAGCCCGGCGAGGTCATACTGGACCTTGGCTCGGGAGGCGGAATCGACGTGCTGCTCTCGGCGCGCCGCGTGGCTCCCGGCGGGAAAGCGTATGGCCTCGATATGACCGAAGACATGCTTGCCCTGGCGCGTGAGAATCAGCGCAAGGCCGGTGTTGAAAATGTCGAGTTTCTCAAAGGCGAGATCGAGAGCATTCCACTCGCCGACAACACGGTCGACGTCGTCATCTCGAACTGCGTCATCAATCTCTCCTCCGACAAGGATCGCGTGCTGCGCGAGGCGTTTCGTGTGCTCAAGCCCGGCGGCCGTTTCGCCGTCTCCGACGTAATCGTGCGCGGCGCCGTTCCCGACGTCGTTCGCAAGAGCATGTTGCTCTGGGTTGGCTGCATGGCGGGCGCGCTCGAAGAGCAGGACTATCGCGCGCGTCTCGTCACTGCCGGATTTGCCGATGTCTCGTTTGAACCGACGCGCGTCTACAACGTCGAGGATGTCCGGCAGTTTCTCACCGAGGCTGGTGTCGATGTCGACGTCATCGCTCCTGAAGTCGATTGCAAATTCCTCAGCGCCTTCATTCGCGCCGTCAAGCCTCAATCAACCTGCTGCGCGCCCGGTTGCTGCGGCGCCGCGGCGTAAGAACCACACCATGCCCGACCACTACAATGTCCTTTTTCTCTGCACAGGGAACTCCGCCCGGTCGATTCTCGCCGAGGCCATCTTGAATCGTAAGGGCAAAGGCGTTTTCACCGCCTACAGTGCCGGCAGCCATCCCTTTGGAACGGTCCGGCCCGAGGCACTGAAGCAGCTTGACTTTGCGCACATTCCCGCCGCCGGCCTAGGCAGCAAATCATGGAACGAGTTCGCCGCCCTGGGCGTGCCCAAAATGGACTTCGTCTTCACCGTCTGCGACAACGCCGCGAGAGAACCATGCCCTTATTGGCCCGGCCAGCCTATGACCGCGCATTGGGGAGTTCCCGACCCTGCCGCGGTGACGGGCACGCCCGAGCAAATTGAACGCGCCTTCCGCGACGCCTTTTCCATTCTCGACCGGCGCATCAGCCTCCTCCTTTCGTTGCCGCTTGGGTCGCTCGAGCGGCTCGCCATCCAGCGCGAGATCGACAGAATCGGCCGGTCCTAATCACCGGCCGTCGCCCGTTATTCTTAGAGAACGATGACCAGCACAAGCAAGCCTCTTCGCCGCGTTGCCGTTTTTTGTGGATCGGCTTATGGAAGCGACCCTGCCTTCCGCGCTGAAGCGACAACGCTCGGTACTGCGATCGCCAAAGCCGGCATCGGATTGGTTTATGGCGGAGCCTGCCGCGGACTGATGGGTGCGGTGGCCGATGCGGCGCTGGCCGCGGGCGGAGAAGTGATTGGCGTGCTGCCCGAGGCGCTCAGCGGCCGCGAGATTGCTCACAACGGTCTGACTTCGCTTGAACTCGTCTCCACGATGCACGAGCGCAAGGCACGCATTCACGAGCTCTCCGACGCCATCCTCGCGTTGCCCGGAGGGTACGGCACGCTCGACGAATTGCTCGAGGCGATCACCTGGGCGCAGATCGGGCTGCACGCGAAGCCGTGCATCTTGATCAACACGCGGGATTACTGGAACGGCCTGCTGGCCTTCATTGACACCGCTGTTGCAGCCGGCTTCATCGAGTCGAAGAATCGCGCTCTCGTTCAAGTGGCTGCCAATGCTTCCGACGCGCTCGCCATGGCTGTCAACAACGCTTAATTTGCGTCCTCACTTTCCGGCGTTATCATGCGGTTATGTCGACGAAGCTACGTTTCGGCGTGCTCAGCACAGCAAACATCGGCCTGAAAAAAGTGATCCCTGCCATGCAGCAGGGCGAGCTTACCACCGTAGCCGCGATTGCATCGCGCGATCTCGCGAAGGCCCGCGAGGCGGCCACGAAACTCGACATTCCCATGGCGTACGGCTCCTACGAGGAACTGATCGCCGACCCCAACATCGATGCCATCTACAATCCGCTGCCCAATCAGCTCCATGTTCCCTGGACCACCAAGGCCGCCGAAGCCGGCAAGCACGTGCTCTGCGAAAAGCCGCTGAGCATGACCGTGGCCGAGGCCAAAACGCTGCTCGACGTTCGAGCCCGCACGGGCGTTAAGATCTGCGAAGCCTTCATGATTCGAAGCGCGCCGCAATGGATTCGCGTGTGCCAGCTCATCGACGAGGGCCGCATCGGAGAACTGCGCGCGGTCGCCGGAGTGTACAGCTACTTCAATGTGAACCCGGCCAACATTCGCAACCAGATCGAGACCGGTGGTGGCGGTCTTTACGATATCGGCTGCTACCTGGTGCAGTCTTCGCGCTATGCCTTCCAGCGTGAGCCGGAGCGCGTGGTTGCGCTCGTCGATCGCGACGCGCAAACGGGCACTGACCGGCTGACCTCGGCACTGCTCGACTTCGGTTCCGGACATGCCGTATTTACTTGCAGCACGCAGCAGATTCCCTGCCAGAAAATTCATTTTCTTGGCTCGCGGGGCCGCATTGAACTTGAGATTCCGTTCAACGCGCCGAATGACCGGCCGACGCGGCTCTTCATCGACTCGACGGGCGATCTCACTTTCAGCGGCATCACCATGGAGAGTTTCCCAACCTCGGATCAATACACGCTGCAGGGCGACGCATTTGCAAGAGCCGTTCGCGACAACACCGAGGTCCCGGTGCCGCTCGAAGACTCGATCGGCAACATGGCTGTGATCGAGGCGATCTTCAAATCCGGAGAAACAGGCCAGTGGGAGACGGTGGGGGGGTAGCGGCAGGGCTTTCTGCGCTCTAAGAGCCGTGTTTACTATTGGATACGCCGCTGATCGCGCGTTGTGCATTTTCATGCATGCTCGCGTTGATTCCAGGGCAGTTATGGGTCATTAATTCGACGCCATTCTACATCATTTGTCGATATTCTTGGAATTTACTTGCTGATTATAAACGAGTTAAGTGGCAAAAAGTAGGCGAAACATACCAAACTTTTTCTTTAATTATTTTTATCTTTTCTGAGCCGGCACGTTTTCAAGAACCTTGCGGCCTGCCCGCCTAAGACAAGTGTAGCGATTCAGAAGAAATAATCGGCAAACTTCGGAAGACATGGCCTAAGGCACCAGGAGCCAGGGAAATAAGGGCTTAGGGGATACTGGCTGATTTATTTTGGGTCCGAGGGCTTGACATCAAAGGAACCGACGGACGGGGCCGGCCATCCGGCCCTCCGATCCAGATTTTCCGTGGGCGCTGTTGAGGCATCCGACTTTTCTCTCGATTTATTCGCAATGGCTTGACGACTTGTTAACTTTTCGACCGGACACTTAGGCTGTCGTGATCACGGCGACCAGCGATTGACTTTCCCAAAAATCCGATTCCATCGAGAGGTCATTTCCCATGTGGAGGAAACTAGCATCAGTGTGTCTCGCCGCCGGCATCGTGTCGACGGCCGCGTTCGCGCAGGAATCCAGGCCCAAAGGAATTCCGCATCTTGACCATGTTTTCGTCATCATGATGGAAAACCACGGTTACCAACAAGTGGTGGGCAATCCGAACGATCCTTATCTGAACAATCTGATCTCGACCAAGCAGGTCAACCTTGCGACGAACTATTTCGCCGTCGGGCATCCGAGCCTGACGAATTATCTGGAGATCGTGGGCGGTTCAAACTTTGGTATTCGCAGCGACAATTCTCCGGACTGGGGCAATACGACGTGCAGCCCGAATATCGCGACCGGGGTGGTGAACGCGGATGACGACGATAGCAGCGCCGGACCAGCTACAGTCGATACCGGGAATATCTGCCCCATCTCTGGCACAGGCACAGACGCCGAGACCCCGGCGGTAGACACATGGAATGAGGTCGCGGGTCCCTTTGTGGCGTTGGCGGACCTCGACGGCGTCAAGTCAGTTCCCGCGGCGAGCACGGTTGGAGAAACCATCGGCGACCAACTCGATGCGGCTGGATTGACGTGGAAGTCGTACCAGGAAAGCTTGCCGCTGGGGCCGGTTTTCGGCGTGAACTACAGTAACGGCACGGTAAGCAATCTGACCGATTTCACCGACCTGGCGCCGCTTACCACCTCCAGCGTGGTGCAGCTCTATGCTGTGAAGCACAACCCTTTCGCATACTTCAAGAGCGTCCAGGACGGAAGCGACCGGGATAATAGCCTGGCTGATGTGAAGGGATTCGATGGGCCACGAGGCCTTTACGCCGATCTCGCCAGCGGCAAACTTCCAGCCTTGGCTTTTGTCGTGCCGAACCAGTGCGACGACCAGCATGGACGGTCGAACAGCGACGCGTTCTGTGCATTCGATTATGGAGTGAACGACAGCGGATATACCTACGGCACGACGGTGGGGCTTAATCCCGGGCTGAATCAGCAGGGAGACTTGACGATCGAACGCATGGTGAAGGCCATACAAGCCTCGGAGGTTTGGCACTCAAGCCGCAGCGCGATCGTGATTGTGTGGGACGAGAACGACTACAGCGGCAGCACAACGCTATTAACCGGGGCGTATCCGTCGCAAAACCAGAACCGGGTGGTTTTGACGGTCCAGACAAACTATGACAACCGCCCCGGAATTCAAAGCGATCAGTACTACACCAGCTACTCGATCCTGAAGTCACTGGAGGCAGGTTTTGGGCTGCCTTGTCTCAACCACGCGTGCGATTCCGATGTGCAGGTGATGTCGGATCTATTCGGTGATAGCGACCGCGATCGCTTCCATTACTAAGCCGGATGTGAAAGCCGCCGCAAACTGCGCGCGATGTCACTAGGGTGCATCGACATATACGGGTGGACAACGTTGCGAGCGAAAAGCCGGCCAGACGAGGCGGAGTCCGAAGGCTGTGGCGGGCCCACAGTCGAGGACGACAACGAAGTATGGCCGGCTTTTCTCCGCGACCCGGAGGGACGGGGCCATTTTCTCTCATTTCTTCGTCAATTGTCGCTTGCAGACACCCGGTATGCGTCGCTCCTCATTCCTCGAACTGAGAAAAAATGGCTCCCGTCGCTGCCGTCCGTATATCTCGATACACCCTAGGCTGCGGCGCACGCGCGCAGGTCGCGAGTGAGCGCTTCGATGCGAGCCGGCTGGCTGTCCCAGGCGAACATGAATCGCGCCGCTCCGCCGATGAAGGTGTAGAAGCTCCATCCGCGCGCGCGAAGCTGATTGAGCACATTCTCAGGCGCCTCAACGAAGACGGCATTGGCTTCAACGGGCTGTGCGAGGCGCACGCCGGGAATGCCGGCGATTTGTCGAGCGAACTGGCGTGCACAGCGGTTGGCGTGCTCGGCGTTGCGCAGCCAGGCTCCGCTCTCAAGCATTCCCACCCACGGCGCCGAAAGAAATCGCATCTTCGATGCCAGTTGACCGGCCTGCTTGCATCGGTAGTCGAAGTCCGTGGCCAAAGAGCGATCGAAAAAGAGCACAGCTTCTCCCATAGCCATGCCGTTTTTTGCTCCGCCAAAGCAGAGCACGTCTACGCCGCTCTTCCAACTCATCTCTGCCGGCGAACAACCGAGGCTGGCGCAGGCGTTGGCAAAGCGCGCGCCGTCCATGTGAAGCGAGAGGCCGCGCGAACGGCATTCTTCTGAGATGGCGCGCACTTCTTTGAGAGTGTAGACGCGGCCGGTTTCAGTGGATTGCGTGATCGACACTACGCGCGGCTTGGGATAGTGAATGTCGCTGCGCTTGGTCGCAAGCTCACGAATTGCGTGCGGCGTGAGCTTGCCTTCGGGACTCGAGGCCACCAGAAGTTTCGAGCCGTTCGAAAAGAATTCGGGAGCACCGCATTCGTCCGTTTCCACATGCGACTGATCGGAGCAGATGACGCTGTGATAGGACTGGCAGAGCGACGCCAGGGCCAGCGAGTTGGCCGCGGTGCCGTTGAAAACGAAGTACACTTCGCACTCGGTCTCAAACAGGTTGCGGAACTCGTCGGACGCTTTGGCGGTCCAGGGATCGTCGCCGTAGGAGGTAGCGTGACCGCGATTGGCGGCCTCCATCGCAGCCCAAGCCTCCGGGCAGATTCCCGCGTAGTTGTCGCTGCCAAACTGTTGCTGCAAGTTGTTGTTTTCGATTTCGGCCATAGCATAATTCTCGCTCATTCGGGACGCGGCGCGTCTCCTGCTTCAAGCCACAGCTGCAGCCGAGAGTCGTTTGTTCACCACAATTCCGGCCATGATCACGAGGAGAATGACCGCCGCGAACGCGATCAGCCAGCCCCAGTATTCGGTGGGGTGGCGCAGAACACGGACAAAATGGCGACCATAATGATCGGCGATGAAGGCGATGAGTGAGTAACGCGCGGCCCGGCAGATTGCGACGACCGCGAGAAATTTTCCGACACGATACTTCGAGGCGCCGGCCGACGCGAAAAACAAGCTTGTAGGAAACGGAAACGGAATCGCGGTCGAGGCGATAAGAGCACCTGTGCCCCATTTCTTGAACAGACGGAGCATGGAATCGACTTTCCGGCTTCCAAACTTGCTGTGCAGGTACGCTTCGCCCGCTCTCCTGGCGATTCTGAACGTGAGCCAGGCCCCGAGCACCGAGCCGGCCGTGGCGCAGGCCGCATATTCGTACCAGGGATTGCGTTGCTGGGCAGCGAGAATTGCGGTCAGAATGTCGGGTCCAGCAAGCGTTGGCAGAGGAGAGCTGTCGATGATAGCAAGAAAGAAGAGTCCAAGCGCCCCGAGGTGGAGAAACGTCGAATTTACGCTATGGCTCGGAGACTTTGAGGCTTTTTGGGCTAAGACGTCGAGCATGATCGGACTATATCAACGCCAGCGTAGTGACAGAGCGGCGAGCAGCGAGCTGTCTGCGGAAGGTTTCCTGTACAGGTGGTGATCGAGTGGGAGCGCAGAACAGACCATCTTGCTCGATTCATGCCGATCGAGAAGAAAGGATGGAGGATGGCATGGAGGGGATAAGCGAGCTAGCCGCTGGAGAAAAAGTTGGAGGCGCGGGCCGGGATCGAATCGGCGCATAAAGGTTTTGCAGACCTACCCAGGCCATTTGTGGGGATTTGTTGATCCCTGTATGTGATTGGAAACATTAACAAATGGAGAGATGGCCAACAAGGGCCAACAAGGCCCTGCAAGCAAGTACTCTCCACAAAAGTCCCCACAGTTGCTACGTTCTGTCCCCCTCAGATCTTGACCCATTCTCGCACTCCAAGGCGCGATGCGGCGATGACGGAAATCTAACATCAATCCCGATCGCCAACGCAACTGAGCCAAGTAGAGCCCCACAGCTCGCCTAAAGAAATCATCGTGTAAAACTCCCGACATTGATCGACGCGGCGTCTCCGAGGACCGATGCAAGCTCGGGACTGCCTTAGGCGGCAAACTGCCGACAACGGGCACACCTCCTGATTTCGCTGATTCGGCCCCGATGGATGCAGATGACTCATCCGCGCCGGCTCCTCCAGGCAGCCCTGGCCCGCATCTGCGATTCCATGCCAGTAATGCGTAGTCGGTACTGCACGAGCGGTTCGGTTATGCCGTATTGCAATGCGTCTGCCCCCGTTGGTGATATGCGCCCTTGGGGCGCACGATGAGATGGGTTCTAGCTCCAGCTCAAAGAGCCCGAAGGTCCGTAGAGCAGGTAGAGCGCCGTGCGGCTGGCGCTTATCTCGGGAAGAATATGAAGATTGAAACAGCGAACCCTGCTTTGCTGCATTGCCTCAGCGGACTGACCCTCTCGGCCTTATCAACTCACAGGAAATCACCAGTCCTCTCGCGCTTCGTGCCAGCGTGACCGAGGTAACGCCGCGCTCGCTTTATTCACATTACTTTTTTGCCCATCCTCGGCACCTTTGGAATTGACAGCGACTTGTTTTAAGTTTCGCTTTTTTCCCCATCCCGTTATCTTCATCAGTACAAGTATTCGAGTTTACGGTTGTAGGTGAGCTGCCCGGCCATCACAATGTCTAAACAAAAGCCGGCAGCAATTAGACTGCGGGAGTCTTAACTAAAACCCCCATTAGTTAATATTTCTGGCGCCCGACTTTTAAGCACAATTGCATTACGAATCTGCGGAAATCAGCGGCCGTTTGCTCGCCCATTGGGCCCGAACGCAACGGTTCTGTGATTAACGTGTCCCCGTTTTCCACGGAGTAAATTTATGAATCGCAAAGTATGGTTTCTGTTGGTTTTCAGCCTGCTGATTTCTGGCGTATTTGCTCCCCAAGGGCAGAGCCAAACCCTGTTAACCAATACGTGGTCCTCTGCGGGGCACATGACCGAAGCCCGCACTGGTGCGGCCGCGGTTCAGCTCACCGACGGGCGGATTCTGATTACCGGCGGCTCCGATAGCAATGGAGTTCCTCAAGCCACGGCCGAAGTGTACGACCCCGCGACCGGGGTCTTCACGGCCGCGCCAGAGATGAATGTACCCAGGGCAAATCATGCCGCCATTCTTCTGGGCAGTGGCGACGTTCTCGTAACGGGCGGTTTGACCACTGGTGGAGGCTACAGCGATTCAGCGGAGATTTATAGCGTCAGCAGCCAGCAATGGACGCTTGTGCCGTCGTCAATTGGCACTGGCCTGGCAGGCCACGCCATGGCTCTGTTATCCGACGGCAACGTCCTGATTGCCGGTGGTACCAGCACGACCAAAGTAGTCAGCTCTATCGTTCTCTTCAACGTAACTACAGAGACTTTCACACCCATTGGCACGCTGCTCACGCCGCGTACCGGCGCCGCAGCAGCTGCCACACCGGATGGCCGAGTTCTCATTGTCGGCGGCACCGACATTAACGGCGCGGTACTGGCTTCTACCGAAATTTTTGTTTACAGCGCGGAAACGATGACCGGGACCGTATCGTACGGTCCAACCATGGCGTCTGCCCGCGTGGGCGCCACGGCCACCAGCACGTATGACGGTGTGGCTGTCATTGGCGGCAACAATGGACAAAACGATCTTGGAACGGCTGAGATCTTCAGCCAGTGGACCAACACTTTCACGGTGGTGAGCGGCGGCACGCCGCGCAGCTATCACTTTGCCGTGCTCTTGCCTAAGAACGGCAGCATTCTGGTCATGGGGGGCACCGGCGGAACCAAGGTGGACTTGCTGGAGCCATGGGCGAACAGCAAGGCTGGAGCCTTTATTGCGGCTTCCGATTCGCTTGTTAATCAGGATGGAGGTTTTGGCTCTCCGGCCAGTCTGGGTTCGCTGCTGGCTGCGGGCGGCATGGGCAGTTTCGCCAGCGCTGCCGAACTCTATTGGTTCCCGACGATTTCCACTGATAAGCCCGACTACGCGCCCGGCACCCCAGTGCAAATGAGTGGTACCGGCTTTCAACCCTCCGAGATGGTCGACCTGCACTTACACTTGTGGGTCGATCAGTCCACTGAAGATGTTCCTGATGCCACGGCCACCGCTGATTCTCTTGGCAATTTCAGTTATGACGGATATGCACCGAACACCAGTGACATTGGGGCAAGATACCATCTGACGGCCGTCGGCAAGAGTTCCGGCTACCAGGCCCAGACGATATTCACGGACGGCATTACTACCATAAGCTTCGGAAACGGCTCTCTCAATCAGCCGACTGCGCCGGCCAGCGGCGCGGCGACTGCTGCTGAGTGCGGTGAACTGATTCTTAATGTCGGCGAAAGCGGCGGAAGTTACGGCACGATCTATCTTTCCGACAGTACAACCAGCGGCAGCTTTTACTCGAGCCAGTCAAGTTGCGAATCCGGCGCCAATAAAATCACACAATTCACGCCGGGATCCTCGACGACCGACATCTGGTACCGGGACAGTGCGGCAGGCAGCCCGCAACTTACGGCGTGCACCATAACAGGCGGTGTCGATATTTGCGAGCTGGAAGCGGCTCTCGGGTTGGGGGCGATTTTTTCGAGCCAGACTGAGTCGATCTACGGAACGGCGACGCAAATCTCGTTCCTGACGCAACCCATCGGAGGCGCTCCGGGCGTGGTGTGGCTGCAACAGCCGGTAGTGGCGGTCCAGGATGCGAACTATAACACGGTGGCATCCAATTCGGACGCGATCACCCTGACGATCTCGACCAATCCGGGCGGCGGAACGCTGACGTGTGCGGATACAGGTACGAATGGCGATACGCTCAGTGCATCCTCCGGCGTAGCCGCGTTCTCGGGCTGCAAGATCAATAACGCTTCAACCGCATGCTATGTGCTCAAGGCGACGGATACGACCCTTGGATTTACGGCTACCAGCAACTGCTTCTACATCTCCAACCCAGCGGACACGAACAAGTCGACGGTGATTGCGACCCCGACCACGGTTGTGGACAACGGCGGTGGGACGGGTGGCGTTTCAACGATCGCGGTGACGCTCAAGGATATAAACGGCAATGCCGTGTCCGGCAAGACGGTGACGCTGACAGCGAACGTCGGAAGTTCAACGATTTCAGGTGGTGGGAGCGGCGTCTCGAATTCGAGTGGCGTCGTGGACTTTACGGTGACCGACACGGTGCCTGAGGTTGTGATCTACACGGCTGTCGACGCCACCGATGGTGTTACGATCACGCAGACTGCCACGGTAACCTTCGCGCCGGGCCAGGTCAGCGCCAGCAACTCGACGGTGACCCGCACTCCGGCCACCGTCTCGGCGGACGGCGTGTCGATCTCAACGATCACGGTCACGCTGGAGGATTCAAGCGGCGACGCGATCGCTGGCGAGACGGTTACGCTGAGCCAGGGCAGCGGCCATTCGGTCATCACGCCGGCCAGCGCAACCACGAATTCAAACGGCGTAGCCACCTTTACGGTGACCGACACCACCGTCGAGAGCGTCACCTACACAGCTGGCTACTCGGGCACGTACGGCACCGGATCACTCACCACTCATACCGTCTCGGTGAACTTCACGGGCATCGGGACCACGCTGACACTGACCGTCAATCCCAATAACACTACGTACGGGACCAGCCCGATCGTCCTCACGTCCGGGCTGAGTGTGACTTCGAGCGGAGCAGCGCTTGGCGGCGTGGCGGTCTCGTTTTACGAAAGCACGGG
>JBEKRG010000113.1:0-14619 GCA_049518955.1 Occallatibacter sp.
ATTTGGCTATGGCAGCGAATGCACCGCTCGGGATTCGACGAGTTCTGGCAACCCTTGATCGACACTAACGATCCGGTCATGCTCTGCATCGCCGACCAGAACGAGTACTCGGTGATCGTATTGCGCGACGCTAGTCAGCCATCGCGCCAGATAGAGCTGAACGATTCTCTGACCGCCGTAGTGATCGACGATCTGAGCGCCACGATCAAGATCGCCGGCGTCCTTCAGTCCAGCGGCAAGCAGTACACGCTCAAGGGCGAGGGCGCCTCCACTCTCGATGATCTGCGCCGCGGACCGACGGTGTTTGTGGGAGCCTACGACAATGCCTGGACGCTGCGCCTCACCAACTCGCTTCGTTATCACTTTGCCAACGATGTCGACATGAAACATCTTTGGATCGCAGACAGCACTTCGCCCGGACGGTCGAATTGGAGCGTAGACCGCGGCGTGCAGATGGCGACCAACATCTATCGCGATTACGCCATCGTGGCGAGATTCACCGACAACGACACAGGCAAGGTCGCGGTCGTTGCCGCCGGCATCGGCCGCGGCGGAACGCGGGTGGCGGGGGAGTTCCTGACCGACAATGCCGATCTGACGCAATTGATGAGGCTCGCTCATCAGGCTGGCGACAAGAAGAACTTCGAAGTCGTCCTGAGCACGCAGATCATCGACGGCGGCCCGGGTTCCCCAAAAATCGAAGCCACGTACTTCTGGTAGCCCGCAGGCGCCTCGCAGCCTTTTTCGATTGCGGCGCGCGGTCCGCGAACTCCGACTGATGCCGTACTTGGGACGCTTAGAATGAGATAGCGATCGTTCATTCGCGGAGGATCGGTTTTGTTCCTGCCTCGCGCACTCCTTCTTGGCGGCATCGGCTTGGCCGTAATTCTTCCCGGCGTAAGCCGGGCACAGCAGGAAACGCAAAAACCCCAGCCCGGCGGCATGGGAGGCGGCGTTGCCTCAGGAATCGCTGCCCCCGCTGAGTACGATGAACAGAAGAGGCCAATCACGGCCGGCGGGTTTGTCGATCAAGGTCCCGTCGTATTCCGGGACATCACGAAGCAGGCTGGACTCTCCGGCTGGCAACACAAGATGGGCTCTCCGGACAAGAAGTTCATTGTCGAAACGAACGGTTCGGGTGTTTGCCTGTTCGATTACGACAACGATGGCTGGCTCGATATCTACCTGGTAAACGGATCGACATTCGATGCGCTCAACGGCAAAGAAGAACCTCCGCATGCGGCGCTTTTTCATAACAATCACGACGGCACGTTTACCGATGTGAGCGCACAGGCAGGCGTGACCAACGATCGCTGGGGGTACGGATGTTCGGTGGCCGACTACGACAACGACGGCTGGCTTGATCTTTTTGTCGCCAACTACGGCAAGAACCGTCTTTATCACAACAACCACGATGGGACCTTCACCGATGTGGCGGAGAAAGCAGGCGTGCAATTAGGCAATTGGTCGTCGGGTTCGGCCTGGGGCGATTACGACGGTGACGGTCTGCTGGACCTTTACGTCTCAGGCTACGTTCACTTCGATCGCGACAACCTTCCCATTGGCGGCAGCAAGGCAATGAACTATGCGTTCTGCCAGTATCGCGGCGCGGCGGTGAACTGCGGGCCACGGGGTTTGCCCGGCGAAGCTGACCACCTTTTTCGCAACAACGGCGACGGCACCTTTACAGACGTCACGGCGAAGGCGGGCGTCGAGGACAAGCGGCCCTATTACGGTTTCACGTCTATCTTCATCTCGCTCAAAGGGAATGGGCGGCCAGACTTGGTGGTAGGCAACGACTCCGAGCCCAATTTTCTATATATCAACAAGGGCGACGGCACCTTTGACGATCAGAGCTATCTCTCGGGTTTTGCGCTCAACGAAGATGGGCGCGAGATCGCTTCCATGGGAATTGCTGCCGGCGACTACGAAAATGACGGCCTGGTCGACTTTTTCGTCACGGATTTCGGCGACGACTATAAAGTGCTCTATCACAATGACGGTGACGATAGCTTCTCTGATGTGAGCTATCGCGCGGGCATCGCGCAAACCACCATTCCATTCGTTGGCTGGGGCGATGGCTTCATCGACTACGACAACGACGGTTGGCTCGACCTGTTCATGGTCAACGGCCATGTCTATCCCCAAGTCGATCAACATCCCTGGGGCACGAGCTTCGCCGAACGCCCGCTGCTGTTTCATAACGTGCCCGATCCTGGTCGCAAAGATCGCAGGTTCGAGTACGTACAGCCAGTCAACGGGTCGGGGCTCGCCGATGTGATTCCTGCGCGGGGCGCGGCGTTCGGCGACCTCTTCAACGATGGCAAGATCGACGTGATCATCAATCCCATCGACGGTCCGCCCGTTTTGCTGCGCAACGTGAATCCTGACCATCATCATTGGGTCGAGGTCCAGCTCGTGGGCGGCCCTAAAAGTCCACGCGACGCCACCTGCGCCACAGCGTACCTGACGGCGAACGGTATGCGTCAGCGTCAGGATGTTCTCGCCAGCGGCAGCTATATCTCAGCCAACGACCGCCGACTACACTTCGGATTGGGTGATGCGACCGACGCGGGCTCGCTTGAGATTCACTGGCCTTCAGGCGACAAGGAAATTCTCAAGCTGCCTGCGGTCGATCGCATCTACACGATTACTCAAGGCAAAGGAATTACCGGCGCATTGTGCGGAGGCAAGCCGTGCGATACGACAGCCCGCGAATGATTTCCGCCCTCCACTGCGGCGGATCAAGAGTTTAATTCGTCAGTGAAATCTGTGTCTGCCATTCCAATTCTCAACTGCCTAATACCCGGTTTTACGGCCAGTTGGATTGGATTCGTAACACTGGCCGACTTTCGGGGCCTGATCGGCTTCGATGAGTGCATTGGCGATTTGGCACGGCGGAGCAAGCACAGGGCCCAAGACGCTAGAGGGAAAAGCGCGGAGCCAAAGCAACCTGTGACGCGGCTCGAAGTTATAGGACCTGACAAAAGTTAACATTTGAGCCAGTTTGATGATGCTTTGAGGAGTACAAGTTACAGTTTTGCGCGGCCGCCTCCTATGCAGGTATGGAGCTATGAGCGCCGCGTTCTGTACACTGCAAATCTGTTAGGAGCGTGCTCATCATGAGTTCGTCTGGAGGTCTGGTCGACTGTCATGAAGCCCGTTAAGGAGAAAAAGCCGCTTGCGGTGCGCCATTTTCACTGTAGCCGCCGCGCCTTTCTGATTGGTGCGGTCGTTTTGAGTTGCCCTGCGCTTGCTGTACCTTCGCTGGCTGAAGGTCAAAGTCGACTGACTGCGACCCTCACGTTACCGATTCGCGAAGGTGGAGGAATAAGGTTTTGGAAGCTCCCAGGCGCCTCTGGTCTCTCCCAAACGCGAGTATCGAACATTGTGCAGGATGACCAAGGATTCATTTGGTTCGGTACGCAAAATGGCCTGAATCGTTTTGATGGCTATACTTGCAAGGTGTTTCATCACGATCGACAAAATCCTAACAGTCTCAGCGGTGTATACATTCATGCATTGTTCAAGGACCGCTCAGGTTTCATCTGGGTCGGATCTGATCAGTTCCTCGACCGCTTTGATCCCGCGACGGAGTCATTCACGCGCTTTCCCTTGACCACGTCCAACATCAATGGTCCTTCAGTAGTAGTAACGGACATCAGCCAAGACAGTTCCGGCCTGCTTTGGTTGTCTACGAATAATGGTCTCTTCCGGCTTGACCCAGCGACAGGTCACTCGACTCGATTCCTTCACAATCCCAGGGACCCGACTACGGTCGGCGATGACGACATAAAGTCGACAGGTGAAGACAGAGAAGGTCGATTCTGGGTCGCCACTTCACGGTCACTCGATCAGCTAAATCGCACAACCGGTAAGGTTGTGCGACACATTGACCTCCCCTATTCCGGTCTCGGCGCCTTCTTCCATGAAGATCGTTCTGGTGTTTTCTGGGTCGTCTATGGAGACGACGGACTGCCTGCGACTTTGGATCTGACATCGGGTAAATTCACTCGCTACCGGTTTAGTCCATACTCGCGCATTGATCGGCTAAATAACCGTGTTTATGCAATGGCGGAAGACCATGACGGAAACATGTGGTTCGGTGCAGAGAACGGTGTAGTGGAGTTTGATCACGAGCACCATTACTTCGTCAGCTACGTCAACCATATGGGAGATAGCGATAGCTTAACTGATAATCGAGTGGCTGCCCTATTTGTGGATCGTGACGATACGATCTGGGTTGGATTGCATCAAGCTGGTCCAAACTTCTTTACAACCAAACATCCCTCTTTCGAAAAAGTCACATATATGCCAGGTGCTCCGAGCAGTCTACGTGCACCGTTGGTCAGCGCCCTATACGTGGATCGTGGCGATGTGTTGTGGGTCGGCACAGATCGGGGTGTGACACTCATTAATCTAGAGACCGATAAGTATTCGACTTTTGGACCTATTGATAACAGCCGTGCCACTGTGCTTTCGATACTCGAACAAGGTCGAGATACGCTGTGGTTCGGAACGGGCCAAGGTCTCAAGCAATATGACCGGCGCACGAGCGAATTGAAAGGTTATCTGAATCCAGGAGATTTTGCTTCGTCGAACTGTCAAGAGAGCGTCGTAGAGCGAATGCTCTTGGATCGCGCCGGAATGCTCTGGGGAGCAACCTGGGATGGCCTTTGCCGCTTTGACGCGCCCAGCGGGCAATTCAGCACATATAAACCGGATCAAAACAGCCATCCCCACTATAACGCCATTGCTCTTGATAACAATGGAGACCTTTGGCTAGGCGGCGACATTGGACTTGATCGGTTCGACCTGTCTACCAAGAGCTTCACGGTTTATCGTCACGACCCCGACGACCCGCGCAGTCTGAGCGACAGCCGTGTGAATTCTATCTATTTCGATCATCTGGGAATCATGTGGGTCGGCACGCAAAATGGTTTAGACAAATTTGACCCAACGGCCAAGAACTTTACGGCCTACGGTGAAGATCAGGGAATGAATGGCAACGTCGTAAGTTGTGTTCTCGAAGACAAGCGTGGGTCGTTGTGGATGAGTACAAATGAAGGAATCTCGACCTTTAACCCCCATACGAACACATTCGAGAACTACACGGTCGCAGACGGACTGCCTGGTCCAGATCTGACTGGCTGGGGTGCATGCACTAAGAGTGCGACAGGGGAGATGTTCTTTGGTGGGTTCAGCGGACTGACAGCTTTTGTCCCAGAGGGAATTGTTGTCGATAACTCCGTTCTTCCGATAGTGCTGACTGATTTCCAATTGTTCGGCAACTCGGTTCGCTTAGGGGAACACTCAATTCTCAAAGAAGCAATTACACACACGACTCAAATCACTCTTTCACATGGGCAAAACATGTTCGCCATTGAGTTCTCCGCCCTGAACTATTTGAATTCCGCGAGCATTCGTTACCGGTATAAGCTCGAGGGCCTAGATGCAAGGTGGAACACAGTCGACAGCGATCACCGTGTCGCGGCCTATACCACGCTGCCGCAAGGCTCTTATACGTTCCGCGTGGAAGCGGCGACGAGTCATGGTCAATGGGGTGAGTCCGGAGCGACCTTACGTATTCAGATTCTTCCACCCTGGTGGGAGTCACTGTGGTTCCTCTCAATGTGCATCGTCTTCAGCTTTGCGGTACTGTGGCTGCTCTATCTCCTTCGCATGAATCAAGTGACGGCAGACGTTCGAACCAGGATGGAGGAGAGGCTAGACGAGCGGGAACGAATCGCATGTGAATTGCACGACACCCTGTTGCAAGGAGCCTTAAGCGCGTCGATCCAGCTTGATCTGGCCGAAGACCAATTGGCGAAGGATTCTCCGATCAGAGGTCTCGTGCAAAATGTACTCGCGACGCTGCGACAGGTAACAGAGGAAGGCCGGATGGCACTGCGGGGTCTTAGATTCGAGGACACCGAAAACAATGATTTGGCCAAGGTGTTTCAGCGCGTCAAACAAGAATTCCCTCACAAGGGTACAATCGTGTTCCGGGTCGTCGCGCAGGGAGCCGCGCGTGTCGTCAGAACGGAAATCCTGAATGAAATCTACCGCATCGGGCGAGAAGCAATCGTAAACGCTTACGTTCATTCTGAGGCAGCGACAATCGAGGTCGAAATTCAATACGCAAGAACGCAGTTGAGATTACTGGTGAGGGACGATGGCCGGGGGATCGACCCCTCGATCCTTCAAGGCGGTCGCGACGGTCATTGGGGTCTGTCAGGAATGCGCGAGCGTTCTCGACGAATTGGAGCTACTCTCAAACTGCGAAGCAAGCTGGGAGCAGGAACTGAAATCGAACTGATGGTTCCTGGCCACATTGCGTTTCAAGACGATTCGGGCAAGTCGACGCCCCGGTGGCTTAGTTGGCTTGGGCGAGAGTGGTTTAACGACAGCGGAAGGAGGGCGCGGGACAAACAAAATGAGCTCAGAGACTAAGATTCGCGTCTTGTGTGTTGACGACCATCCATTGATGAGAGTTGGTATCGTCGCCGTTATTCGCCACGAAACGGATATGGATGTGGCAGGGGAAGCATCCACTGGTCGTGAAGCGATCCATTTGTTTCAGGAGCTTCGGCCCGACATCACTTTGATGGACCTCCGGCTTCCTGACATGAGCGGGATCGAAGCTCTCATTGCGATTCGTGCTCAATTCCCCAGCGCCCGTGTGATTGTACTGACAACCTTCGAAGGGGACGCAGAAATCCGACGCGCGCTCGATGCGGGAGCGCAAAGCTATCTCCTGAAGAGCCTGCCCCGGAAGCAGATTCTGGAAATGATTCGGAGAGTCCATGCAGGCAAGAGACAGGTGCCCCCTGAAGTGGCCGCGCAACTGGCCGAGCATATCGGAAACGAGTTTCTCAGCGGGCGCGAGATTCAGGTTCTCGAAAAGATTGCGATCGGCAAAAGGAACGGAGAGGTAGCAGCTCTGCTGTTTATCACCGAGGAGACGGTGAAGAACCACGTGAAGCACATCTTAGAGAAACTCGGCGCTTCTGATCGGACAGAAGCCGTCACAATAGGACTCCGGCGTGGCATCATTCGCCTTTAGACCATGCCCGTCCGCTGCATCACATAAGTCTAGAAAAATGCCTCTTTCGAGGCATCACATCTTTGCATTCCTCAATTACGTTTGAGTTGCTGTGACCTCTGCGATACGGGAGGTGTCCGCTGCAAAGGCTATTTTCTGCGTTTCCAAGCGGGTTTCCCGGAGGGGGCCTTCTCTTCCTCAGGTTCGTTGTTGCGCTCAACGTGGCCGCTGAGGGTATTTTTATTTTGTCCTCCCCAGTTCATGAGACTGCGACTTCTGGGTGTATTGGTGGTATTGTGGTCCTCACTGGCGGTTCAATCCTGGTGGGATTTCTTACGCCGATCTGCTGCGGATTGGCCGCTGTCGGAAACGTGATTATAAACTTGGGACTGTTACCGTCGTTCCAAACTCCAACTCTTGGAAGCTCCATGGTCCATCTAAACCTAGCGATCATCTGTATTGCACTCGCACTGCTTGGTCCCGGTGCGTTTTCACTAGATGCGCGTCTTTTCGGTCGTCGCGAGATCGTCATTTCCGACTCTAAGCGAGATCAGCCGTAACGTCGTGCACCTCCCAATTTCCAACAATCAATGAACAAGTAACAGTGCCGCCCGGCGCATCGGAAGGAGCACGCCATGCCTCGGTCGAGGCATTGCACAAGAACTCGACTCGGTCATCGCAAAATGCTTCGTCGTGGGGATGCAAATGGATTGCCCTGCGAATAAGCTTCCTCCAAGCTCGCGCCCTGAGTGCCGCTGATCTCCTTCCCACGGCGGTTGGCTCAAGAAACTCGAGAATGTAAAGACGTCGAGCTTCGATCATTCATTGAAACCAAAACCGGAGAGGAGAATAGTCATGAAAAAGCTTTATGGTGTTCCTACGCTCACTGTCGCGCTGATCGCCACGACTCTGCTGTTGAGGGGGAGTGAGAATGTCGCCGCGGCGCAATCCGCCCAGCCGACCGGCATTAAGAACGTCGTCCTGGTACATGGTGCATTCGCCGACGGCTCCGGCTGGGAGGCCGTCGCTAAGATCCTTGAGAAGGACGGATACACGGTGTCGGTGGCGCAACCCCCGGAGACTTCCTACGCCGACGACGTAAAGTACACGAAGGCAGCAATCGACGCCATGGGCGGACCGGTCGCTCTGGTTGGCCACAGCTACGGCGGGTCCATCATCACCGAGGCCGGCAACGATCCAAATGTTGCGGCACTGGTATACATCGCCGCATTTGCGCTCGATGAAGGTGAGAGCTGTGCGTCGATTGAAACGGCAGTGCCACAAGCCTCTCAGGCGTTTAAGCCGGATAGCAACGGCAACTGGTGGATAGAACAGGACCATTTTGCCGCTGACTTTGCAGCGGACATTCCCCCGGCTCAGGCCCACTTCATGGCCATATCGCAGGTGCCAATCTCTACCGACTCGTTCACCCATAAAGTCACGAACCCCGCCTGGAAGACCAAGCCGACTTGGTACATGGTGGCCAGTTCAGATCGGTCGATCAATCCGATACAGGAACGCATGATGGCGAAGCGCGCCAATGCCAAGACGGTCGAAGTGAATGCCAGCCACGTCGCCTATATGTCTCATCCGAAGGAAGCGGCCAAGCTCATCGAAGAGGCTGCTACCTCCGCACGCGCCAATTAGTAGTTAACAGGTCGCTAAGTTCCAAGTGAGATGTCCGCCCCGCGCGAAAGCTGAGAGATTCGAGGCGAAGGCGTTCGACATTGAAAATCGACTGATCCTTCTGGGTCTTAACCGCAAAGGAGAATAATCATGAGTCAGCATATTAAGAATGTAGTTCTGGTGCATGGAGCTTTCGCGGATGGCTCCGGTTGGAAGAGGGTCGCCGACATCCTCAAAAATGATGGCTACAAGGTGTCGGTGGCGCAGCCTCCCGAGACTTCGTATGCCGACGACCAAAAGTACACAAAGGCCGCGATTGACGCCATGGGCGGCCCAGTGGTTCTGGTCGGCCACAGCTACGGCGGGTCCATCATCACTGAGGCGGGCAATCATCCAAACGTTGCCGCACTTGTCTATATTGCCGCCTTTGCTCTCGATGAAGGCGAAAGCTGTGCGTCGATTGAACAGGCGCTGCCGCAAGCGTCCAAGGCGTTCAAATCGGACAGCAACGGACTTTGGTGGATAGACGAGCCGCATTTCGTGGCTGACTTTGCAGCGGATATTCCACGAGATGAGGCGGAGTTCATGGCAATAGCGCAGGTGCCGATCTCCACCGACTCGTTCACCCATGCGGTTAAGAATCCCGCCTGGAAGCACAAGCCCACATGGTACATGGTGGCCGCTGAAGACCGATCGATTAATCCGGAACAGGAGCGCATGATGGCGAAGCGCGCCAAGGCCAAGACGGTCGAAGTGAAGTCGAGCCATGTGGCTTACATGTCTCATCCGAAAGAAACAGCCAAGCTCATCGAAGAGGCTGCCACTTCTGCATAGGTCGATGAATCGCGATACGCTCTCAGACAAACTGTTCTCCGCCGACCGGATCCGGTCGGCGGAGATTCTCTATCGATCTAGCCACCTTAAGGAGGCAAAATGATGGATCACATCACCGTACCAGGGCGGGACGGCACATTCAAAGCCTATATCGCGAGACCGAATACGTCACCGGCTCCGGCCGTTGTCGTTCTGCAGGAACTGTTCGGTGTGAACGCCGACATTCGCAGGCACTGCGATGAATTGGCGGAACAAGGTTACCTTGCGGTTGCTCCAGATCTGTACTGGCGGCAGGAGCCGGGCGTCGATTTGAACGTCACCTCCGAAGCCGACTGGGACCACGGCCTTCGCCTCTATCAGGCTTATGACCGAGATGCTGGCGTCAGGGACATTAAAGACACCATCGATGCAGTACGCAGTCTCCCGGAATGCAACGGCAAGGTTGCCTTGCTCGGTTATTGCCTCGGCGCGCTGATGGTCTTCATGACAACTGTACGCAACGACGGCATCGACGCCGCAGTCTGGTATCACGGCGCCGATACTGACAAATACTTGGGAGAGGTCGATGGGCTTCATGCGCCCATTCTCATGCATCTAGCCGAGGAGGATGAGTTCATTTCCAAGGCTGCACAAGCGGAGATTAAAGCCGCAGTTGCTAGGAAACCAAATGCTACGGTGTACAGCTACCCAGGGCAGAGCCATGCCTTCTCCCGCCATAACGGAAAACACTACAACGCCGCCGCAGCTCACCTGGCCAACGGTCGGACGAGCGAATTCCTGAAGCACGAATTGCGATGATTGTCTGATCGAAAGGAGCCTAAATGATCAGAAAAGTGGAGATGGAGCGGTTCACGGTAATCTCCTCGAAAACCTTCGGTGATGTCGTTGCAGCCATCAAGGCAGCGATTGGTCACCCGAATATGGCAGAGTTCTGGCAGGCAACGCAGCGAGCGACAACTGCCGCCGAGCTAGAGGCCGCCATACAACCCGCCGTAGCCGAGAGCGGTCTGATGCAATTTGTCGAATTCGATCACGGGATGATTGTTCGCAAGGGGACCGAGCACCACACATCCAAAATCATTCGCCTGGTCATTGGAAATCCTCTCATCATGAAAGAAATGGCTAAACACGTTCCAGATGCCGGTTCGTATGCTCCAGTTACAGTCCTCGTCGATGAGCGCGCTGATGGCGTGCATATTTCGTATGACAGGATGGCCAGCCTCTTGGCCCCTTACGGAAATCGCGATGCGCTGAGCGTGGCTCGCGACTTGGACACTAAAGTCGAAGATGTCTTGAGAAAAGCTGCAGCGTGAGACGGAATCAGCATGACCTCTTGGAGGTTGCCATGGAGGCGCATCTCGTTCCCGCCGGTTCCAATTCAAAGATCCGCTGTTCTCTGGAGAACTTCACATCGGACGCGGAACGCTGGCTCGCTGCTCTCTACTGGTGTGTGCGGACGAGTTATGGCGACGATGCGGCCCACGCCGCAGCGGACTGCTGGCTGCGGGTCCTTGAAAAACGACTTGAAGGATCAAGCGACCTTCCAGAATTGACCAGAATCACTTCGGCAGCAATCGCTGTCTTCGTTTCAAATTATCGCCAAGCCGTCCACTAGCCTTGCGCTCGACGCTGTGCAAAATGGCTCAGATTCGTAGCTCAGGCTCGGATCATTTCGGAATGGCCTGACGGTAGGATCAAGTGCGATCATAAGAATGTTGCTAACGGGCCAAAGCACTTATCCAGTATTGGCTCATGGGTCTTATCGGATTAGTCCCCGCAAACGCCGCATGGTCCGGGAATACTATTGAGCGCGCTTCGCTGTGCGGTCATCCACGCGGCCGTAAAGTCGGCTTCTCGGACAAGTGCCACAGAAACCTAATTCGAGCTTGCCGACCAAGTCGTAAATGATAAGGGATCATCGTCCGCAGCACCGAACCCATCCATCGATCATTTCGCACCGCGGATTCCCTGGGCTGTGGGTGATTTTGTGGGAACCCCTATGACAAACGCAGAATAACTCAGAGTAGATAGAAGCCTCGCAGCTTCGCGATGAGAATGCGCGGCTGCGGAAGCTTGTGGCCGCGCTTTGATCGTTTGGCAGGCCATTGAGGTGCGAGATACCCGCAGCTAGCTGTGGGTTCAAGGGAATCCTCTATGGGTAGGAACATGGGTCGATCAACCTGGGTAGGTCGATTTTGGGGCAACTGTATTTGCGCATTTTTGAGTTGCCCCTGCTGGATGCCCTTCTGGGCGCTGGCTTTCCGAGGAAGCGATTGGACGTCCCAGGAAAAGCAAGTAGGGCATAACCTTTTGGAAAATATGGAGTTACTTTGGTTTTCTGGAAGCTCTTGAATATCCCTGGAATTGATTCTGGCTCCTCAGGTAGGACTCGAACCTACAACCCTTCGGTTAACAGGCGAGTACTAAACGGTGGAGTAGTAATGTTTTCAACGGAGTAGAGAGGAGCCAAAGGAGTAATCGGAGCCTTTTCGGCACGCAATTGGACCAAATTCTGGACCAAGTTTTTCAACCAAGTCCGGTTCTCACTACCTGATCGTGGAGGAATCGGCGTCAGCCCCTAAGAAACTCAGAAGCCTCGATTCGAGCTGAAAATGGAACTTCCCTGCAAAGTCGAAATAATTGATCTGGAGCGTCAGATAGATTATCATATTGGAAGGTGGAGGCGCCCCATGGATGCCCGGATGGAACATCTGACAACAACGGAAGCGGCCATAGCGGCCGGAGTCTCGATCCCGCAGATCAACCGGATGATCGACGAAAAAATCCTGCCCGAGGATCTCTACGACACCACGCCTATCCGGACCTTCCGGTCGGATGCTTGTCTCCTCATTGCCTTCTATTTCGAGACGGCAAATTGGCTGACCGCGAACGCCCGCCTGGAAACGATCCGCAACGCCAGGATCCGCTGCTCGACCTGGAACGAGTGGAAAGACTGCACGGTGGGCGATCACAATCTGACGATCCGTTTCTCTGATCTCTGGAAGGAGGTCGACGGCCGTCTGCGCAGTCTCACAGAAGCGCGCCAGATGGTCGTCGAAGATCCCGAAATTCTGAGTGGGACGCCGGTCATACGGGGTACGCGGGTTCCGGTGCACGACGTCGCCGCTCAGGTCGATTCGGGAATTCCGACGGAGCGAATCCTCAAATCCTATCCGAGCCTCAACGCTTCGCAGGTCGAGCTCGCCTCGATTTACGCCAAGGCCGCTCCGCAGCGTGGTCGGCCACGTCGGCTTTCCATCCCCGGCGCGACCAGAATTTCGGTCACGAAGATGCGGCTCCGCGACTCCTCGCGAGGAGTGTGAGGAGTGCTGAAATTCCTGATTGACGAATGCCTGAGCCCGGACCTTGCACAGTTGGCGCGCGATCGGGGTTTCCACGCCAGTTCCCATGTGACCTGGCTAGGCAAGGCAGGCTGGAAGGACTGGCAACTGAGAGACCTGATCGTTGAGCAGGACTGGACGTTTGTCACGAGAAACAGCGTCGATTTTCGTGGGCCGGTCGACCAGCCAGGTTCCAGCGGGCAGTACGCGAACGTTCCGATTCACGCTGGTCTGATCTGCATCAACGGTACGGGCAAAATAACTGGCGAGCTCGAAATCGAGCTTTTCACGGCAGTTCTCGATCAAATCGGAACAGTGGATCACCTCGTCAATGAGGTGATTGAGGTTTATCTCGGCGCGGAAGAGAGCGGTGAATTTGAGATCGTCCGGTATTTACTTCCGATTCCAGATGAAACGGAGTCAGGTTGACGATGCTCGCGGAGATGGATCGTGTGCCGTTGCTCGAGCGGAGCCTGCAGATCCCAGGAATTGTAAGGCCAACGGAGCATTTGCCGAGGGAAAATCGGACGATTTCGTGCTGTCCTGGACTCGCCCGCGTAATGGGGAGCCCATTTCTTCGATTTCTCCGACGACGGATCGGCGAACGCTTGTCGACATTTGGGGAGCAATCCTGGAGAAAATCCGTAACGAGCAGAAAATAGTATCGCTAGTGGGGATCTTCTTCTACTGAATGCATTGGCTGCAAGATTCTGTCTGGGCTCGACTCCGCCGCCAATCAGGGTGAATGTTGCAATCAACACTTTCGCGGCACCAAGCGCGGGCACCCCGCCGGAGGTGTTGGGTAGTGAACAAGTAACTGCCGAACAGCCGGTGCCGAACATCCGGTGACACGCCCGGAACTGCCAAAATCTAGCTCCCAAAGCGCGACTCCTATGGGCTTGCTAGATTCTGATCAATCGAGTGTATTCCGCATAACGGTTCCTGAGTCACAGCAAAGGCAATTCGACCGGCGTAAGGGGCCCGACGCAGATTCTGTTGTTCTGTCAGCCGTCCTTATTCGGCGTCTGCAGCCCGTAGCCGCTGACCTTTAAGGAGAGCGGGCTCTATACTTTCCACATGTCTGTAAGCAAGAACACGCGGCTCCTGCTGCGCCGCGCCATGTACAACCTGCGCGGCGGCTTTCTGGTTCGCCCGCTCATCATCGCGCTCACACTGGGGGGCGCGGGGGCGCTGCTGTCGTGGCTGGAGGAGATGTTTCCGACGGTCAGCGCGTGGGTGCCGGCGACGATTTTCCCGTCGCACTCCGATCCACAGGTGGCGCAGGTGATCCTGGCGGGGATCGCGGCGTCGATGATGACGGTGGTGTCGATCGTCTTTGCCATCCTGCTGATGACTCTGACGCTGGCGTCGATGCAGTTTTCACCGCGGATCATCGTGAGCTTCGCGAAGGATCGCGTGACGCAGTGGACGCTGGGGATCTTCCTGGGGACGTTTTCCTACTGCATGGCGGCGCTGCCCGCGGCGCGGTCGCTGCCTCATCCATTTGAGCCGGTGGCCGCGGTGCTGGGCGCGATGGTGCTGGCGCTGACCTGCGTGGGATGGCTGCTGTTCTTCATCCACCACATCTCGCAGGCGATCAGCGTGAACCATATCGTGGACCGCATCGCGAAGGAAACGGAGGGGGTGATCGACGACATCATGCCGTGGCCGCACTGGCCGGAGCGACTGCTGCAAACGAAGGCACCGCCACCGACGCCGGACGAGATCCCGCTGGCGAATCCGGAGTCGGGCTACATCCGCTTTGTGGACACG
>JBEKRG010000114.1:0-14523 GCA_049518955.1 Occallatibacter sp.
CCATTATGGCCAGAGTGGAGTTCCCCTCTACTCATCAACAGGCCGGATATATGTACGCGTCTCTTTCCCGTTGCCCATCGAAGAAAGCTCTTGCATACGAGGCGGGTCCATATATGCCCCCGAAATCCGCACAAAACCAAGCGGTGATTTTTCCGCACGGAGCTGATCAGCATTCAGTGAGATGTAGTCGATTTTGTGTCTGTCGAAGGACAAGCGATCCACAAGAATGAGTTGGTCCGCAAAATCATGTCTCACACTACTATTCTCTCAGGGCTGTTTGCCTAGTTCCGACTTCGGTTGCGGCAAGTCCTCTAAATGCGCAATTGTTTTCTTGTTGCCTTTTGCAACATACATTGCAGCGTCGGCAGAGCGGAGCAGGCTGTCGGCGGAGTCGGCGTCTTCAGGATAAAGCGCGATGCCGAAGCTGGCCGAGCCGTTCAGAATACATCCATCTCCGATAAACGGCTCATGGAAGCAACCTTCCAGCCGTGCCGTGATCTCTTCCACTGCAACCCGGTTCCTCACCTCTGAAACCAGCAGCGCGAACTCGTCACCGCCCAGCCGTGCCAGCACGTCGCCGGGGCGCAGTTGCCGCTTCATGCGCTGTGCCACCTCCTGCAGATAGAGGTCTCCGACCAGGTGGCCATACACGTCGTTCACCTGCTTGAATTTGTCGAGGTCGATGTAAATCAGGCCGAAGACTCCGGCAGTCTGCCGGGCGGCATGAATCATCGCATCCAGAGTCTTTTCCATGGCGAAGCGGTTTTGCACGTCCGTCAGGAGGTCGAACTCCGAGCGGTGCACGAGATCGGAGTAGAGGCGCGAAGTTTCGATCGCCAGGCTGGCCAGCTCCGCCGCCGTCGCCAATGCCTTCGTCTCCATGGGGTTGGGTTTGGTACGGGCGTCGAACGCGGCATAAATGGCGCCGAGCGCGGGGCCGGAACGGGCAGCGATGGAATGCTCGACGATGCGCAAAGCCGCGGTGTCGAGGCGCATGGGGCGGTTGCCGAGCGTGGCGCCATCCACAACCCGACACCAGCTGGGCGCGCCGTTGAGCCTGACAGAAACCAGCTCCGTGACCCGCTCCAGAATTCCGGCCAGCGGCCGCGAGCAGTTGATGTCTTCCAGAATCTTGCCGCGCCGTTGTTCCACGTACGCCAGTGACCCGATTTGCCGGCGGGATTTGCGTTCCCGGGCCCAGCTCCTGGCGCCCCCAGCGATTACCAAAACCAGCAGCAGGCCGATGACGATGATCAGATTGCGAACGCTGAGCCATGGGGGCCCGGCGACCGCCGTAATGTCGTCTGAAGAGCGCATGAGGATGTTGAACGGTACCTCGCGGCCGAATGGGTTGGACTTATCCAGGATACATATGCCGGTCACACGAACTTTCGAGCCTACGGGAATTTGCTTCATGGGCGCGAGCGACGGAGTGTCCGCGGGGTTCGGGTGGTGGTAAACGGCAGAAAAGATGAATCCATTTGAGACCAGCGCGTATTCGTCCTGCGAAGCTCCCCGGAACGCCGTCACAACGTCCCCCTCAATGGAGACCAAGTCGAATACTCGTCCGCTGGATGTAAGCTGTCGCACGGTCACAGGTTGAGGCGTGATGGGAGCCTGGATCTGGTTATCCTGGATTTCGCCGACCGAGAGCATTAAAAAGCCGTCATTCACACCGGGAAAACCAGTTGCGTCTGCGAGGTTGCCCACACGCAGGGGGGCGTATGTTTTGGTGCTGATCCAGAGACTCTTGCTGCCGTTCTGCAACACAATCGCCGATCCCGGCTCATAGTAGGTGATGGTCCCCTGGACCCGGATTCTTTGGCTGAGAGTCTGCTCATGATACGCGTTGAGAATCTCGTCCATGCGGGTGACGGGGAGCGACCAGGGGCTGGCACTGGCACGATTCAGAATTCTCATGTCAGAGACTTTGGAGACGTGGAGCAATAGCCCCGTTATCTGCATCTTGCCGTCGAATCTTCCCGAAGCAACTCCGGTGATTTCCACCTCCGCATCCAGCAGATTGTTGAGCACGCTGGCATCGTCGCTATTCAAAGTCACATCAATATATCCGCCGCTGGTGAGCATCCTGAGCGCAATGTTGCGCACCTTGGCGCTCGAACTCAGTTCCAGATCGGCGGAGCGCACTACGGCGTGCACGCTGACGAGCATGCAGTCGAACTGGGCTCGGATCAACTCATCGAATGTTGCTGGGATGGGTTGGGGTAACGTGCCATGGTTGAGCAGCGTGATGTCATTGCTCACTACAATCGGACGGAAGCTTGGCTTTGTCGTCCCTCGGACGAGGACAAGATCGCCCGGAACCAGTTGGGAGTTTGTCGTAGCCAACACAAAGATGGCAACGCCATCATTTTGCACGAACAGCGTGTTTTCATACTCCCGGAAGTAGGTCACCGTGGCTTCGAAGGCCACAGGAAGGCTCTGGGCGGCCTCGGCATTGGTCAATGAGTGGATAGCGTGCAATGTGGTGAGCGGGCCGGGCACCGCCGCCCACGCGCCCGGAGCACACAGAGAAAGCATCGCGAACAGGGGGACCACCGTCTTCATAGGCGCGGCTCGAAAGGGCTGGATTCCGCGGGACCCGATCTCCTGAACGCCATAAGCCGGAATCTCCTTTTTGAGGAGGGGTTTGATGGAATTGTATCGCCCTGAGGCAGACTCCGAGGCCAAAACAACATGGGCCTCGAAAAGCTAGCGTTAGCGGAAGAAAGGCCGGGCGATTCGCCGCCGTCCTTGCAGGGTTGTGAATGCCCCAGTGACAAGATGGCGAGTTGCTGCCACAAGGCCAAGTTCTTCAGGAGAAAATCGCGCCGGCATCGCAGGAGCCTGGCGGCCAACGTCACCAGATGCGCCATAATAAACCGTGGTATGATTAAATCTTCGCAACCAGACCACCTCACAGCGCGGTTGCGTCGACTACCTTATTCAGCGGCAGTTCGAAGTTTTGGCGTGGCGCACCCACAGAAAGCGTCAGCAAGCGCAACATGATCCAAGCCTTACCCTGAATGAGGCAAGGTCTGACGCGCATGCCGTCTATTTGATTTGACAGCTGGCCGCCTATCTTGGCGAGGCACGGCTTCGAGATGTAATGTGCGTCCTACACCAGCCGAAGCAGCGCTGCGGAGTACGCAGGAACGCGAACGCTCAACTTGCCGCTATTAAGGTTGAGCCGCTCGCCGAGCACAGCTTGAAATTGTTCAGCGCTCGTTACTGCGTGTCCATTCAACGTGACCCCTCCCTTGGCATCGATGGCCGAGGCTTCAAGACTTCCGACCGTGGCCCGCTTGAATCCGGCGCGAGGCTCAGCGATCATCATCTCCAAATCGCGGCTATCCTTGTTTAGCACGGCCAATATGATTGTCGCACCTTCTGCAGCCGCTGCATAAGCTGTAACATTCGCCCCATGCGCATCCAGCGTAGTCCCATGCAAGGAACGCCCCGCAAACTGTTGCGCCAGCATGAGGCCGTAATACTCCGGCCGAGTAGTAAAGCCGCTCTCGATGGAGCCCACGATGGGCGAATAGTAGCCGTTCGCCCCCCCGTGGAGATTGACTCCCACGCAACCCAAAGACGCCATTTGCAGGCAGTAGTCGGCGGCCCAGAGCGCGGACGCAAACGTATCGCTGACTCCCTGTTTTCCAGCGTTATAACAGGAGTTTCCTTCCGTCATGCGGAACGGCAAACTGGCAGTCTTGGCGGATTCGATTGCCTCCCGGCAGGAGCTATCGAAGCGGGCCCCGGGATGCAGAAGCAGATCGATAGTCATGTTTGGATCGGCAGGCGGCCCCTCAGGGTAGTAGTGGCTCGTCGCCATCACAACCTTGTTCGGAACGTCATGCAAAAACCGCTTCACCCACATCTGGTTGAAGGCAGTGTCTGGTCCTGCCACGGCAACCTCAGGCAGCTTCTCATGAAACGCCGCCCTGAATGAATTCCACTTGGCAAGATACTCGTCGAAGGTCCAGGGCTTGTTCTCTTGATCGTGATGCCGGAAGAGATCGGGCTCGTTGCCGAACTGCACGAACATCAATTGGCTCCCCAGTGTCTTAGCCACAAAGCTGCCCTCGGCGAGGGCCTGCTCCAGCGTTCCTCCTCCAAGGTTCAGGCCATAGATGCAGCGCCAGCCGGTCGCTGCCAGAAAGTCCTTTAGATTGCGAATGGAGCGCGGTGTGATGCTGAACGTTCGAGGCTCGCGATGACCCGGATCGGGTCCCACGAGTCCACCCGCCTCCGGTGGGATTGATGGTTCCGTCTCGGACCAAACTGTGAACTCGCTCAGATTGCCGCCGAGTCGCAGCACGCCCTCCGGGCTCAGCATACGGAACATCTGGACCAGGGCCGTGTTTTGGGGTGAAAAGAAATCCGGATAGGCAAGTTGCCCGCTCTCATAGCTCAGGCCCATAAAGTCCGCTGGGACTTTGGCAAGGCGGGTACCTGGGTCGATGGCCAGCGAAATCTGAAGAACTGCAGTTTGCGCGAGGAGCCTATTTGGTGCGTTCAGCGCAGATGCCCCAAGCGCAGCCGCCATGGAACAGAATTCTCTTCTTGTCGGTCGAATCATATCGCTTCCCGTTTCTCATTTTTTTGACATTGTCGCAATAGAACCTAAGGAAGGTGCGCCTGCCCACGAGGAGCAGGCGCAAGAGTGCGAGTGATACAGCAGGATTAGAAGGTCAACCGTGCGCCCAGCTGAATGATGCGCTGGGTTCCGGCGGCTGAGGTGATGGTGCCCTGAGAGCCCGACGTGATGTTCCCGGAGGACGGGTTGTTGAGACTCACCCAGTTCATGACGTTGGTCACTTCGGCGCGGAACTGGAACGTCATTCCTCGCTCGAAGTTAACGTTACGGAACAGGCCCGCATCCAAATCCTTAAAGCCCGGTCCGATCAGGGAGAATGGTCCCACGTTGCCATCTGCGCCGCCGGGGCCGATGCCCCCGGCAACACCAGGCCCGTTGGCCATGAACGCCTTGTTGTTGAACCATGCCGTCGTTACGCCATTAGCAGAAGCAGCGCATACACGGCAGCGGTGTGGGCTGAGCTTGGGGCTGGGCCCACCAGGAACGTAGTCGGGGCGGCTAGCGCCCGCACTGTCAAAGTTCTTGTTGGATCCCGTGCTCACTGTGAAGGGCGCGCCGCTGGCAAGATAGGCGACCGAAGTGATCGACCAGCCGTTGGCCACTTCCCTGACGAACTTGTTCGATCCGTGGACGTAGTCGATGTTCCAGATGCCGTTGATTGCCGCATTGCCGTCATGGTTGACAGGCTGAAGGCCATATTCTTCCCGAAGGCCGCCGCCAATCGCGCCCATGGCGTTGTTGGAGGGCGTGAAGGGATGGCCAAAGTAGCCCCAATCCTGCGCGGAAGCCCCGCCATTCTCCACAGGGTTTGAGCTTTCCAGCGCGCGGCTCCAGACATAAAAACCGCCGACTGTGAAGCCGCGTGACATCGTCTTGGTCGCCGAGACTTGAAGCCCGTTATAGTTAGAGGTCTGGTCTGAGATCAGGTAGGTAATCCCGCTCAGGGTGCCAGGCGTAAGGTTGATACCGGCATCGAATTGACGGCGTTGCTCGGTGCTTGCCGCTGAAGTGCTGAGAGCGCCGACTAACGTGCCGCCGGAAGAGTTGACAGTTGCGTAAGGCGCGTAGTTGGCGTCGACGAAGGTTGACAGGTGGCGGCCAAGGGTTCCTACATAAGCGGTCGTCAAGGTTATCCTGGCGGGCAATTGCTGCTGCACGCTGAGGTTGAACTGGTAGACCGACGAATCCTTGAAATTCAGGCCGATGGCTTCAATGCTTTGGCTCGGGTAGAATTTCGGAGCCGACGGCGTATAGGTGTACGGGAAGATGCCGCCACCGGGAGCGGTGCTTGGGAAACCAACATTGTAAATGTTGGTCATGGATGTTTCGTTTCCAAAGCCGTTGCGAATGGAGAACGGCATGGCGTTGCCGGGCTGGTTCCACTCATTGCCAGCGGGATTGCCGTAGAAGATGCCTGCTGCGGCGCGAACCGAGGTCTTGCCGTCCCCAAACGGATCCCATGCGAATCCAAGACGCGGCGAAATGTGGCTGAACTGCGTGCTGATGATGCCGCGACCGACGCCTTTGTCCCCTGGGAACACGTCGCCTAGCGGCGCGGTTGGAGTGACAGTGGATTGCTGGTTGGGAACAAACGACGCTGTCCGATTATGGGAATCGACGGGAGGCGTATCGATGTCCCACCGGAGTCCAAGGTTGACCGTGAAACGGGGCGTGATGCGGTAATTATCCTGCGCAAACACTGCGTAGTGCCACGTGCTCAGATGGGTGGTATAAGTCGTGTCCTGCTCAAATGAGTTGATTTGGCCGGTGATAAAGTCCGCAATCGCAACACCCGTGCTGGTGGGCGCGGAGGTCGAGAAGCCGACGTCGCCATAATTATTCAGATTGGCCTCGAACATTGTCTTGTCGAGAGCGAACTCACCGCCAATGGAAAGGTCGTGTTTGCCCTTGTTCATGCTGACTAAGTCGCGTAACTCATAGTTGTCGGAGCCTGTGACCGGGCCGGCGTTCGGGTTTCCCGTGCTGAAGCCGGCACCGTTTAGAAAGGGCAGTCCGGATGGTCCCTGGATTTGGAAGTTCGAGCCGAAACTGGCGAGGGTTTGGTTGCCTGGGCCGGTCACAGGGATGAGAACGCGTCCGCCCAGCGACCGCGTGAAGGTTAGCCAGGCCTGATTGGCCGTGTTGGGGCTGAAGGTGTGAACGTCGCTGATGTTGGCATTCGTCTGTCTTGAGCGGGACTGATCTCCGGTCCAATTGACGTTGCCGCCTCCGCTGGGAGTTGACGCGGTATTGATATAGAAGTAGGTCACTCCCACATGGTCCTTGCTGCCGAGGTTCTCGTCAAACTTTCCCAGGTATTCGTCTGAGGCTGACGGAGTGACGTACGTGGTGAGGTAATTCCCGCCCCCAGTTTTTGTGACCTGGGCGCCGGTGGGCAACGGAATGGAAACACCGATTTTGTTGTTTACGTTCAAGAAATTTGCAGCGGTTGAGTCCAGAAGGCTAGACGGGACGCAATACCCGGCGGTAGCAGAGGATATGGTTTGGCAACCGGGGCCGGCGTTTGTTCCATTCGCGAGAACCGTTTTGTTGGTGCCCGGCATGTAAACAAGGGTGGTGAGGGTCGTGTCCGCGGTAAAGTCGCCCACACGCTCGGCAGCCGTGGGCACCACACCGCCTGAGACCGGTGCTCCTTGCACCTCGCGCAGACCGGCATAGCTGAAGAAGAAGAAGGCCTTATCTTTCTTGACGGGGCCGCCAAAGGTTCCGCCAAAGTTGTTGCGATGGTACGGGGGGATCAGAGGTTTCCCGGTAAAGGGGTTGTTGGACGGATTCCAGGGATAAGCGTTGAAATCAGTGTTGCGGTTGAACTCGAACAATGCGCCATGGAATTTGTTGCTTCCCGACTTTGTGAGAACCGAGACCACGGCGCCGGAGAATTCGCCGTATTGCGCCGCGAATGCGTTGGTCTCGACGCGGAACTCTTCGACTGCGTCGGGGTTGGGCGCCGGGTTGCCGTAGTTGCGCATACCGGTAATGTTGTTGCCGCCATCTAGATAAAATGCGACGGTTCCGTTGCCGGAGTCGAGCGAACCGTTAACCTGGACATCCTCGGACGCAAGTCCAACGGTAAAAGTGGGGGTGCCGGCGGGGTTCGCGGCGGGGCTGTTGTTATTGGCCGTTACGCCCGGCGTAAGGGAAAGTTCGGAGTAGATATTGCGATTGACCAGAGGCAGGCCGACGATCTCGTCCGGCTCAATGGTCCTGCCCAATACCGCGTCTGACGTATCGACCACCGGGGGAGCCTCAGTGACCGTGACGGTCTGAGACTGCGCGCCCACGGCCAGTGTGATATCCACCGTCAGCGTCTGGTCCACGTCGAGGGCGATATTCTGTTGCACAAAATGTTCAAAGCCGCCCGCCCCGGCCTCGACCGTGTACCTGCCCACGGGAAGGTAATCGATACGGTACTCCCCATAGCCGTTTGCCGGCGCCGACCGGGAGAATCCTGTATCAAGGTTGGTTGCCTTCACGGTCGCAGTGTTTACCACTGCTCCCTGTTGATCCTTCACCGTACCGACGATGGACCCGGTAGTCTGCTGTCCAAACGCGATGATGCTGCCGGCGAGAATGAAGACGAGCGCCGCGACGATTCGGGCGCTCGCGCATAGCCGCGAGTATCTTGCCAAATTGCGTGTGTTCATATTGCCTCCAGAGTGCTTCCGCTTTCTGAATGTCTCTGTACCCAACGTCCTCACGTGCATTCCGCTGCTCAGGTCACGGCCATTCACTGCGATTCTGAGTATTGAGAATTTGAGACTTGGATCACCGACAGGAAACATAGAGGCTCATTTCGAATTTGTCATGTAAATCAGAAGTGAAAAATGACGAGGGCAACGTTAAGACCAATTGCATCCTGAAAATACTGAGAACATGAGCTCTGCGACGGTCTACAGGCGGATCTTACGCGCTGTTAACTATGTTAAAGTTCCGACAAATGTTCTGTTACAAAAGAGTTAGCGATTTCAATAGAGCCTCGCAGCTACCGTCAAGCTGAGATTGATAGTGGGGCTAAGCCCAATGGATGGCCTTTGCCAGGGTATGGGAAAGGGCAAACGCAGATGTCGGAAAGGAGGATTGGAGCAGCGAGGAAAGAACTGGACTGCTTGCCGACTTTGGGCATTCGATTGCGCGAAGAGTGCCGTCAGCGTTCCGATAGTTTTTCAACTACGAATTAGATAAAAAACTGCGCGGCTTGGCGATCTCGCCTGTGAGACTGCGGAGATGACCATTAACAGGATGAATGACCAGATCAGTTTCGGGTCTTCGCTCTGTAAGCACGAGACTCAGCAACGACTTCAATTGCATTGACCTCCGGGTAATTGACCACTGGCATGAACGAGAGCACGATCCTACCTTGCGCAGTCGGCTGAATATTGTCAAACTTCTTTGCGACGGGTTTGGTCCCGCCCTCTGCCATGATGTCGAAATTCTTCAAAATCAAGCTCCCGTTGCAAGAAACATCGAATATCCTGCTTCCGGGTCCCCCGCTCACCAAATCTTTCTTGCCGAACCATGGTTCAAAGAAAAACAACGTGACTCGATATTTGCCCGGTGAAACAACAGGAATTTCGTAGCGAAAGCTCCCAATTCGATCGTAACTGTAGATGCCGCGATTCGCGGTCTCTGGTGAAGGGGGAACCTGACCTCTTCGACCGCCTATGTAGTATCGATCGGAGATCCAAAGCTGATTGGAGGAGTCTTTGATTGAATTGGGACTAGCAGCGATTCGAACCGGCAACAGAAGTTCAGAATCCGCAGGCAGAATCTCGACCGCGTTCAGCAAAGAAGTTTCGCTGGTGTATACCAGATGGATCATGCCGTCGTTCTCGGGATGAATTCCTGTTTGAACGAAGGATGTCGCAATGCCATCTCCGCCTGCATTGTCGACGACATCGAAGTGGATATCAGTCCCCGCATTAATGGAGAGGAGAGCGACTCTCGTCGCAGGTTGGAGATCGGAGGTCTCTGCGAAGTGGAAATGAAGCTCGTATTCGCCCGGTTTGACGGGGAAGGTGCAGTAGGCGATTCCACGAATACCACCCAAATAGAGGTAGGGATCCTCAGTCCCGAGGATTTTCTGGGCCGCCACTGTGACGCTGTCGCCGGTAGAGCAGTATTTGCCCGGCGTCCAGGTAAATCCCGAGTGATCGACATATGCTTTGCGGCCGGTTCCCATGAGGGCACGGATTGTGTTGGTCGCTGGCGGCAGTGCCGCCGGCAGATCTGGGGTCGAAGCCACGACCACCTTCGCTGTTTTCCGGTGCGCGAAGAGGAAGAAGCCGCACAACAGGGAGGCCGCCGCAATGAATGCGGCGGCCACAAGCCATTGTGAAAGTAGCTTTGGCAGAAGCTTGACGGCAGCCAAATGGGCGTAATGAAGAGCCTGTTTCGACCATGAAGAGGCTGACTCTGGTGTGTCACGCACGTCCAAGGTGCGGCCCGCTCCTGTATGGACGAAGGACGGCACATAATTGCCTAGCGGGATCAGAATATGGACCGGCCGATTCGCCCCGTCGGTCTCGTAAATCTCCTGTAGCCGCTTGCGAAGGGAATGGGCAGTTACGCGGACAATGGTATCGGTCTGCGGGTCGAAATTTTCGCGCCTCCCGAGTGCTTCGGTGGCGATTAAGTATTCCGTGACCTGATCATCCTGATTCTGGAAGTGCTTCTCGCAGACAAAAGTGAGCATCCGGACGAGGTTGCTGGATCGGCCCAGTGCCCCAGAGGTCAGCAGCCAATTCAACTCATCCTTTTCAGCTTGAAGCTTGTTAAAGACCACTGGCGTCAGCACAGCAACTCTCCAATTTGAATAAAACTTTCACTATGCCTATCCGGCTATGACGCAATATACCACTGGTTAGCTCCGCCCGCGGCTCCTCTATCGGCAGTTTGCAATCAACAGATCAGTCCGGATTCAAGGGCAAGCCTCCGGCGGCCCGGGCCTCGGGAAGAAACAGGCCCGCCCTCGCTGTGGATCGCCTTTTGCGTGTTTGCGGTGTTTTCTCTTGACCCCTAGCAATACTAGGCTATAACATTTGCTCATGGAAAGTGAGATGCTCAAAGGGCACCTGGATGCGGTTTTGCTGTCAGTGCTGGAGGCCGGGCCCGCACACGGCTACGCGATTATCGAGGCGATCCGCCTTCGCAGCGACGGAACGTTCGATTTGCCGGAAGGCACAATTTATCCGGCTCTCCATCGCCTCGAAGGATTGGGCCTCCTAGCCAGCAAGTGGGAGACTGCTGACTCTGGACGCCGTCGACGCATCTACTCCCTCACCCGGCTTGGCGTCAAAACTCTTCGCAAACGCCGCGACCTCTGGGCGCGTTTCTCCTCTGCTATCGGGTCGATGCTCGAAGGAGATGCGTAATGCGTCATGAGAACCCTGTCGCCGAGTATCTCGACTCGCTCTCGCGCGCGTTGTCGTTCGATCCCATGTTGTCGCGCCGCGTCTGCGACGAAGTGGCGGATCATCTTCACGAATCGATCGCGTCGGCTGCTTCCCACACCGATTTAGTCCATCAGAACCGCGATGTCGAGCGTGCCGCCATCGGACGTTTCGGTTCGCCGTGGGAGATTGCCGGACAGTATGCGGCAGCCTCGTTGGGCAGGCAGGCCAAGGCAGCAGGCTTCGCGATTTTCCTTTCCGTACTTTGCATCTTTGGGACGATGAAATACCGGATCGCCTGGTACCGTGCCACGCATTGGGTGATCGGATCGCATTACGCGGCGATCATGACGGTCATCGTTCCCATTGATCGATACGCCTTCCTGGCCGCGCTGCTGCTCGGATTCGCCGGATTGTTCTATTCACGTATGCTGCCCCCTCTCGGCGGATTCGATCCGCCTTGCTGCAAGATGCTTCGGCGCAGGGCAGCGGTGTCCGCGGTGGCCACTCTTGCATTCATCGCCTCTGTAGCGTCGGATACCGCGATGACCGCGGGCCGCCTGGCCAATAACGCGTGGTCTGTTTCGATTGTGGCGCCGGTTGGTTCGGTTCTGGTTGAGGTAGTACTCGCTGTCTATCTGATCCTCTGCATGCGGCGGCTTTTCGGGCGATTTACATCCGCTGCTGCTACTTTGTTGAACGCTCAGGACTGACTCGATGAGGAACACTCATGAAGAAAACGTCTTTCTCTTGTTTGTGGCTGTGGCCGCGATTGGCCCTGGTCTCGCTGTCTCTCGCAGCGATCGGGATGCTTCCCACCCGGGGACAGCAGATTGTAGCCGAAGCCGATGCCGCCGGCCCGGTTGTCACCGTGGTCCGCGTCCCGGCGCTGGGAGCGATCCGTGGCCAGATCGAAGCGGGCATGAAGAAATCGGTTCCTACCTACCAGCAAGCACCGGGGCTGATCAGAAAGTATTTCACGATCTCCGACGACGGCCAGAGCTTTGGCGGCATCTATTTATGGGAAAGCCGCAAGGCAGCGGAATCCTGGTTTACGGAGAGTTCTGTCTGGCACGACGGTGTCTCAAAGCGTAACGGCCAGAGTGCCGAGATTACCTATTTCAGGGTTCCGATGCAAGTCGACAACCAGTTGCTGCATGGCACTACAGTTGTTGCCGCAACCGGAGACACTACCGGAGACACATTGGCATCCAGTCCGGTTGCGACTGTAGTTCTTCTCCCGGCGGTCGCTGGCCGGAACCGCGCGGAAATTGAAGCAGCGATGAGGAAGGCCGTGCCGACCTACGACAATCTGTCTGGACTCGTCCGAAAGTACTTCATCATTTCCGACGACTTGGGTTACGGCGGAATTTATCTTTGGCAAAACAAGAAGGTAGCCGAGGCCTGGTTCAACGATAGCGCCGTCTGGAGCGCAGGTGTATCGAAGAGCGTGGGTACGCGCGCTGATATTACTTTCTTCAGCGTTCCGTTGATTGTCAACAACACGGAGCAGAAGTAGTTTTCATCGCCGGTGAGGGTTGATTGGACTGACTCCACAAAATGAGACACAGGTGTAGTCGAATTTGTAACTGTCAAAGCACCCAGAAACCACAAGGATCAACAGGGGTCAGCCTCATTACGGTAAGCACTTCAATCAAAACCATTTATCTTCGCTCAATCTCAATAGGCTTAAACAAACGTTATGATCTGGTGCAAACCCAGGTGCTCATCCCGGGGATTTCCTGACAAATTCAATTCTTTCAGAGTCCTATAGCATGCCAGAAGAGATTCAGATGATGATCGTAGTCGATTCTGTGGCTGTCAGATCCTCAAGAACCAACAGGGTTCAATGGGCGGAGGCAGATTGTGGCCGACACAGATACTGTAACTGGTAAGGTACGCGCGAATCTCCACCTTTGAGAGCGATTAAGGTTGTCACTCGCTTGGTTGCCAACCCGGGATCATCTTTGCGCCGGTCTGAACATGAGACTGCACGTGGTAACTATCGAGCGCTCGCAGATCATCATCGATCGACTGTGCCTCCGCTTCATGTCTGAGTCGCATGCGTGGAAATCGTTTGCAAAAAGGCAGTCAACATAGCCTTAGATCAGATGTGCCGTAAACTGTGCCATGCCGCGCATGCCCATTTGTGTCAAATCAGTACCTTAGGCGACCAGGTTGGGTGCTTCCGTGCGGGCTTATTCTAAGGGTAAGTGCCTGATTCTATATTGGCGGTCCCCGGCGGTCCGGCCTCGGGATTACTGATCCGGCATCAGCCAGCCCGGACCGTATCAACGCGTGTTTCGCGATTCGTGCGTTTGCCGGTGTGTGAACAGTGTGCCGGTAAAGTCGAGGGAAACTCAGTCGGAACGAGATCGGGAAGGTCGCCGCCCGTCCTGCCTCTGCCCGACAGAGTTCGCTCACTAGGCGTTCGGATCGAGCGCAGATCTCGCATGCAAAACGCAGTCCAAAGGCGAACCTGCGCAGCGTTCTGGAAGCAATGACGTTGATCAGTTACTACCGATTCGGGTCGGCACCAGTGCCCGGGAACATGATTTTTTCGGGTACAGGCAAACGGTAGGAGGTGCCAGTCATCTGAAGAAGGCGCTCCATTGTCATAATTTCATTCCAGGACCCTACGGCGTTTGAAATAAGTCGCTGGCGCGACGGACGCTGAGGCATGGGTTGTCCCCGGGCATTGGTGACGGTGTAAGGCTTGGGTCACAAGGAGGTTTACTGTGACCCATCTTCGGCAGTTGATGCTGGATGAACTCCAGCGTCGCAACTATTCCCCAAGCACTGTCCGTTGCTACATCCACGCGGTGGAGGAGTTTTCGAAGCACTTCCACCGCTCGCCAGAGCGTCTTGGTCCCAGCCATATTCGCGAGTACCAAGTGCACCTGTTTCGGGATCGGAAGTTATCGCCTGGAACTATCCAGAGCCGTTGTGCTGCTCTGCGGTTTCTCTTCGTCAAGACCCTTCGACGCCCCTACCTGCTCGATGAGATTCCTCTTCCCAAAAGGGTGCGGGGCTCCCGCGTAAGCGGGGCGCAACGGGCCGGACTGCACGTGCGTAATGACGCCGAAGTATCAGCCAACGGAGCGGACGGGCCATTGAGCCAGCAAAGGTAACAGTTTTCAATGTGACACTAGGGCATTGCCGAAGGGACCAATGGCCGGTTTCTGGTTCCGGTCCGTTTCTTGCACATCTCTGAACCAATCGGAGAAGACCAAATGGAAGCGCAGAAGCGATAGATTGAGATTCGCGAGGCTCGATATGCAGACCACTGCAGCAGCAAGCGCAGAAGCAACGTACTTGGAAATGAGTGTCACGTCTTGAATATGAATACGGTTCTTGATTCATTGCAAGATTCCTCGGTTCTCGAACAGTACGGACAGAAATTATCTCCCGACGCTCCGCTTTTCACGCGTTATTCCGGCAATCCGATCCTCAGCCGTGAAGATTGGCCCTATCCAATTAACAGTGTCTTCAACGCTGGGGCCGTACTGCTAG
>JBEKRG010000115.1:0-14281 GCA_049518955.1 Occallatibacter sp.
AGAGCAATCTCGTCGCAGGCGCGCAGAAGCTCGTTCCCGGCCAGCCGCTCGTCTACGGCCAGAGCATCACCGACGAATGCATCGACTGGAACGAAACCCGCACGCTCCTCGCCGAGCTCGCCGCCGCCGTGCGCTCCCGCCGCAGCACAAAATAGGCTGAAGCAAAAACGGCCGGCGCGATCCTCCGCACCGGCCCTTCACTCGCTCACGCTTTCTCTGCTGCACGGGTCTGGCTACGCCGTCCCCATCACCACCGTATGCGGGCTCATTGGAATCGGATGCGCCGTCGCATTTTTGAATCCGGCTTCGTCATACATCGCCTTCAGCTCCGCAAACGTGTATGCGTCGCCCGACTCCGTTGACACCAGCATCGTCAGGCTGAACGCAGCCGGCATCGGTGGCGAAACCCGGTCGGGATTCGGCACAAACTCCAGCGTTGCCGCGCGGCCACCAGGCTTCAGCGCTGCGCGAACTTTTTTCAGAAGCCCAACGTTCGTCGGCTTGTCAAAATGGTGCAGAAAATTCGTCAGCAGCACGGCATCGTAGGGCCCCTTGAAGTCCACTTCGAACGCGCTCCCCGGCAGCATGTCGTAGCGGTCCTTTACGCCGGCCTTCTCTGCATTCTTCAGCGCCACGCGCAGCACCGGCGCCCAGTCCAGCCCCGTGACTTTGGCATTTGGATTCTGCTTCGCGATCTCGATGCCGAACAGCCCGTGCCCCGCCGCAATATCCAGCACGCGTACCGGCCCATCGCTCCCATTCAGCACAATCTTGCCCAGCGGAGCTGCCATCGGACCCATCATCGGGGCCATCTTCTCCGCAAACTCAACCCAAAGGGGATTCTCCGGTTCAACCGTTCCCTGGCCGGGCAAATGGGTCCGTCCCGCACGGACGATGTCGGTCAGGTGGCTCATTGACTCCATGAATTCCGGCGAGCTGATGAAGTCGGCCATCGAAGCCATGCATGCTGGCGACGCAGGATCAAGAAACGCTGCGCTTGACGGTGTGTGCTTGTAGTGGCCGTTGTCCTTTGCCAGCACGCCATTAATCACTAGAAAATCGCACAGGATCCGGATGCCGCGCTCCGATGCCTTCGCATGGCGGGCGATCGACGCTACGTCGCCCTGGCCCTGGCCTACTGCTCTGAAGATGTCCAGGTCGATGGCCGACTTCAGTGCTGCGGTCCGTTGGTGCGCCTGCAACATTTCGTAAACGATGCCTGGATTGAGCGGTGCCGCTTGAGAACCAGCAGACATAGAACAACCTCCTCATTTGCCCAGCGCGGAAATTGAATTTTGGGGAACCCGGGGGCAGGCTCACAGAGTCTATCATTCGCTGCTCGGGCCGCGTCTACAGCATTTTCTGCAATCGCTTTATGCCGAAAAGTTAAGGCGTATTCCGAAAATGCTCGACTAGCGATGCATGCCACGCGGTAGAGGCAGTGGATGCCCGATAATCGCCGCTGTGCGCCGTCGCGTGACGCGAATCCGGCACTCCAGGCCGTTCGGGCCGCACTCCCTCTCTCGCACCGCAAGCCACTCGATCTGGTCTGGATTGAGCATGTACGCAGTCGCATCTGGCGCGTGGCCCGTCTCCTCCATGAAATAGGCCGCCTCCATGTCGACATCCGCGGCGTCGGCATTCATCTCCTCGCACCCGTCCGGCGGCGGATCGTTATCGCCATGCGCGCAGTAATCCTCATCGTGGATCAGCACGTACTTTCGGCCGTCGGAGGGGATAAAGTAGCGCGGCGAGACGTAATGCACCTGGGCGTTGTTCGCCCACGCCCAAAAGTCGTCAAGGAACCCGTCCGGAAGCTGCCCCATGCTCAGCACGGTATCGGTCAATTGCTTTGAATAAATCGCCAATGTCGGCGATGGCTCGCCGTTGGTCGGATGAAAGTAGATGCCGCCCAGCCCGATGCCTGACTGCATGTCAAACCACAGGAATCCGCGCCCCAACATGTGCTGGTCGCCGCCGCCCGCGCTCGCGATCATCACGTATCGGCCTTCGCGCACGGTGATTGGCACGGGATCGTTGTCCAGTACCTCGTTCTTCGCTTCCGAGAGCTCTTTATCGTAGTGGTAAAAGTAGCGCGCCCCCGGCATGATCTGCTTCTCCAGTTGCTTGAACCGCTTTTCCTTCATGACCTCCTTCGGCATTTTGCCGTCGTAGTCCTTAAGGAAAGCGAGCTGATCAGCCGGAATGGGTTTCCGAAAGTTAGCCGTTGGTGGAGGCCCGGGAGGCGGCAGTGCTGGCTGGGAATCGGGCGCCGGGGTAGCCGCTGGCCCCTGTTCCTGTGTTGCCTCATGCGTTGCAGTCTGCGCTGGCGCGGCCGACTGTGCAGCCGGCGGAGCGTCCGCCTGCGGCGGGGCGTCCGGATCTGGAACGGTTTGGGCGAATGTGAGAGCGGGCCAGCAGACGAACAGCGCGGCACAGACAGAGAGCGATGCAAATGGTCCCTTCATTTTTTCCGACCCCCAAAAGTTGTCCCAGTCAGTTAAACGAACTCCCGAGCCCGAATCATGATATCGGTCGCAACGCAGGGCCCTTCCGGGCCATACCGCCAAAAGCGCTGCACGCGCCGCGGCGGACCAAGCCAAAGCGGCTTCGGTTGGAATCCTTCGGTGACCTCTCAGACCACGGTATCGCAGCCGGATGAATTTCTAACAACGGGGAAGGCTGGAATGTGGTTCCTGAAACAGGCCCTCCTCCGCCAACACCGTTTACAGTGAAAAGTTGTGCTTCGTTTCAGTTTTTTTCATCTTCGGCGAAAGTCACTCCCTCGCGCCATTCTCCTTTCGTTGGGCGCATTCGCCGCCAGCCTCCGCCTAGCCGGCTTTCCGCATATTGAAAATCTTCATGGCTCCTGGTGGCAGATTCTCACCTTGCTGGTTGCAGCATGGGGAATGGCCGAGACGGCCCGTTGCCTCCAGCGAAAATGGAGCCTCTATCACGCCGGCGTGCTCCTCCTCCTCTACGCCGACCTGATGATCATTGCCACCATCGTGGTCATGCTCGCCATCTCATGACCAACCGCACGCGAATGAGACTTGCTGCATTGCTGCCGCTTCGCCGTGTAGCATGGCAGAGTGCTCAATCGGCAGCCATAGCATTGGCCAGTTTCGGTCGCTGCCTCGCGCGCTGGTTGAAGCTGAACTTTACCGGAGGAATCCATGCTCAAAGGATTTCGCGATTTCATCTTCCGCGGCAACGTAGTCGACCTCGCAGTAGCCGTAATTATCGGCGCGGCGTTCAATGCCATCATTAGTTCCCTGGTAGCCGATGTCTTGAACCCGCTGATCGCCGCCACCGTTGGCAAGCCCGATTTCAGCAGCGTCATTCTGAATGTGGGCGGCGGACAAATCAAAGTCGGCAACTTCTTCAACGCGGCCATTTCATTCCTTATCGTGGCCGCGGTCGTGTATCTCTTCATCATTCTGCCCATGAACACGATACAGGCACGAATGAAGAAGCCCGCCGCTCCCACCACCAAAAACTGCCCGGAATGTCTGAGCGAGATTCCGTTGGCGGCGCGCCGTTGCTCGCACTGTGCTCAGCCCGTCGCCTGATCGCAACCCGGCCGCAGCCTGTTCGCGACTTGATCGAGTGTTGCCCGCGGGCGCGCTTCGCTCCAGGGGCCCTTCAATGTGCTTTCGTTCTGTATCGTCGCTCGTTCTCCTTGCCGGAGTTCTGGGGACGCCTTCGCTTTCATCCTTCGCGCAAGTCGTTCCGCAGGGCAGTTTTGGCTATGCCAACTTTGACGCGGAAGCAAAGCTCGAAGAAAAGTTCCTCGCCGTGCCCGATCCAAAATTGGCCGGTGAGGACCTGAAGACTCTCACTGCCGAGCCGCATCTCGCCGCAACGCCCGAGGATTACAAAACCGCGGAGTTCGTCGCGCGCAAGTTCCGCGCCGCCGGGCTCGACACGCAAATCGTTCCCTATCGCGTGCTCCTCGACTATCCGAAAGTCGTCCGCGTCGAGGCGTGGGATGAGGCCGGCCATCAGCTCATGACCGGCCCCAATCGCGAGCATGTCAACGGCGATCCTGATCAGGACAATCCGCGCATCGTCATGCCCTACAACAGTTCTTCAGGCTCCGGCGACGTAACCGCCCAGGCCGTCTATGCGAACTTCTGCCGCAAAGAAGACTTCGACGAGCTAGCCGCGCAGCATATAGACGTTCACGGCAAGATTGTTCTCTGCCGCTACGGCTCCAACTTTCGCGGTGTCAAGGTTTATCTCGCCGAGCAGCACGGCGCAGTTGGCGTTCTCATTTACTCCGATCCTCAGGACGACGGCTTTTACAAAGGCGATCCGTATCCCATCGGCCCCTGGCGTCCAGACACTGGCGTCCAGCGCGGCTCGGTCGATTATCTTTTCCACTATCCCGGCGATCCCGAAACTCCCGGCGTCGCTTCCACGCTCGACCTGCCCGACTCGGCCCGCGCCACAAATTTTGCAGGGCCCGATGGCGACCAGCCGCGCATCATCTCCATTCCTCTCAGCTTTCACGATGCCGCGCCCATCCTCCAGGCACTCACAGGGCCGGGTGTTCCGCAAGCCTGGCAAGGCGCGCTCCCGTTCCGCTATCACCTCGGCCCCAGCGGCGTAAAAGTCCACCTCGTCTCCCAGCAGGACTACCAGCGCCGCATCATCTGGGATGTCATCGGAAAAATCGCGGGCTCTCAGGATCCGGGCTCACCCGTCATCCTTGGCAATCATCGCGACGCGTGGGTCTATGGCACGGTCGATCCCTCCAGCGGTACCGCCGCGATGCTTGAATCCGTTCGCGGTCTCGGCGTTCTCATTCACCAGGGCTGGCGGCCTCGCCGCACCATCATCTTCTGCAGTTGGGACGCGGAAGAGGAGGGGCTCGTCGGTTCCACGGAATGGGTCGAGCAGCAGGGCAGCGCACTCGACCACGCCGTCGCCTACTTCAATGTCGATGTGGCCGTCTCTGGTCCGGATTTCTCCGCCTCGGCCGTGCCTTCGCTCAAGGAATTTGTTCGCGACATTGCCCGCTCAGTTCCCAGTCCCGTGGCCGGCTCTGTTTTTCTCCAATGGCACATCAAGTCTCTCAGCGGCAATGAGCATCGCGGCTCCAACGCGCCGCCCATCGAGGGCGAACAGGTACACGTCGGCGACCTCGGCTCGGGATCGGACTTCACGCCCTTCCTGCAACATGCCGGCGTGCCCTCAACCGACATCGAGTCCGGTGGTCCGTACGGCGTTTACCACTCCGCATTCGATGACTTCGCCTGGTACACGAAGAACGCCGATCCTGATTTCGTCTATTTGCAGGAGATGGCGCGCGTCTTCGGCCTTGAAGCCATGCGCATGGCCGACGCCGACGTGCTGCCACTCGACTATGTCTCCTACGCGCGCGAAATCTCCACCTACATTGAAGCGGCAAAGCACAAAGCGTCCGACAATGGCCTCGGCTCTCTCGACTTCGCCCCGGCACAAGCAGCCGCATCGCGTTTCACCGCCGCCGCCCAGCGCGTCCATGCCCTCCAGTCCGCCCCATCCGGCGATCTTGCCGCGTTGAATCTCGCCCTGCGTCAAACCGAAGCGGCTCTTCTCTCCGATTCCGGCCTTCCCGGCCGCCCCTGGTACCGCCACACCATCTATGCTCCCGGCGTGCTCACTGGCTACGCCGCTGTCGTCATCCCCGGCGTCAACGAGGCCATCGATGCCCGCGATCACAATCTCGCCGCGCAGCAATTGACAGTTCTGACCCAGGCCATCGACCGCGCAGCAGCCGTTCTGTCTGCCGCGCCCTGACCGAAGGAGTCGATGTGGGATCATTCGTAAGCTATTGGTTCGTTGCCTTCGTGCTCATCCTGATCTTGTCCATCCTGAGTGCTGGCATTCTGTTCGCGTGTTGGACTTCTTTGTCGCCCGAGACAATAGAGTGGGAGATCACCCCTGCGGGAAAAATCCTTCTTCGCGCAAGAAACCTATTTGCCGTCGCCTGCGGAATCATTTTCGCTTGCCTGGTCGCCACCGGCTCGTTCATGGAGTCGGACACGTCGGCGTTCTTTCGATGGTGCGACGCGCATCGGCTTAGCTTGCCCGCAGCGATGATCGTTTCCTTTGGATTTTCCTTTTTTTCTTCCTTCCAGGCACTTCAATCCAAAGGCGATGGCCGGCGCGTCCTGCTGTTCGGAGCGCTCGCCGTTGCAGTCTTGTCGCTATTCGGCGCGGGTTATCTCATGGTCTTTCTCGGTCAATAGGGTTCCCATCATTCGCCAACCTTACTTAAGTGCACACCAGCCGCCGCCGCCCCTGCCCCCAACAGGCCATGCCCTCCCACCCACGAGCCATTTCCCATCGTCAATGTGCGGGGCTATTGTCCATTCGCAAGCTGATTATGCCCATCGATGGCACAACAGCATGCGTGGAGATTTCCCTTTATGGTTGACTTGCTTCTTGCCTTGGCCTTCGTTGCGATGATTCTCTCGCCGCCAATTCTGGCGACCCGCCATCGCGGCCGGAACCACAGGCGCAACAACTAGTAGGGAAAGCTTCCTTTGGGGGTCCCAATGGTTGCTTTATTTATAGAAATCACTCTAGTTGCGGCCGGGATTCTGCCGCTTGTCGCCACCGCCATGCAGCCGGTCCGCGTCGTCAATCGCGGCTACTGTGGCCGCCTCGGAAACGCCCGCCGCAGCCACTGATCCGCCACCCTCGGGGCCTTCAGTGCCAACCCCGTCAAACCCTTGCCCTTGCTCCCTCGCCCTGCCCCTTCCTCAACGAGCCAAAGCTAGCAGCTAGAAGCTGGTAGCCAGAAGCTGCCGTGTGACCTAAATCACATGGAATTTGACCCCCTCACCCTCACACTCGTATCGTTGAGGTTGGATCACTCATGAAGCCCCACTACCAAAGTCTCCGCATCGGCATCGCTGTCGTCGTCATCCTCGGCACAGTTGCCTGGCTCGCCTTTACCGGCTACAAATCCAATAAGAGCTACTACGTAACCATCGCCGAGCTCGGCGGAATGGGCGACAAGGCTTATCACAGCAATCTCCGCGTCGAAGGCTTCGTTCAGCCCGGCTCCATCGAGCAGGTCGGAACCCACGTCGACTTCGTTCTCAACGAGTACGAAAGCCACTCGGCAAAAGCCCCAACCGGCCAACTCCTTAAGGTCACTTACAAGGGAACTGAGCCGCCACCAGACACCTTCAAGGACGATGCTATGGCCGTGGCGACTGGCACCTACAGCCGTGACGGCATCTTCCATGCCACCGCACTGTCGGCCAAGTGCGCCAGCAAATACGCTCCGCAGCAGCCCGGCGCAGCGCCATCCACCGCGCCCACGACTAAACCGAACACCGCATCGGCTCCGGCTCCCACGCCTCCCGCCTCCGCTCAGACTGCCGCCAACTGATCGAATGACACCGAACGCACCCGAAGCCGGCCGCTCAACCCTCTGCGCCCGACTCGATAAGGTGTCCAAGCTCTTCGGCAGCTTTGCCGCCCTCCGCCAAGTCTCGCTCGATCTCGAGCCCGGCCGCTGCTACGTTCTCCTCGGTGAAAACGGCGCAGGCAAGTCCACGCTCCTCCGCGTTCTCGCTGGCCTGCTCCGCCCCACTCACGGCACGGTCAGCGTCTTCGGCGAATCCCAGCCCCACGACGCGCGCGCCCGCATCGGCTACATGTCTCACGCGCCCATGCTTTACGACGAGCTCACCGCGCTGGAAAATCTCCGCTACTTCAGCAGTCTTTATCCCGGCCGTCCCTGCCTCACGCCCACTGAAGCTCTTCGCCAGGTCGGCCTCGATCCCGATCTCAATCGCCTCTTCGGTCAGTACTCCCAGGGAATGCGCCAGCGCACCTCGCTCGCCCGCGTGCTCCTCTCCGTTCCCGAATTGCTTCTGCTCGACGAGCCTTTCTCCAACATGGATGTCGAAAGCGCGCGCCAGATGGTCGCGCTCCTCGCCGGATTCCGCCAATCCGATCGCACCATCGTCCTCACCACGCATCAGCGCGAGCTCGCCGCTCCCATCGCAGACTTCGTTATCACACTCCACGCCGGCCGCGTCGCGTCCATCGATAAGGGGTTTCCATGGACGGGATCTCGTCCGCCGGGTCCAGAGAAGGGGAGCCCCACCCAATGAAGACCAACGGCGCGCGCTTCCTTGAATCTCTCAACATTCCCTTCGAGCTTCGCGAGTACGAAGTCGATCCCGAAGACCTGTCGGCAATCACCGTCGCAAAAAAGATCGGCATGCCCGCCGAGCAGGTCTTCAAAACGCTTTTGACGACCGACTCTGCGCACGACTATGTTTTCGCTGTCGTCCCCGGCGATGCCGCCCTCGATTTCAAAAAGTTGTCGCGTTTAGCTGGTTGGCGTAAAGTCGAGATGGCTCCGCTCAAAGAGGTGCAGCCGCTCACCGGCTACATCCGCGGCGGCGTCACCATCTTCGGCGCCAAAAAGCCATACCCCGTCTTCGTCGACGAGACCGCCATCCTTTTCGATCGCATCAGCGTTTCGGCTGGAACGCGCGGCACGCAGTTGATCCTCACTCCTGGCGACTATCTCCGTGCCGCCGCCGCAATTGGCCAGCCCGTCCAAACCGCCGATCTCACCAAAGACACGAAACCGTCTTCAGAAGAGGGGCACCAATGACTCGCGCCCTCTTCACTCATCTCGCAAAAGATCTCCGCATCGAGTGGCGCACCCTCGATGCCATGATCTCCATGATTTTCTTTTCCGGCCTCGTCGTTGTGCTCTTCTCCATCGCCTTCGATCCCCGCGGTGCATTCTCGCAGCAAATCGCTGGCGGCGTCCTTTGCGTGGCCACTATGTTCGCCTCCGTCAGCGCTCTCAACCAGGCCTGGGCCCGCGAAATCCGCCACCAGGTCATGGACGCGCAGCGCATGGTCCCTTCGCCCGGCGCCGAGCTCTACCTCGCAAAAACCATCGCTAACTTCCTCTTCGTCTCCATCGTTCAAATCGTTCTTGCGCCATTTTTCTTCGTCTTCTATAACCTGCACATCGCCGGCAATGCCTGGTTGTTGGCCCTCGTTCTCCCTCTTGGCACCTGGGCACTGGTCGTCAACGGAGTCTTTTTCGCCGCGCTCTCCATCGGCAGCCGCAACCGCGAATTTCTTCTCTCGCTGATTCTCTTTCCCATCTTTATTCCCGCTCTTCTCGCCATGGTCCAGGCGGTCACCTACATCCTCACCGGCGATGGCGACCCCATGCTCTGGATCAAGATGCTCCTCGGCTACGACATCATCTTCACCACCGCCAGCCTCCTGCTCTTCGACGTCGTCTTCCACGCCGAATAGCGTCGCTCGCCCTGTACCCTCGCGCCCGTGCCCTCGTTCCCCTTACCGCCCGGTCATCAGTTCAAGCTTTTCCGGATACCGCGCACCCTCGACGGCAATTTTCGCCGCCGCATCGTCAATCTCGCGCAGGTCATCGGGCGTCAGCTCCACCTCGACGGCCCCGATGTTCTCTTCCAACCGCGTCAGCTTCGTCGTGCCCGGAATCGGAACGATCCACGGCTTTTGTGCAAGCAGCCACGCCAGTGCGATCTGGGCCGGCGTCGCATTCTTCCGTTTCGCGATCGCATTCAGCAAATCCACAATTGCCTGGTTCGCCTTCATCGCCTCCGGCGTAAACCTGGGCAGCGTGCTGCGGAAATCGTTGCTCCCCAGCTTGGTGTTCTCATCCATCTTTCCCGTCAGGAACCCCTTGCCCAACGGGCTGTATGGAACCAGGCCAATGCCCAGCTCCTCGAGCGTCGGGATCACCTCCGCCTCAGGTTTCCGCCACCACAGCGAATATTCGCTTTGCAGCGCGGTCACCGGCTGCACGGCATTTGCGCGGCGAATCGTCTTCACACCCGCCTCTGAAAGTCCGAAGTGCCTCACCTTGCCCTGCGCAATCAGTTTCTTCACCGCGCCCGCAACGTCCTCAATCGGTACGTTGGGGTCCACGCGATGTTGATAGAACAAATCGATCACGTCGGTCCTGAGCCGCTTCAGCGAGGCCTCCGCCACTTCCTTGATGTGCTCGGGCCGGCTATCCAGGTTCTGCGCTCCAGGCCTGCTGTCGCCTTTCGTGTTGAAACCGAATTTCGTGGCAATTACCACTTTGTCGCGAACCGGCGCCAGCGCCTCGCCCACCAGTTCCTCATTGGTGAACGGCCCGTACACTTCGGCCGTATCGAAAAACGTCACGCCGCGGTCCACCGCCGCGCGGATCAGCGAAATCATCTCTGGCACGTCTTTCGGAGCGCCATAGCTGAAGCTCATGCCCATGCATCCGAGCCCCATCGCCGAAACTTCCAGATTGCTTTTGCCTAATTTGCGTTTCTGCATTGTTTTCCATCCTTTGCGCCGACCTCGGCTCTCATGAGTCATTCGCACAATTTCAAAGTAGCCAATCCCCTATTACGCGCGCTTTCCCGATCCTGCCTATTCTTTGCCCAATTCTGTCCCGGCCTGCGATTTTGTGCACACTGCGCCTGTTCTGGCTGTACGCTGAAAATGGGGGAACGAGAATCGAAATGGCAAAGCAGACGGAGAAACGCAGCGATCAGAGTGCAGCGGTCGTCGAAATGCGCCAGGAACTGGCCCGCAAAATCGCGGCCCATGCGCCGGCGCTCGGACAAAATCGCACCGCCGTCCCCGGCCTCGCGCTGTATCGCCGCACCAGGCCGACGCCTTGCTATCGCGCCGTCTATGAGCCCAGCCTCACGGTTTTTGTGCAGGGCCGAAAGCGCATCAACCTCTCGGGAACGGTTTACCTCTGCAACGGATCATCTTTTCTTCTGTCGTCGATCGATGTCCCCGTTGAAAGCCAGATCACCGAGGCCTCGGAGCAGGTCCCCATGCTGACCATGAACCTCCAGCTCAACATGCCGATCGTGCGCGAGGTCCTTAGCCGCGAAGATCTTCCCGAGCCCTTGCCCTCCATTCAGCGTCATGGGCTTGCTGTCGGCGTCACGACTGCCGGATTGCTCGCCGCATGCTCTCGGCTCATCGACCTTCTTGACGCTCCCGAGGACATACCGTTTCTCAGCCACCTGATCCATCGCGAAATCCTCTATCGCATCCTGAGGACTCCGCAAGGCGAACGCCTCCGCGCCATCGCCACGGCCGGAGACCTCAGCTACAGAACAGCGAGGGCCATCGCCTGGCTCCGCACCAACTTCGCCAAGCCGCTCCGCATGGACGAGCTTGCAACCATCGCGCGAATGGGAGTCTCCACTCTCCACCATCAGTTCCGCTCGTTGACGGCCATGAGCCCGCTCCAATACCAGAAGCAGCTGCGGCTCCAGTCGGCAAGAGAGCGCATGCTGATGGACGGGCTGGACGCCACCACCGCGGCCTATGAAGTCGGCTACGAAAGCGTAAGCCAGTTCAATCGTGAGTACAGCCGTCTCTTCGGCCAGCCGCCGATGCGCGACATCAAGAACCTGCGCGACAGCAAAGTCGTGGCCATCAACGCCGCTTGAGCCTGAAAATCCCTGGCTACTCAGCCCGCGCCCTGATTGCGCAAGCTGGACCAGGTCTGTGGCCTTGGAACCAATGGGAAAGGTTCGCGAGCGGAGGCAAACGGGGGTATATTGGTCCGCAGTCGAAAGGCAAACGGAAATTCCGGACTACTTCCACTTTCGAGCCAAAAAGGGGATCCGGCTGATTCCGCGATGTAGGAATATTGTGAACAGGGTTTGGTTGCGATTGAGGTGTTCCAAGGGCGCGCCAGCGATGTGGAGTCTGGCTGTTCTGTTGGCAGGATGCGGAGGAGGCAGTGGAGGCGGCACCACGCAGGTTACGCCGCAGGCGGCAACTCCGGCGTTTTCCGTCAGCGCGGGAAAGTACTCATCATTGCAGAGTGTGGCGATCTCGGATTCCACTTCGGGAGCAGCGATCTATTACACAACCGACGGCACCGCGCCCACGACGGCTTCAACTGAGTATTCAGCGCCGATCCCGGTGGCTGCCACGACGACCATCGAAGCGCTGGCTGTGGCCAACGGCTACACCAACAGCAGCGTTGCCTCAGACACGTACAGCATCAATCTTCCCGCGGCTCCGCCGATTGCCGCGATAACGGATATCCACCAGGGATTCATATACCAAATCGTGACCGACCGCTTCTTTGACGGCGATACGACCAACGACAATCCCTCCGAGAGTCCCGGTCTTTATGACCCCAACGGGTTCACAAATCCCGCAGCCGCTAATTGGGGTTACTACTGGGGCGGCGACCTGGCAGGCATTCAGCAGAAGCTCAATTATCTACAGTCGATGGGCGCGGCCGGCATCTGGATCTCGCCGCCCATGAGTAACATCCGCGTCAGTGCCGGAGAGAGCAACGGCTATACAGGCTACCACGGCTACTGGACGCGCGATTTCATGCAGATCGACGAGCACTTCGGCAACGAGGACGCCGACGGCGACGGAAACAACACTTGGACGGCCTTCGACAACTTGGTAACGGCAGCACACGCCGCTGGCATCAGGGTTTATGTGGATTTTCCCGCCAACGACACCAATCCTATCGGCGCCGGCGAAAATGGATCGCTTTATAACAATGGGACGCTGGTTACCAATTACTCAACCGACACCGGAGCGACTCCCTGCTACCATCACAACCCGAATATATCGAACTACGAAGACCGCTATCAGGTGCAGTACGACACACTGGAAAGCCTGGCCGATCTGGACCAGACCAATCCATGGGTAGATTCGTATCTCAAGACAGCCGTCGAGCAGCTTCTGACCCACGGCGTCGATGGCTTTCGCTTCGATGCTGCCCAGGAAACAAATTGGGGTTGGGAATACAGCCTGGAAAACACCATCGCCAACTGGAGCGGCGCCTCAAGCCCGGCCAGGATGCCGGGACAACCCTTCATCTTTGGCGAATGGGATGAAGGCTCCGGAGATGCGTTGTATCCGGATTCGGTGAAGTTTTCCAACAACAGCGGGATGAACCTGTTGGACTACACGCTCTACTGGGACCTGGCGCAGGTTTTTAGCAGCAACGGCAGCGGCAGGTACAGCTTCACCGATATCGACAATGAGCTGACGTTGGAGGACGCAGGTTCTTCGACCATCCCGTCGCAAGCCTTTATTCAGCCCAACGACCTGGTGACCTTCTTCGATAACCACGACAATGCGCGCATCCTGTCGCAGGGCGCGAGCCAGATGTCGGTGAAGGAAGCCATCAGCTTCCTGCTTACCTGCCGCGGCGTGCCGGTGCTCTATTACGGCGACGAGCAGTATCTCCACAATGACACGGATAGCGGGGCGGTCCCGTATAACCGCAACGGCATGACCGGCTTCAGCTCGACCGATGCAGCGCTGCTGATTCAGTATCTTGCCGCATTGCGTGCGGCCAATCCGGCGGTTGCCTATGGAACCATGATGCAGCGCTGGATCAACACCAACGTGTATATCTACGAGCGCCAACTGGGCACGAATGTCGTGCTGGTGGCCATCAATAACAACCCATCCAAGGACCAGGCCATCTCTGGCCTCGATACAGATCTGCCGCCGGGGAATTATTCGGACTATCTCGCGCAGACCATGGGCGGAATCGGAATCGCGGTCACCGGCACGGCAGGGAGCAATAACCCGGTGACGAACTTCACCCTGCCGCATAACAGCGTCTCCATCTGGGTTTCTTCAGGCACGGTGCCGCCCTCGATCGGCAGTGTCACTCCGCGCGTGGCAAATCCCGGCGCAGCGGTGACCATCGGCGGAGCCGGCTTTGGCGCAACTGCGGGAACCGTGAACTTTACCGTTGGCTCTACTGCCTTGCCCGCAACCGTGACCAACTGGAGCAATGGGCAGATCACTGCGGTGGTTCCAGCGTTTGCCGCGGGAGCAGCCGCGGTGACGGTCACGCAAGGAGCCGCAACCTCCGCAGCGGCTCCGTTTACGGTGAACACGTCGACGCTGATTCCAGTCAACTTCAGCGTCAGTGGCACGCCGGCGCTGGCCAGTACGGATGTCATTATGATCTCCGGGAACGTTACGGAACTGGGCAACTGGGCAACCACTTGGAACGGCGCGATCGGCCCGGTCACAATTCCAGCCGCAGGCAGCGGACTGCTGACCGTCTCGGCGCCGGCGGGATCCGCTGTGCAGTTCAAGTTCTTCGTGCTGCATAGCGACGGCACAGTTACCTGGGAGAACGGCGCGAACCACAGCTACAATATTCCCACCTCGGGCGTGGGTGCAGCTGCCGTGGCCTGGCAGAACTGAGATTCGTGAGACGCATTTTAGCTTTGAATCATTGTGCCGCGATGCT
>JBEKRG010000116.1:0-13976 GCA_049518955.1 Occallatibacter sp.
GAGGTTGATCAGCGAAATGCCGTTGATCACGGTATGGCTGATCTTGACGATGCCGCGGAGTCCGACCAAAGCCTTCTCATCGACCTGTTCGTGGGCCAGCAGTTCCGGGTCATAGAGAAAATCCCGCAGGAACCAGCCCAGCTTCCACATCGCTTTCTCGGTGCAGTAGAGCCGGCCGACAATGGACTGACCGGCCAGAGTGCGGGGCCCGAGTATGGAGAGTCGGAGGACGTAGAACGGTTTGTGTGCATGCCAGCGGAACTGGGCGCCGGCGACCTGGACCAGAAAGACGCCATCGGGAATCTCGGGACGAGAATCGCGGGCCGCTTCGGCGAGGCCTGGGAATTGGCGTCTCATGCGGCCCCCTCCTGTTTCGGTTGTGAGTAGCTGTTGAGCTGAAAGAGCAGGGCATTGCGGTCCTTCGCGGCTGAGTCGGCCAGTTGCTGGACGAAGTTCTCAACCCGATCCCTGCTGGCCTCCCGGAGCGTCTTGGTGCCGCAGAAGTCGACGGCGTAGGCCTTTACCAGTTCGGGGTCGAGCTTGTGCTGGCGGATGATCTGGCACAGATGGTCGCGGACCTTGGGGCCGGCGCCATTCCCGTTCCCATTTGCCCTTTGGGGAGGAAACTTCTCAACCGGATTCGGAATCGTTCCGATTTCCTCGACTGAGCAGATGCCGATGCCGTAGGCCTTGCGCAGGGCGCGGTTGACGGCCCGCGTTTCTGCCACCCGCATCTCCGCACCTCGCACAAGAGAGGAAACGTTCGAGGGATCTGCATCGCCAAACCCGACGAAACCTGAGGACTTGTCAGAAGGGAAAACAGTTGCCCTAAATGCCCACCGAGCGCCTGTTGGATCGCAAAAATCGCGGACCATCTCAACTTGAATGCCAACACAGCGGCGTCGAGAGGCCAATCGCAGCAATCCAGAATGCGTGATGTACCAATGTCCATCCAGACAGATAATGTCTCCCCTGCCAACCGAAAGGCTGTAGTCAGAGGTGAGGCTTCTCAGCGAAGTAGCGAGGCGACTAGATAGCCGGCCCCAAGAATGCTCCGCTAACCGTTTATTGAGTTGAAAGGCCCTTGAGGCTCGCTTCATACACGTCTCCTTAGCACGTTTTGTGGCATACGATCGTTTCGTCAATGTAGCGTCATAATGACGCTATTATTATAGCGCTATTATATCGCCATAATCAAGGGTTTTTCTAGCGGGATCGTTGACGGGAATTGAGCTTGCGTGCTTCTTTGAGGGAAACGGAGGCTATAAATGAGCTTAGGCTAATACCTTGGGCAGCGGCGGCAGATGCGATTTCATGTTGCTCTTTTTCAGTGTAGTAGGACGTAATCCTCTTTCTGATGGAAGTCGCTAATCTACGACGCCGCGGAACATCTACCTTCTGCATGAGTGCATCTTAACCCTCCCTGACCCTGGAGCTGTTTAGAAGAAGAGAACTGGGGGTGCGTTTTTGCGGGAATTGGTCGCCCGGGGAACGGCTGAACGACCAGCCTTCATCCTCCGCGGCAAGCTGCCCGGAACCCCATTTCGTCCCATCTGTGGCCGTCTGTTTCAGGAAAGTGGCATCAATCTCGCCACGGAAAGTGGTAAGAGAATACCCACAAGCGCAAATTCTTGCGCCCGCTGTAAGGCAATATTTTGTTGAAGTTACCCGATTCAACCCTCTTTTTAGGTGTTTTCAGCTCAGATGGCGGATCACTTCTCGTGTGGGACCCAATTTCCACTGAAATGCCCGAGTCTGGCGTAGGAATTGCAGAACAGGAAGGTATCTGCCTTTGAATTGGATCAAGAATGCCGCTGGCCCGCACCGCTGAGTTTGTCCATTCTCGGGATCTACCGCCCACGGATGTGATCTTCGGACGATCACCCATGATGGCGGCCGCTCGCGCGAAGCTGGAGCGCGTGGCGGACACAACAGTCCCGGTTCTCTTGCAGGGTGAGAGTGGGACAGGTAAAGAGATTTTCGCCAAGTCGCTGCACGCACGATCCAATCGGTCCCATTGTGCCTGGGTGAAAGTGACTTGCCCGGCGATCCCCTCTTCATTGATCGAGTCGGAGCTCTTTGGGTACGAAAAGGGAGCCTTCACCGGTGCCTATTCGACCAAGCGCGGCCGCATGGAACTGGCGCATTTGGGCACGATGTTTCTCGATGAAGTCGGCAGCCTGGATTCGTCGATTCAGGCGAAGCTGCTGCAGGTTCTCCAGGACGGGACCTTTACTCGCGTCGGTGCCCAGGAATCGAGGCGAGTCGATGCTCGGCTTGTTTGCGCAGCCAAGGAGAATCTTCGGCATCAGGCCGAGGATGGAAACTTCCGGCTGGATTTCTTTTTCCGCATCAATGCTGTGACCATCGATCTCCCACCGCTGCGTCAACGGTCCGAGGATTTGCCCGTTCTGATCGACTACTTTCTCAATCTGTATTCGAAAGCCTATCGCCTCGACCCGAAGCCACTTTCGCGAGAAATCACGAGCATGATGCAGCGGTATTCCTGGCCCGGAAACATCCGTCAGCTTGAGAACATGATTCGAAGCTATGTTCTCATCGGCGACGAAGAGTGCCTAATCGCGGATCTGATGCCGGCTACCTCATCCGGAGTCATCCCCGAAATTGATCTGGATAATCCCGTTTCTCTGAAGGAGATTACGAGGGCCGCCCGCAAAAGCTTGGAGAGAGAAATTATCATCAAGGTGCTGCAAGCTAACGGCTGGAGCCGCCGCAAGACTGCCAATTGGCTCAATATCAGCTACAGGTCACTTCTCTATAAGCTCCAGGAGTCGAAAGTCCACACACCGCCCTCGAGGGAGCATACGGACCGGATTTCGGGTACAAACTTGGTCGGCTTGTAGCTTGGGCCGAAAGGCCTCAATAACCGAGATCACCAAGGCCATGAGGGAACTCCGCAAAATTACTTAAGCTTCGCGTCTCGCTCACGCAAATATGCAAACGTCTGTGCCATCCCATCCGGTGTTGATACCAGTTGGCACCAGCCCAATGTGTGAAGTTTTGCGTTGTTGAACCTATTCCCACCCCAAGCTGAGGCAGCTTTATAACGAGTGATGATCCCTGGCAATTGACCCTGCGAGTGGCGATGATAGCCTTCAAGGAATCTGGCCAGCATTCTTGTTACAAAATACGGCAGGCGAATTGATCGAATGCGTTTGACGTGCCTTTTATATTCGCGCAAGTATCTGGACGCGGTCGGCAGAACATCATCGTGGACATTGTAGACCTGCCCTGCGGAGTCCGGATGGCCGGCGGCAACAACAATCGCCTCAGCACAATTGACGACATATGAAAGCGGCAGAAGATTACTTCCGCCGAGGTGGAAGAACACTGGTCCGATCTGCAAGCCGACGCGCGTGGAGAAGGCCCCCCCGCCCGGGCCATAGATCACGCCGGGGCGCAACACGACTAGCTCAAATCCGTTCTTTCGCTGATACTCCCAGAACAATTGCTCTTGCATGAGCTTCGAATGGGAGTAGATGTCGCGGAGTTCGGGATGTTCCTCCAGAGGCGTCATTTCGTCAATCCGAAACCCTCTACTCAATCGCGCAACACCGTACACGCCAAAAGAGCTCACGAGAACGATACGAGTGTGGTTCATCGGGATCCCATCTCGCACTTCAAGCGCCTCAAGCAAGTTGCGGGAGACAACTACAGAGTCCGTGAACATCTCTGCCGGCGCGCCCTTCATTCCCGCAACCAGATGGACAACCAATGAAACATCCGTCACAGCCCGAGCCCAATTCGATTTCGCTCTTAAATTCCCACAGCATAGCTCCAGTTGCGAGCCAGGGTAGCGTTCCGATAGCGACAAGAGCTGCTCAGCCTTGCCTCGATCGCGAAGACAGCACCGAATATCCCTGTAGCCATGAGCCAGCAGGCGTTCGACGACATGGACTCCGAGAAAACCGCCCGCACCTGTCACCAGTACTTTCAACTGCGCACCCCCGGATAAGCCTGCTCGAAGATCCGCTCCATCATCGCTGAAACACGCAGTATTTCCTCGTAATCGATGGGCGGCGGCGTGTCTTTCTCGATGCAAAGATAAAACTCGGTAAGCAGCCGGCGCATACCGTCGAAAAAGTGGAACTGCGCATGCGAGAAGCTGTTCGCATTCTTCAATCCCTGCTGAAAGTAGTCTTTTGCAATGAGGAAGGAAGGGATCAAACGGCCCAAAGCAGAAGAGAACGTCTGCCTCCGCTCGAGGACGACTGTGCGCGCTGCGAAGTCAACGAAGGCAGTGTTCTTTGTTCCATAAACTCGCAATGTTTGCCCAACTGGGCGAGCATTTGCGCTGAATGTTGCATAAGCGCTTGCGCGCGTTCCCCGAATGATCACACGCAATTCGTCCAAAAGCTCACCGCCGCCCGTTTCCTCTGTGAGGGTATCTCTACGATATGCGACTGCCTGGATTAGAGGCCGTTCATCGCCCATAAACGGCGTGATGCGATTCAAGACATGGTCCAAAACGTTCTGAAACAATTTGCCGGGAAGTTGGTGCACCCAGTGTTCAGGGTTACGCCGAATCGCCGTCCCGAACTCGCCCGCCAAGTCGTAACCAATCGAACTTTCCACGTGAACGGGATCGCCGAGTACGCCTGCTTCGTACATACGCCGTAACTCCAGTGCGACAGCTTCGAACCTTGGCCAGTAGTTGACCGTCAGCTTCCGCTTAGCGGCAACGTTCGCCGCAATGATGGCCTCGACGTCGCAATGTCGCAGCGCCACCGGCTTCTCGAGGAAGACATGACATCCTGCCGCAACGGCTTGTTTTACGATCGCAAGGTGCGACTGCGGCGGCGTTGTGATATGCAGAACATCTGGTCCCTCAGCATCGAGCATCTTCGCCAAATCGCTGTACCGGTGCGGGACGCTGAAGCGAGCGGCCAATTGGTCAGCCATGATTGGTTCAAGATCGCAAACTGCGCGTAACTCAACTGAGGGAATCATTCTGATTACTTCGACGTGCGCGTCGGCGATTTTTCCGCAACCAACGATTGCGACCTTCAGGCTCATCAATGTTTCCTTCCTGACAAAACCAATATCGCCACCAATCCCGGATCCTCCCCGGTTACGAGGATCCGACACTTATCGGCTCAACGCTGAAGCCTGGCGGGCAGAAATCAACGACTCAAAGATCTCCTGGAGTTCTAGCGCGACAGTATCCCAACTACGGCCATTTTCAGCACAGATGGTTTCGGCATCCCACGATTCATCGAGGACTTTTGCGAGGGCGTGAGCCAGTGCTGCAGGGTCCCGCGGCGGCACGAGGCGCCCGCATCGTTCACTCATGATCTCGGGGATGCCTCCAACGTTCGTTGCAACCACGGGCCGACCGCAAGCGAGCGCCTCCAAAACAACGTTCGGACAGCCTTCCATATAGCTGGGCAACGTGACCACGTCGGCAGCAGCCATCCAGACGGCGACCTCGTCGAAGCCACATTCAGGCAATACGCGGAAATAGCCTGCGGCGTTGTTGGCTTGAATCGCTCTCTCGATGATCGGCCTGTCCGGCCCTTCGCCAATGAGATAAACACGTAGATTTGGACGACTTGGGTGCAGCTTGGCGGCCGCTTCGACCAATTCACGGAGCCCTTTTTTCAAGTCCAAGCGACCGACGTAAATAACGGTTTCCGCCGAAGGATCGATACGCAGCTTTTGCCTCGCGTCGGGGCAGTCCATTGGGTGGAAGACTGAGATATCACACCCGCTTACGAGCGTACGGGTCTTATCGGGAGGGGCACCCAGGGTGACGATCCTCTTGCGTAAATCCTCGCTGATTGCAAGCAGAAAATCGGCCTCCCTCAAGACGGTGCGAGTTCTTTGTACCTCTAACGGACCGGCAATGCTGTGGACGTCGGACCCTACGCCCATGGCAACGACAGGAACCGAAAGTGCCTTGCCGATTTTAAGAGCGGCATACCCATCCGGGTAAAGAAAGTAGCTGAAGATCAAATCGGGGGCAAAACTGCGAATGTGGGGCAGCAGGACGCGAGCTGCTATATGTCCGTTAAAAGGCCGGGTGACAAATGGAACTGCAGGGTAATCGTAATAGCCAACCTTGATGTCTGGCGGACTGTAGGAAGCGTTGAGTGTGCTGTATTTGCGGCTCCGCGGCTTCAGTAAGGATGGATATGCGGCATGCGGATAAAAGACCCGCACTTCACATGTAGTGGAGAGGAGTCGCAGCGTCTGAAATGCGGGTCGTCCGTGTGTGGGTTGCGCTGAACTCGGAAAATGCGCAGTGACGACGGCGATCTTGAGCATTACTTCGCGACCTTTTCGACACGATCTGCAGCCAGCCTATCTATACTGCGCTCAACTTGGCCGCGAGCGACGGAATGCAGCAGGCGAGCATAGCGGTGCGCGAGAACCTTGCGCTCGTATCGCGCGATCTTCTCTGTATCGGGCCGGAACGCATTGAGCAGAGAATGACCACGGTCTGCAGCATCGACGATAAGCCGGCGGATGCTTTCTACGTCTCGACCGTCCGCCCACCATCCGGCCCGCATCTCCTCGAGCAGCCGGCGTATATCGCCTGCAGGATGAAGGCAGGCAAGGATTGGCTTACCTGCTCCAACATAATCGTAGAACTTGCCCTGTATATTCAGTCGGTCGTGGCCGATCATCAGGACAAAGTCAGTTTCACTCATCGCTGTCAAGGCATCCCGCTGTGGCATGTAGCCCACGAGCTCCACCATTTCGCCCAGTTGCAGGAGCGCGTCGCAGTAACGAGGCTCATCGATGTGGCCAATGAAGCGGAGTTTAATTCTTGATTTGACGTCTGGCGGCAGAGATTGCAAGGCTTCAATAAACCAAGTCGGGTCGGTTGCAGCGTAGAGCGTGCCAGTATGAGTGATCAGGATCTTGCCGTCGCGTCGTGGGACCCCAGAGGATGGCGACCGGTGCACCCGTGTGGCATCGTAACCATTAGGGATCAGGTGAAATTTGTCGGGAGGTTCCTTGGGATATCTCTCGCGCATCACATCGAGCGTGGCCTTATTCACTGTGACGACTGCGGTGGCGTTCGCAACGGCGCGAGCTTCTGCGCTCGCAGCAAAACTGCGGGCGCGCTCACTGCTGCTGAATTGAAAGCTGCCGTATTCAAACTGGGAAATAAGCCATTCATCGCGAAAATCCGCCACAATGGCGAGTTGTGGAAACTCTCTGCGGAGTCTTTCGATCAGAAGAAACGCAGAAAAGGGCGCTCCGGTAATCATGACGAGCTGGGTCTCGCGTTCCCTCACAATGCGGCGTGCGGCGCGCGTGAGCACTGGAAGCCAGGTCACTTGTGGGTCGGGCAAAAGAAGATCCTGAAGAACTCTCTTCATGAAACTTGGTTTGCTCGCCTGATGAGTCCCGAGGGCTCGACTGCCCGGCGATTCTTCGCCGGTGATTAGCCTCTTGATTCGCTTCTTGATTCCGAAGGGAATATCGAGCGTAACCGTGCGATGAATGGTCACTTCGGAGGGAATATCCTGAAGAAGGGAGACGTCGGTACCCACCGAGGCCGGGTTACGCGTCGTGAGGACATCGAGTCGAATTCCTTCAGCGGGCAGATAGCGAGCCAGACTCGCGGCACGCAAAGTCCCCACCCCTCCGGCAGGCGGGAAGGCATAAACGACCAGCAAAACCCTTAAGAGGCTCATTGCGTCGGCTCCTTGCAGCTTTTCAGCAGCATTTCGACCTCCCCGTGCCATTGAGTGTCATACCTTAAAGTCCTCCGGACCTGTATTCCCCGGCGATGTACTCGCACGCTCGTGCAGTCAGGGCCATGATCGTGAGGGCCGGTCCGACCGTTCCGCTTGAGGGGAAACAGCTTCCATCGGTGACGAACAGATTTTTCACGTCCCAGCTCTGGTTAAAAGAGTTTAAGACCGACTTAGCGGGATCATCTCCCATGCGCGCGCCACCGCACTCGTGAATTGCTGCGCCAGGGGCCATGCATCTCTTGAAGGAGGCCCGGAACATGAGCCTGCTGAGCCAATCGGCATCTGCGAAAGCTTCTCCTTCGTTCTCGAGACCGAGCGCAGATCCGGAGAAAATTACCTTATAACCACAGCAATCAACCATCTCCCTCAGCGATCTGACTTGCTCGCGAAGTAATTCCTGTTCATTGCAAGAAAATGAATAACGAATGTGAGGCACTGCGATGCCCCATGCATCTTTTCGCCGCGGATTTAGGGTGACACAGTTTTCGAAGTAGGGGAGCGTCTCACCAAATCCCATGATTCCAAAGATGGCCGGGTCATTTTCGGGAATTGTGCCTCTTCCGATCGCCCCCTGAAATGCGAAGCCTCTTTTGAACTTCGGATTTGTGACAGTGTCGAGATTATGGAATCGAGGCATGTAAATGCCACCAGCAGGCCCATAGAAGGGATCATTCGGTGCTGAGTCGTCTTGTTCCGACCCCAGCGTTCCTGGCACTGTTCCGTAAATTTGACTTGGGCATTGGTCCATGAAGTAACGGCCAAGAAGGCCGTTGGAGTTTGCTAGCCCATTCGGGTATTTGGGGCAAGCAGAGTTCAAGAGCAGACGCACCGACTCAATCGTGGATGCACAAAGAACGACGACGTCGGCTGAGACGGATTCAGTTTTTCGCGTCCGCCTGTCAATGAACTCGGCACCAGTTGCCCGTCCGGAGGCAGGATCAACATTGATTCTCTTCACGATCGCATCGGTACGAATCGTTAGCCGACCTGTTTCCTTAGCGGCAAGAATTGGCAATGGCGCGCGCTTGAGATTGGGGGCCGCATACCTCCAGGAGATCACGGATCGGTCAGGCCAGGTTGCCTCTACGTTAGCTTTGAAGGCCTGTTCGACCGCTGTTAGTTTCGGCAAGTTGCAGCATTTCCCGTCGGGAAGATTACGAATGTGGTCCTTCGTGCCATAGAGGCCCATGAATTCTTCGACTCGATCGTAATAGGGAGCAATATCGGCGTAGGAAATCGGCCAATCCTCGCCACATCCGTCGCGGCTTGCTCCTTTGAAGTCGTAATCAGACATGCGCAGCAATACACGTCCGTAAAGATGCAGACGGCCGCCAAGCTGTCTTCCGCGAATCCAAAGGTAGAAATTATCCGGAGGCGTGGTGTAGGGATTCTCCCGATCGTTGACGAAGAGATGCTTGAACTGTTCGCCGAAATAGCCGAGCCTCGCTTGAATATGCTGTCCCCTAAGAACAGCGAGGACACGTGACTTGAGGTTGATCCCCTTTTGTTGTGGAACATCAGGGACCTTGAAATCGTCTTCACTGATATTTGGGCCCGCCTCAAGCAGCAGCACCTCGAGGCCCCGTTGTGTGAGTTCCTTAGCCGCAAAACTACCTGCTGCCCCGGAGCCGATTACCAATGCGTCGAATTGTTTGCCGTGCATGGATATCCTCAATGGTGTTATTTCTTGCCAACCTTTACCCGGACAGGTAGAGCTCTTGCGGCCACGCATTCGTGCGTCTTTCAAAGGCTCGTATACCACTCATGGTGACGCATCCTCTCAATGCGGCGTCAAGACTCCTGCCGAGTAAGGATTGCTGTAATTCGCTCCGCGGCCTTGCCATCCCAAAGCGGCACGTGGCAAGGCGACCTTCGGCCGCCATCAAGTACGGCGTGGAATTCACTCCGCAGCAATTCCCAATTGCGCCCGATTAATATGTTTGTGCCCAAAGTCACAGTGATTGGCCGCTCAGTGTTTTCGCGCAACGTAAAGCACGGCGTGCCCAGGTAGGTCGTCTCTTCCTGAATTCCGCCCGAATCTGTTATCACGAGTCGTGCATTCTTCTGCAGCGCAAGAAACTCGAGGTATCCCATCGGCTCAACAACTCGGAAGCTTGGATTGCAACGAGCCAATTGGGCTCCCCACTTCTGCTGGGTCCGGGGATGTACGGGAAAGATGAGGGGAAGTGTTTCGCTCAAACTGTCAAGCGTCTCCAGCATGGGCAAGAACGTAGCTTCTTCGTCTACGTTCGATGGGCGATGAAGCGTCACCAATCCGTAAGACTCCAGCGATAACTCCGTCTTAAGCCTAGAAAACAGCTCATCGGCCTTCGGCAGAAACTGGATCAGTGTATCGATCATTACGTTCCCGACAAGGAACACCTTTTCCTTGGAAACGCCCTCGCGGGCAAGGTTTTCGTCGCCATCCGCCGACGGGGTAAAGAGAACGTCAGCGAGTTGGTCGGTGACCAGGCGGTTGATCTCTTCCGGCATTGAACGATCGAACGACCGCAGGCCAGCTTCAACATGACCCACACGAATGCCGAGCTTGGCGCACACGAGCGCTGCTGCGGCAGTGGAATTCACATCTCCATAGACCAAAACAATATCCGGCCTGCGCGCCATTACCACCGATTCGAATCGACTCATGATCGTCGCAGTTTGCTGTGCGTGCGATCCCGACCCTACGTTTAGGCATTCGTCTGGATTCGGAATCTCCAATACTTTGAAAAACACATCTGACATCAGTACGTCATAATGCTGTCCGGTGTGCACCAGTGTCTGCTCGTGCCCTGCACGAGCCAGTGCGCGATGAACAGGGGCCGCCTTCATAAAATTTGGCCGTGCCCCAACCACGTGTAGAATCTTCATCTTTCATTCCATTCTTCGACAGCGTGGTGCATCGGCCGCGACTCGTCAGTGTTGTGTGGATATGCGAAAGTCATGCTTTCGGCGCGACCCCGCTGCGCGGAAACATCTCAAGAATGAATCGCGCCATCTCCTCTTCGCCGGCATGGACCGCATCGCCAGACGGAGTGGAGACAACGTCCGATGCGCCGGCAGAATCAATTGCAGCGGGCTTGGGATTATCCGTTGCACTCACTTGAAGTCCAAGCTGCGTCATCAATTCAAAGTTTCGGCTCATGGTGTGATCCTCTCGCCGGATGGAGGTTTCGCGTCCCCCTCCACAGGCTTAGGTGGCGGTCCCGGAAGCCAGATCTTCTGGCCAACTTCGATGTGGTCTGGATCGGTCAGCTTCGGGTTGAGTGCTTGAATTTGGTGCAGGCACTGAATATCGTAGCCTCCCAAGTATTGCTCGGAGATATCTTGAAGCGTTTGATCTGGTTTGACCGTAATTACAAATGGCGCACTGTTTGGATCGGTTTCAGGAGCCCTGGTTTCCCCGGCGTCTACCGCAGCAGGCGCAGGAACGGACGCAAGCGGAACCGTGAGGCCCGACGTGCGTTCGTTGGCCGCCGCGTTTGACCAGGGAATCCAAGATCGGGTGAACCAAAGCGCGGACAGCACGCACAGGATCAGAATTGCTGCTGCTGCCGGAATCCAGAACGTCAACCGTCGAATAGTCGGCTTCCGTTGTTTCGGTTTATCTGGCTCTTCCGCCGCAGTGTCGCCGACGACCGTGCCAGTATCTCCCGTTTGCGGACTCAACTGCAGATCGGCGATCGCCTCGGCCACCATATTCGCATCCACTTGCTTGCGGTTCAGAGCGCAACACAGTGACACTGCGTTAAAGCACAGATTGTTGATACTCCGTGGAATGCCTTCACTTGCCTCAGTGATCGACTGGAGCGCGTCCTTTGAAAACAGAGCCTCTCCGTCATAACCCGCAAGCTTAAGCCGGTAGTCAATGTATGCGACGGTCTCGTCCGTAGAAAGCGGCTTGATGCGGCAGATGGTCGATATGCGCTGGCGAAGTTGAATCAGAGAAGGCTGCATCAACTTATCCTCGAGCTGTGGCTGCCCTGATAGAACGACTTGCATCAACTTGCCCTGCGACGTCTCAAAGTTGGTGAGCAGGCGAACTCTTTCCAGGACAGCATTTGACAGGTTCTGCGCCTCGTCAATCACCACCACGAACTTTCGCCCCGCCCGATTTTCTTTGACCAGCGCACCAGTCAGTTGGTCGTGCATCTCGGAGCTGCTCTGCGCGGGAGTGATGCCGATGTCGCGCAGAATGTAGGCAACAAGTTCTTTCGGCTCGCACTCGGCATCGACATCGAAGAGAAACACGGTGCGTGCGGCCCCGCGGGTGTTCTCTAGAAAACGACGTAGCAGCGTCGTTTTCCCCATTCCCGGAGATGCAATCATTGCCGTAAAACCACGGTTACTCAAAAACCCGTAATCCAGCGACGCCAACGCCTCCCGATGCGTTCCGCTGAGATACAAGCAACGCGCATCCGGGGTAGCCCCGAATGGATCCTGCTCAAATCCGAAATATTGCAGCAACATGACGCTAGCCTCCTTTCTTAGCCGCGCCTACTGGCTGAATCAGAGAATTAACAGCCTGGTACATTTGCCATGCTGTGGCCCAGTGAACCTCAATCGTTCTCCGTTCCGCTTCTGCCGCGATCCATTGGAAGAGGTTACCGAGAGCCCCTCCGAGAAGCGGCTCCAGATTTCTTTCCACCGCACCGTGCGTGTAGAGCTTGAGAAAGAGATCGTCGCCGATGGTGGGCGCAAGATCGAACCAACGCCGAACACGCGACGGCGTGGGCAGATCGTAGCCAGCGAGTTCCCCAGATTCGACTCGCGGCAATGCCCGTTCGCCGAAGCGTATGCCCAGCGGTCCGGTAATCATTAGAAGATCTCCCTGTCTGCCGCCGCCAACCGCGGCCTCGATTCCATGATCGAACGACCTCGGCCGCCCTTCAGAATGATTTACGCACCAATAGATCTGGTTGACAACGCGGCCCTGCGCCGCCGAGGGCAACGAAGGCATGGTGAAATCGGCGTAGCAGCCAAGATCGCGAAGCAGAGCGATCTCACCATTAAGGCCGCACCATTTGCCATCTGGAAGCGAGTTGTCGAGAGCCCAGTTGCCGTGAATGAAACCAAAGACAGTGCGGCCATCCTGTTGTCGAAGCAATCCGTGGTCGTTTGTAAGTCGGTGACAGTACTCGGAGACCTTTCGAATAAAGGATTCCCGCTGCTCATTGTCGTGGTGGAGGTGTACCTCGACGTCGGCGACGCCAAGGTTCACCATCTCGGCTATACCATCAAGCAGGTCTCGCCGGTACTCTTCCTGCGGATAGAAAAAACTGTACTGGGGGCACTGTCCAGCGGCGTCCCGTGGAGCATTATCAGCGATGAGCGGCCACCTGTCCCGCCACTTCGCCACGCGCCGAAGCGCAGTTCCAACCGACGCGCCCATTCCTAGTGGTTCGTAATGATCGGTGATTGCGACCCAGACACGCTTCGGCCCTCCAGTCCGCATGGCTCTGCGCAGGCGGTCTTTCAGATATGGCACCAACCAGATTTCAGCATGCCGGGGCAGACTCACCGATTTCTTCGTCCGCATTAACGGGCTCGATTGATGCATACCGCCTCTCAAACGTTGGTCGGAGTTTCGACAGCAAGACGCGACCGAATCATAAGTGAAAGTACGCTCTCTACCGGCCTGCCAATCGATTTTGGCATCGAGCGAGTAAGAAGACTTAAGCGGGCCTGATCCTCCGGCTCCAGAACACGCAATAGATAGAACAGCGAAAACAGGACGACCAGAGAAGCACCTCCGCCAAACAGAAATCCCCACAGAGTGCCCAACTGTGCGGCGACGTAGTGCGCGGTCAGCGCGGCAAGTGTGCTGATGAACGCAACTTTCGCTACCAATATCCAGGGCAGCTTCACGTTGTAAAGGCGAATCCCGATCGCCCACATGATTCCCGCGGCAGTCATCTGCGCGATTCCACTGCCAATGCATGCGCCCACCGCACCGTGAGCCGGGATAAGGTACCAGGCGATACCCCAATCAACAATGCCTGCAAGAATCGTTGCGAGGATGACATAGGACTGGCGCTCGGCGCTTTGCAGAAGGCTCTGAATGGGCGCGAGAAATGCCTTGGGCATGCAGAGCAATGGGGCGATGGTCACAACCATGGCCGCGCCCGCGTACCGACCGCCATAGAGAAGGAGCAGCGCTGGAACCGCGAGAGCCACGGCGATGAAGTGGAGCGGAATGGACGCGAGAACAAGATAGCGGAAGGACGCAGCAACGAGTTGGGG
>JBEKRG010000117.1:0-13903 GCA_049518955.1 Occallatibacter sp.
ACGCTTGGCCAAGTATCTTGTTACCGGAGCCGCGGGGTTCATCGGGCGTTCGATTGCCGCCGCTTTACTCAAACGTGGTGAATCCGTTCGCGGCATCGATAGCTTCATCACCGGCAAGCGCGCCAACCTGGCCGGCCTTGAAGCCATGGAGTTCATCGAAGGGGACCTGGCCGATCCGGCCGTTTGCGCGAAAGCCTGCGCAGGCGTGGAATTTGTCTTTCACGAGGCTGCGCTGGCCAGCGTTCCGCGTTCCGTCGCCGATCCCGTCGCCACAAACCGCAATTGCGTCGACGCAACCCTCAACGTGCTTGTGGCCGCCCGCGCTGCCGGTGTACGCCGCGTTGTCTACGCCGGCTCTTCTTCGGTTTACGGCGATACGCCCACGCTCCCCAAGCGGGAAGACATGCTGCCCAACCCCATCAGTCCTTATGCGGTGGCCAAGTTGGCAGGCGAGCACTATTTGAGCGCCTTTACGCGCGTTTACGGGCTAGAAACCGTCACCCTGCGCTACTTCAACGTCTTTGGGCCGTTTCAGGATCCCACGTCGAACTACTCTGGCGTGCTGGCCATCTTCTGCCGCAAACTGCTCGCTGGCGAGCAGCCGACGATCTACGGCGATGGCGAGCAGAGCCGCGACTTCACATTTATTGACAATGTAGTTGCCGCCAACCTCCTGGCCGCATCCGCACCCGCCGAGAAGGTCTCCGGCAAAATGATGAACGTGGCTACCGGCTCGGCCATCACGCTGAATCAGGTCGTTGAGATTCTCAGTGAATTCACCGGCTGCCGCGGCCAGCCGGCCTACGCCGAGTCGCGCTCCGGCGACATCAAGCACTCTCTGGCCGACATCAGCCGGGCGAGGGAATTGCTGGGCTATGTCCCGCTCGTCGATTTCCGCGAGGGACTCCGTCTCACCGTCGACTGGTACCGGACCACACAGAATTAAGCTCAGTTCGCCGCCGCCGCCCAAATGCGAAAGGAGCAGGAGGATTTTTGTTCGTCGCGCCATCGCTTCCCTTCGCCAGACTTTTCCGAGAGGGAGACCATTCTCGCCGAAAGCTGAGTCTTGAAGTGTGTTCACAGTCACTGACTGTGCATTGGATTGCTCTAATCTTGGTGTTTCAAATTGAAACACTGGCCCTCGAATCCCACCAGAATCTGCAGATCACCCCTCACATTTGGGGACCTTTACGTGGCGCAGGAAATCAATGGCAGATTCAGGGGCTCTTTCCTTCCATCTATCTTCAGCATTCAACGAACGGCCCACCATACTTCTCGGCGTGACGACACAGGAGCTGTGCCTGATTCTCGGGGCGCGTATACGTGTACTGAGGCGCGCTGGATTCCGTGTCGTCCTCGTCTCTGGCCCCGGCGAACTGCTAGAGCGCACAGCCTCTCGCACCGGCGTGGAATCGATCGCTCTTCCGATGCACCGCTGCATTGCTCCCCTGGCCGATCTCGCCGCGCTGGTTCGCCTCTGGTGGATCCTTGGCAACTGCAAGCCGGATCTCGTCGAGTTCAGCACACCGAAGGCCGGTTTGCTGGGCATGCTCGCGGCCCGTGTGCGCGGTGTGCCCAGGCGTGTCTACATGCTGCGCGGGCTCAAGCTCGAAAGGTCGCGCGGCTTCAAGCGCTGGATTCTGCTCACCGCCGAGCGTGTGGCTTGCTCCTGCGCGCATGTGGTGCTCTGCAATAGCAAGAGTCTCCGTGCTGAGGCACTGGCCCTCGGTCTTGCTCCCGCCGCCAGGTTGCTGGTGCTGGGTGAGGGAAGCAGCAACGGCGTCGATGTGGAGCGCTTCTCACCCGGGCCCAGCGCAGTGCGCGAGCAGTTTTCCATTCCGCTAGACGCCGCCGTAGTCGGATTCGTCGGCCGCCTGACGCGCGACAAGGGCCTGCCCGAACTTATCGAGGCCTTCGATCGAATTTTGCTCGCCGAGCCCTCAACGCATCTGCTGCTCGTGGGTTGGTAAGACCGCTCCGAGGACGCGCTCGATGCCGAGTTGCGCCGTCGCATTCTCAATCATCCACGCATTCATTGCTCGGGATTCGTGACCGACACTGCGCCTTTCTACCGTGGCATGGACGTGATGGTTCTTCCCACCTGGCGCGAAGGATTTCCCAACGCGGTGCTGGAGGCCCAAGCCTCCGGTATTCCGGTCGTCACCACAGAATCCACTGGCGCCCGCGATGCGGTTGTTGCAGAGGTAACCGGCCTCCTGATTCCACCCGGCTATCCTGAGGCCATTGTTGATGCGGTCGTCAAACTCCTCCGCGATCCGAAACGGCTCTTCTACATGGGCCGTGCCGCGCGTGCCTGGGTGGTGGAACATTACTCCGAGGAGCGGGTCCTCGGCTTGACCGCGGAGTACTACCAGAGCCTGTTTGATGCCGAAGTGGTCACGCAGCTTCAGAACGCGTAGTTCTGGGCTCTGATTCAAACTGGTTTTCGCAGAATTAAAGGGAAGCGACCATCGCAGAGCGAGTCCCAGGTGGTTCGATCTTCCCCAGCAGGAAAATGTATGCCGCGATGCCGATAACCAGGTAAATTGCTGCGACGCGGAAGACCCATACGTAAGAATGTGTAACCGCAACCAGATACCCGGTAACGATGGGTGCGGCGATTCCCGAGATTTGGTTGGAGAAGTTGATGATCCCTCCTACCTTGCCAACGTCATTGCGGGCAGCAATAAGAGAGGGCAACGACCATCCCACAGGAGAGGCAGCGGACAGGCCGCCGATTGAGATGCTGATCCAAATGAGAGCCAGAGTTGTGCTGTGTGTGTGCCCGGCGCCAAAAATACCGAGGCCCAATGCAGTTCCACCGATGAGAACAGTTCGACGCACCGTACTTCCGTTCCATCCGCGCTTTACCAGCAGGTCCACAAGCCAGCCCCCGATAACCAGATCGGTGAAGGTCGCGAAGAGCCACGGCACACTCGTGTAGACAAACGAATGCATGGGGTCGTTGCGAAGACCGAACAAAAGATAGCTGGGCAGCCAGGTGAGCAGGAGATAGAAGACGTAATTGTAGGAGCCAAAACCGATCGCGAGCCCAAGCACTTTGCGGTCGGCCAGAAGATGAAACAGCGATGAAGCGGGTTCATTGGCAGCTTTGTCCTTCGCGGATTCTTGATTCGCGCCCTGGATATGGCGGCGTTCTACCTCGCTGAAGCGAGGCTCATCGTCGGGGTCGCGATATATCCGCCAGAAACAGAGGAAATAGAGCGCACTCAAAAAGCCGGTGAGGGCAAAACTCCAACGCCAGCCGGCCTCAATCAGTACAAAGCCCATGAGGGGAATGCCGACAACCGAAGCAAATTTGGCGGCCGCATCGAATAACGAGGTCGCGAAGCTTCGCTCATTTTCGGGGAACCAGGCGCCGATGGCCTTGGCATTCGCAGGGAAAGTGGGAGCCTCACCAACACCGAGCAGGAAACGTGCAGCGTACAGACCGCCAATCGAAGGTGTGGCGGCTGCGCCGAAGGTCGCTACGCTCCAGAGCAGAGTGCCGATTCGGCCGACTCGTTTCACGCCGAATTTGTCGAGGATGACGCCGATTGGCAACTGGAGTGCCGCGTACGTGATGTTGTAAGCGCCGGAAAGATACCCAAAGGCGATGTCGGAAATGCCAAACGAGGCAATAAGGGCGCCGTGAGCGACGGACAGGTTCACTCGATCGAAGTAATTGACGAGCACGCCGATCCCCAGGAGCCAGGCGATCCGCCAGCGGTGCCTGGGAATCCGTTGCTGCAACTGTGTTGGTTCTCCGGCCAAGACGACCTCTTAAACCGTCGCTCGAGTCGCGCCCGTCGAAATCCCGCCGTCCACCAGGAAAATCTGGCCCGTAATATATGCGCTTGCGTCCGATGCCAGAAAGACCACCGCGCCGTCCAGGTCGTTCGGCTGCCCAGGACGTTTCAGCGGGGTGCGGTCTGTGATGTACTCGAGCCACTTTTCATTCTCATAGAGGACCGCGTTCTGTTTTGTCCGGAACCAACCCGGCGCAAGGCAGTTCACTGTGATTCCTGACTGCCCCCATTCGTCTGCCAGGCTCATGGTCAGTTGCTTGATTCCTCCGCGGCTGGCGCAATACGGGGCGATTCCCGCAGATCCAAACACACTCGTGACCGAACCGATGTTGATGATGCGCCCGTAGCCTCGCTTCACCATGTGCCGAGCAAACGCCTGTGCGACAAAGAACGATCCCCGCAGATTCGTCTCAAGCACCAGATCCCAATCGTCAGGTGTAATCTCCAGCGCCGGCTTCCTCACGTTGCAGCCGGCGTTGTTCACCAGAATGTCGATCTTGCCAAAGTGGCTCCATGCGCTTTCGGCCGCCCGTCCGATCCCGACAACATCTCGCACGTCCAACTCGAGCGGCAGCACCTTTCGCCCGATCCCCTCGATCTCTTCCTGAAATGGTTTTAGGTCGGGCAGGTGCCGGCTGGTGATCACCAGATCGGCGCCGGCGCGTGCGAGCGCTCTGCCCAGGTATTGGCCGAGTCCCCGGCTGGCGCCCGTTACTACCGCAGTCTTACCCGTCAAATCGAATAAAGTCGTGCTCATCAACTTCCCCTCACGGCTCAAGCACTACCTTCATAAGCCCCGGTTCATGCGCATGCAGCCGTTCGAACCATCCAGCCGCATCGCTCAAAGGGGCCACCGCGGAGATCAACGACTCAACGCGGATAGCTCCTTTTTGCATCAGAGAGATGCATTCCGGATATTCTCCCGCTGAAGCACACGACCCCAGCATACGGAGCTGACGGCTGACGACCCTCTGCAGCGGAATCTCCACCTTTGGCGAGACGTTGCCGATCAACGTCACGGTTCCTCCCGAGCATACACATTCGATCGCTGTCGTGATCGGCTCCTGCGCGCCAACCGCCTCAACCGCGATCTCTGCCCCGCGGCCGTCCGTAACGCCAAGAACTCGCGAAACGATTTCGGACCCCGAGCCGAAAAACGTATCCGTCGCCCCGAGATCCCGCGCCATCTTCAAGCGGGTCTCATCCACATCGACTGCGAACACGCGATCGCATCCATAATGGCAAAAAGCCTGAACACTCAAAAGGCCGATCATGCCGGCTCCAATCACTACCGCCGTTGAGCCCGGCCGAATCTCGGTAATCTTCGCCGCGTGAACCGCGACCGAGACGGCTTCGATCAGAGCCGCATGGGCAAACGAGAACTCGTCCGGCAGGGCATAAACGATTCGAGCCGGCACAGACACATATTCGGCGAAGGCCCCATTCCGCCGGTACTCGTCGCACGAAACTCCCAGCACCTGCCGCTTTTCGCAAAGGTTCACCGCGCCGGCAGCACAAAACCGGCACGCGCCGCAAGAGATGGTTGAATCGAACGTCACGCGGTCGCCCGGCTTGAAACTCTGCACGTCGCGTCCTGCGCTGTGAACTATGCCGGCGGCTTCGTGCCCCATGATCAACGGCGGAATCCGGCGTCCAGTGCTGCCGTCGTAGCCGTGCACATCGCTGCCACAGATGCCGCACGCCTTGACCCGGATCAACACATCCTCATGCCCAAACTCGGGGATGGGGACATCCTCTAGCTTCAATTCGCTATATTTCTCAAGCAGTAGAGCCCGCATCGTATGCGATCCTTCACCCCGTCTCGCTGTCGCCGCCAAACAAGTCGCGCTGCTCGCCAGTTGGCTTCGGTGTCTCGGCGCGTTTTCGGCCCGCGGCTCCAATCAGGCTCAACACTTCGAGCGTCTGAACCGCCTGGCGTGGGACATATATGCGTTGCGTGTTCGAACGCGTGTCGGGTGGAGTCAGAAGCAATCCCGCGCCGTCAACCAGGCTCCGGTCATTGGCCGTCAGGCCCTCTAACTCATCGCCGTCCTGCAACGTGAGCCGCATCCACAACCCAGCCGCGCGTGGCCGCAGCGAAAATCGCTTGCGCACCATCCGCTCAGGATCAGCCTGATCCGCCGGACCGGCGGGCAACGCGCGCACGTAGCACATCCATTTCACCTTTTCCCAGCCCATGCGCACGACCCTGCCGGTCAGGTCGAGAAACTCCAGCTCCGGCTTGCCCTGCCCAAACTCGCCCGTCACGTAACCGGCGAACCAATCTCGGGAGAACTTGCGCACAATGACGGGTTTGCGTGCCGAGGCCATCGCTCTGGATTGTCGCACGAGCAACCGTAGAGGTGCGCCGGCGCCTATTGCACGATCTGGCTACCTCTCGACGCGCCCCGCCATACCTGAAAAGTTGCGAAACTGGTGCAAGTTGGCTAGCCTTCCACCGCGACTTGTGTTAATGTCTTTGTTTGCAAGTTGTTGTGTGTCGATCCATAACGGCAGCATCATCAGTCACTTGGGCTGCGGTCCAGACGGCGGAATCAGGTTAGAACATGCCCGACTTTATCTACCTCCTGGAGAACCGACTCTCGGCTGACCAGCGCAATGCTTTGGCGCAATTGCGGACCGCGGCGCGCGACGCGGGGACCATCCTCTTTCTTACCGGCGACGCCGTCCGCGATCTAACCAGTGGCCATGCCGTTCGCGAGCTTGAGGTGGCCTTCCACGGGAACGCCCTTAAGCTCAAGAAACCATTGGAGAAACTTGGCGGAAAGATTTGGGGAGAAGACGAGGCTTCCCGTAGTCTTTACCTCTGCTTTCCGGGCACCGTCCGGGTCAACGTGGTCAGCACGCACCGCATCGAGTATCCCAAACCCGGCAAGCCCGTCTTTTATCCCGCCTCAATTCATGAGGACCTTCGCAGGCGCGACTTCACGGTCAATTCCATGGCCATCTCTCTCAATGAGGGATCGTACGGCCTTCTCATGGACCCACTGAACGGCGCCGCCGACATTGAATTGCGCGCCTTGCGCCTAGTTTCCAACTACGGCTTCATCGAAGATCCCGCGCTTCTTATCCGTGCCACGCGCTTTCGTGCGCGCCTGGGTTGGGAGATGGATCCCAGAACCCAATCCCGCTATGACAATGCCAAGAGCGAAGGCGTCATCGAGTTTCTTTCTGCGCACTCTCGCAAAGAAGAACTGGAGCAGATCGGTCACGAGGAAGACGGCCTCAAGGTTTTACGTGCTCTCGAAGCCGAAGGATGGATGAAGGTTTTGTTTCCGGCGTGGACCTCCGCCAAGGCCGATGAGGTCAAGCTGAATACCCTTCATGATCTTGCGGTGCAACTCCTCTTGCAGGGTGTTCATCCCGACATGTCCGCAGCGCAGATGCAACTTCTCACAGCCAAGCTGCCATCGCGCGATCTGTCGGCGCTCAAGAAGTCAATGCTGCGTCCCGGCTTCGTCGACGAATGGAACAAGGTGGACTCGCTGGCTTCTGGTTTCGCCAAGACGCTCCTGTCTAAGCAGAACGCCAAGCCTTCGGCATGTTTCAAGTTGTTCATGAGCTATGACCCTGAAGCGATTCTTTGGCTTGGATTTACAAGCAAAGACAAGGGCGTCCAGGAGCGCTTCAATAACTTCCTCAAAGTTTGGCCGGAGGCTCATCAGCGCATCCCCTATGTGCTCATGCAAGAGATGCGCATCACCCCCGAGCTGCCCATCTATGCCGAGCTTAAGCAGAAGATCTTTCTCGAGTTGATTGATGGCAAGTTGACCACTGCGGAAGAGATGCGCGTATTCCTTGAACCGTTCTCGCCGCCTGCGCCACCTCCGCAAGTCACCATCAAACGCTCGCGCGCGAAGCGTGCAGGAGCCAGAATCAAGGAGCAGGCAATCGAAGAAGAGGAGTCCGAAGACGCCTTGCCGGAAGAGGATCTGGAGATCGGCGGGGACGACGAAGAACTCGATCTCTCTATTCTGCCCAAGGGTGCGTTGGCCGACGGAATCGAAGACGATTCTGAGGGCGAAGAAGAAGAAGAGCTTGACGGGGACGGAACCGATTCGGTTCCGAGCAAGAAACTTAAAGGCAAGAAAGGCCAAAAACCGGCGGCCATCGTTAAGCCGGCCGCCGCCGCCAAACCGTCCGCGGCCAAGCCTGCTGCGGCAGCTGTTCCGGCGAAGCCTGCGCCAGCCAAGTCTGCGGCGGCTCCTGCATCGAAGAAACCCGCGGCTGCGCCAGCCAAGCCCATCGCCAAGCCGGTGGACAAGGTTGCTGCCAAGCCGGCAAAGGTCGCAGCCAAAGCGCCTGCGAAGAAACACGCCCCGGCCAAAGCCGCCCGGCCAAAGCCCAAGGCAAAGCCGGCTTCGAAGCCTGTCAAAAAGGCCCATAAGAAGCCTGCAAAACCGGCCGCTAAGAAGCCCGCTCCGAAAAAAAGTAAGAAGCGGTAATTGATCGGCAGGCCTCCGCTTCGCAAACATGGCATTCACGAGATTGACAGGTCGGATCCCATTTTCGGCTCAGGCCCAAATTCATCAAACGTTTGCATTCTCTTTGCCTAATTGTTTTACTCTGTCCTTGGTTCCCAGCGGTCAAATGATCCCGAGCATCTCAAACGGCCGCGGGACGAGGACTGACGGTTTTGAGCCAATCCGTGTTTGTTCTGGAAGACGACGCCGATATAGCAAGGCTGGTGCAACATCATCTCGAGGCGGCGGGCTTTGAAGCTCGTTTGTTTCACACCCCGACTAATCTGATCCCCGACGCCGAGCGCAGACCGCCCGCCTTGTTTCTTCTCGACATCATGGTGCCAGGTGGCGACGGACTCGACGTTTGCCGGCGTCTGCGCAATCATGCCGGCCTTTCTACGATTCCGATCATCTTTCTCACCGCCCGTGCCGGAGAAAACGACCGTGTCCTCGGCCTCGACCTTGGAGCGGACGATTACATTACCAAGCCGTTTTCCACGCGCGAGCTGGTGGCCCGCGTCAAAGCCGTTCTGCGCCGATTCGAGAGGCCCACTTCGCCGTCTATCATCAGTTTTGAAGAGATCATCATTGACGCCGGCGCCATGCAGCTCAAGGTTCGCGGCGAGCTCACCACTACCACCGCCACCGAGTTCCGCCTGCTCGACTATCTGGCTCGCCATCCCGGACGCGTCTTCAGCCGCGATCACCTCCTCGACGCAGTCTGGGGTGACGCGCGCTTTGTCACGCCCCGCTCTGTCGATGTCTATGTGCGCCGCATCCGTGAGAAAATCGAGATCGACCCGGAGAACCCGCGCTACCTTAAAACCGTGCGCGGCGCCGGCTATCGCTTCGAACTGCCTAAAGGCGAGTAGGAACCAGCCGGAAACTTTTAGCCATTAGTTCTTAACCACAGATTTCCGCTTCGATCTGCCCGGCGATGGAACGAGCGAGCTTGCTCCGGAACGGAAGATCTGAGCGCTGATTGTCAGGAGGGAAAAGCTAAAAGCTAAGAGCTAACGGCTAATAGCTGTCTTTATGACCTCCAAAGTCTTTGCCAGACTCCTCGGCCTCTTCATCGTCCTTCTCGTGCTCTACACGGTGGCGAGCGCGTTTCTCTTTTTCGTGTTCGGTGTTGGCTCGGGCCAGCCGACCTTGGGCGCGTTTAGCCGCGACGCGCTCTTGTTGGGCCTTATCGCGCTTGCGGTCGCTATTCCCACGGCCGCTTTCGTTTCTCAACGCTTCTCCGGCCGCCTGCGCCGGGTCGTCACCTTCGCTCGCCGCATCGCCGATGGCGACCTCACGGCCCGCATCAACGCTCTCGATACCACCACTGGCCCCTTCAGCGGAATTGCCGAGCTCTCCTCGATGGAAGCTGTGCTCAATGAGACCGCGGTCCGGCTCGGCAGGGACTTTGCCGAACTCCAAAGCGGGCGCGATGAGCTGGCCGTCATGCTCGATTCCATGCAGGAAGCGGTCGTCGCCATCACTTCTGCCGGCTTCGTCCGCTGGTCCAACTCTGTCATGCAGGGCATTCTTGGATCGCAGATTGCTCCCGGCCGGCCGCTTGTCCACTTTGTGCGCGATCCTGAGCTGCTGGCCTGCGTGCGTGGCGCGCTCGAGCGCCGCGAGCTCTGCGTGGGCCGCGCCAGCCTGCTCGCTCCCGGCCGCGTCTTTGAGGTCAACGCCGCTCCTTTGCCTGCGGGCGGCGCGCTCGTCGTGCTCCACGACGTCACCAGTATTGAAGCAGCGCAAAAATCCCGCCGCGAGTTCGTCGCCAACGTCAGCCACGAGCTGCGCACTCCGCTCACTTCCATTCAGGGCTACGTCGAGACGCTCATTGAGGATCCTCATCCGAGCCCCGAAACCACGCTCGAATTCCTTGGCGTGATTCTCAAGAACACCAGCCGCATGAGCCGGCTTACCGAGGATCTGCTCGCGCTCGCCAGCGTCGAAAGCCCCGACTACAAGCTCAGCCTGCAGCCGGTCCGCGCCAATGTGCTCCTCCAGGATGCGATCGACTCCATCGGCGGCATCGTCGTCGATTCGGGCGTTCAACTCCAGTCCGCCGGTGCGCCCGACGCTCTCGTCATGGCCGATCCCGACGCCATGCATCAGGTCTTCGGCAACCTCATGGAGAACGCCCTCAAGTATGCCCAAACTGGAAAGCGCATTCGCGCCGGCGCGCGCCTTCTCGCCTCCGAGGTGCAGTTCACCATTCAGGATTTCGGCCCCGGCATCTCATCTGAGCATTTGGAACGGATCTTCGAGCGTTTCTATCGCGTCGACAAAGCCCGCTCAAGAGAGGCCGGCGGCACCGGCCTTGGTCTCGCCATCGTCAAGCACATCGTGCAGGCCCACGGCGGACGGATCTGGGCTGAAAGCGAGCTTGGCAAGGGCGCATCGTTCCACTTCACGCTGCCCCTCGCGCCCGCGCCGCACTCCGCCCCGCAACCCGCGTCCGCACAACCGACTCAAGTCGGTGCGCCCTCTCAGTCTCAAGATTCCAGCGATTCGCTGTATTTCACACGAGGCTCTGCCGGAACCCCGACCCCCTTTTCCCCGCATTTTCAACAGCCCGTAACATTGGCCGTTGACAATAGACCTCGGCAGGAAATCTGAAAGGGAGCAAATCGTGAAAAAATCGTTGCTTTTCATTGCGTTGTTCGTCTGCGCGCTGAGCGCGGCTCAGGCTCAAACAATTACAGCCGCCGGCGCCACGTTCCCATATCCCATCTATTCCAAGTGGTTCTCTGAATACAGCGCCGGGCATCCCGGCGTCCAGATCAACTATCAGTCCATCGGTTCTGGCGGCGGCATCAAGCAGGTCTGCTCGGGTACCGTCGACTTCGGCGCATCCGACATGCCCATGACTGACGATCTGCTTAAGTCTTGCGGCGTCAAGCTCATTCACATTCCCACCGTGCTCGGCGCAGATGTGCCCGCCTACAACGTGCCGGGTGTCAGCACTGATCTTAAATTCAGCCAATCTGTACTCGCGGATATCTTCTTGGGGAACCTCACGAACTGGAACGATCCGCGAATCGCCAAGGACAATCCCGGCGTCCATCTCCCTGACCAAAAGATCATCGTCGTTCATCGTTCCGACGGCAGCGGCACAACCTTCATTTGGACTGATTTCCTGAGCAAGGTCAGCAAAGAATGGGCTGGCGGTCCCGGCAAAGGCACTGCAGTCAATTGGCCGACAGGCGTGGGAGGCAAGGGCAACGAGGGCGTTTCCGGCTATATTCGCCAATTGCCCGGCTCCATCGGTTACGTCGAGCTTATTTATGCTTTGCAAAACCACATCAACTTCGGCTCGGTCCAGAACGCGGACGGAAGATTCATCAAGGCCTCGATTGACGGTGTGACGGCCGCTGCCGCAACCGCCAAAATACCAGCCGATTATCGTGTATCCATCACCAACGCTCCGGGACCCAACGTCTATCCCGTCTCCAGCTTCACCTATCTCCTCATTCCCTTGCAGCCGAAGAATGCGGCGAATGAGAAGATCATGAAAGATCTGTTTAGCTGGTGCATCAACTCGGGAGAAGGCGAGGTTTCGACTCTCTCCTATGCGCCGCTTCCCGACTCTCTCAAGCAGAAGGTCCTTCAGACCGTCTACGCACTGCCGTAACGCACTGCGAGGGGTCCGGCGCTCGCCGGACTCCTCATCCCTCCGCAATGGCTCCAATTTCATCCCCTCTTTGCATTGGGGGCGGTTTCGCTGCCTGCATATTTATGCTTGGCAACTCGAGCAAAGTTTCCCTACTATGGCTCCACGAGGGAACTCCATGCGGATATTCTCCACGGGAAACTCAAGCCGGCTCCTCGCTGCGATCATCCTGCTGCTTTTGCCGGCCTCATCCATTCCACAGGATCAACCCGACCACCAGGACGACGGCGGTCCCCCTCCCACGCGCCGCTTCGACGGCCAATGGCTGACCACCGTATCCTGCGACCCCTCGCGCGGTGCCCTGGGCTTCTCATACCAGTTCGTCAGCGTCGTCAAGCACGGCGACTTTGACGGCCTGCACGGCACCGATGGTCAACCAGGCTTCCTCCACATTAAAGGAACAATCTTTGATGACGGCACTGGCAAGCTCTACGCCAACGGCATGACCGGCTCGAAGGAATTTGTGCCTGGGACGGACACGCCGAGAGGCACGGAATTCGGTTATCACATACGGTCCCACTTCGATAAAAGACACGGGGAGGGCACGCGCATTGAGGGGCGCCCCTGCACGATCGAATTTGAAAAGCAGTAAGCTGGAAACGAAATCGGCCTTCAAAACTCCCTCAATAGCGCGCGCCCGAAGTTGAATCGATGGACCAGAAGCTGCCATCTGAAGGCTGAAAGCTAGCTGCTTGCGCGTTTTGGTACACTCACCAAGGCCCAGGTGTTACGATTGCCCGATTCCATAAACCATACGATGACTCCTGTCTCTTCAATCGCAACAGTCAACGATCTCTTTCTTCGAATCGCGGCGGCTGCCAATCCGCGCGCAGTCCTCTGGCAGGACGAGTTCGGCCACTGGCACCCCATCTCCTCTGACCAGATGTATCAGCGCGTCCGCGCGCTGGCCACGGCATTCCTCCGTTTTGGTGTGCAGAAAGGTGACCGCATTGTCCTCGTCAGCGAGAACCGCTGGGAGTGGGCCGTCACCGATTTTGCCACCTTGGCTGTTGGCGCCGCGGATGTTCCGCTCTATCCCACGCTCACTGGCGACCAAATCGCGGAGCAGGTGCGCGACGCAGGCTGCCGCATCGCCGTCGTCTCGACGCGCCAGCAATTTGACAAGCTGCAATCCGTCCGCGCTCAAACCGAGTTACAGCACGTTGTCATGATGGATTCACCGGCTCCTGAAGGCGCCATCGCCATGAGCGAACTGCTGGCGGGTGCAGATGCCGAAGGTGCGAAGCGCGACCCTGTCTTCGACGCGCTGGTTCGCTCGGTTGAGCCCGGCGATCTGGCCACGCTGATCTACACCTCGGGAACCACGGGCGAGCCCAAAGGCGTCGCACTCACTCACGGCAACTTCGCCGCCAACCAGAACGTCGCCGCCGTTGATTTCGGCTTCAATTCGAGCGACGCCTGCATCTCCTTTCTGCCTCTTTCTCACGTCACCGCGCGCGCCCTCGATTACGTAATGTACAACCACGGCGCGCAGGTCGCGTACTGCTCGCAGTTCGACAAGCTTCCGCAGGCCATGAAAGAAGTACGCCCCACAGTCATCGTCGGCGTGCCTCGCGTTTTTGAGAAGATCCGTCAGGCCGTCGAGCAAAAGGCCTCGCAATCGCCGGTGAAGAAACGATTGCTTGCGGGCGCTATTCATCTCGGCTCGCGCTTCGCCGGCACCGTGTACGACTGCCGTCAGCCCGACTCGATTCTGTGGAAGCTGGCCAACAAGCTCGTCTATTCCAAGGTCAGTGAGGCCTTCGGAGGCCGCGTAAGAGTCTTCGTCTCCGGGGGTGCGCCTCTCGGTATCGACACTGCCCGCTGGTTTGCTTCCGCGGGAATTGCTCTCTGGGAAGGTTACGGCCTTACTGAAACCTCGCCCGTCATCGCTCTCAATACGCCCATCCACCATCGCATGGGAACGGTCGGCATGC
>JBEKRG010000118.1:0-23837 GCA_049518955.1 Occallatibacter sp.
AACCAAGTGAAAGACCGTCTTAGCCAGATCGATGCCAATCGTATGAATCTTCTTGGGGACGCCTCCTGTTCACCCCTTATACCTCCGCTGAGGTTCAGGCGGCGGACCATCCCATTAATTACTGTGCGCCGTGAAAGGCGCTGGACCACAGTGGGTGCAAATCCCACCCGGGAACTGGATCGCTCCACCCGGTAGCAATCGAGGGAGCAGAGGAGGCAACGAATCTGCTGGAGCCTTCGGTGTAGAGGGTCGCATAGGCGACCTGGCGATCATGCAGGCCGTAATGGAGGTAAACGCTGAGCAGGCCCCGAAACCGGGGATGCAGGAGCCGCCCCGCCAGTAATCGAGGGAAGGCCGACGCTGATGGGAGAATACGAGCGAATCAGTCACATCAGTCCTGCCGGGGTATTGGCGACGGCATGTATGAAAACGTGGACCAGACGCGACACGGGAAGCCCCAGCGGTGATCCGCAGTTGGGATCAACTGGCAACTCGCGAGAGCCAGGCCGGGCCGTTTGGGGTGGCGGGGAGGTCCGTAGTACCGAAGAAGCCGGGTAATGCCGGGGGAGGGAAGGGACCTTAGTTGGAAGCGAACGCAAGAAGTGACGAAGACAAGGGGATTGGCGATGAGCCTAGCAACTCCGGAAAGCGTTCAGAAGTTACAGACAGCGTTGCACGACAAAGCGAAGAGATCGCCTGACTTTCGCTTCTATGCGCTGTACGACAAGGTGTACCGGAAGGACGTTCTGGGTTTTGCCTGCAAGTGCTGCAAGGCCAATGGCGGCGCAGCAGGAGTAGACAATCAGACGTTCGAGGACATCGAAGCGTATGGCGTGGAGCGATGGTTGGACGAACTGACGCAAGAGCTGAAAAGTCGAACCTATCGACCTCTTCCTGTGCGGCGGGTGTATATCCCGAAGCCCCGGGGGAAGCAGCGTCCGTTAGGGGTACCCACCATCCGCGATCGCGCGGTGATGATGGCAGCGATGTTGGTTCTCGATCCTATCTTCGAGGCCGATCTACCTCCAGAGCAGTACGCCTATCGGCGCGGCCGCAGCGCACTGGACGCAGCAAGACGCGTCTTCAAGCTGATCAACACTGGGCATCGAGAGATCGTTGATGCGGACCTTGCCAGTTATTTCGATCTTCTTCCCCACGCCGAGCTTTTAAAGTCGGTAGCTCGCCGTGTAGTCGATGGCGCCATGCTTCATCTGATCAAGATGTGGCTCAAGGCCCCGGTCGAAGAGACGGACGAGCGCGGGAAGAAGCATCGGAGTACACGCAATCGGGATGAAGGTCGAGGATCCCCACAGGGATCCCCGATCAGCCCGCTGCTCAGCAATCTCTACATGCGCCGGTTCGTGCTTGGATGGAAGAAGCTGGGGCACGAGAAACGTCTTGGAGCATGCATCGTCAACTATGCCGATGACCTCGTGATCTGTTGTCGGGGCAGAGCGGAAGAAGCTCTGACCACGATGCGGGTCATGATGACGAAGCTGAAACTGACGGTGAATGAAACCAAGACGCGGGTCGCGAAGCTGCCGGAAGAGAAGTTCGATTTTCTAGGGTACACGTTTGGTCGTTACTACTCGCCTCAGACGGGCCGCGCCCATCTGGGTTCGGCCCCGTCAAGGAAGCGGGTTATCCGCATCTGTCGGGCGATCAGTGACGAAACCAGACGCAACAGGACCCTGCTGGACCACAAGTACGTTGTAACGAAGCTCAATCAGATGATGAATGGTTGGGCGAATTACTTCTGTCTGGGTTCAGCCAGTAAGGCCTACCGGGCAATAGAACAACATGCCTGTAAACGGCTGCGTCAATGGCTGTGCACCAAACATAAAGTGGCGTGGCCGGCGTTCAGGAGATTTCCTCCTGAAAGCCTGTACGAAACGTTTGGACTTGTCCGGCTTACTCAGCGGAAGCGCAGCATTTCGTGAGCGAAACCGTGATGTTTCCTCCGGGAGCCGGATGCGGGAAAACCGCATGTCCGGTTCGACGAGCGGGATGTGGAAACGGAGTATGGTCCGGATAATGAGGCACCGGCAAACGAAAGGGCCGGAAACGGATAGGCCAGACCTAACCCACCGCGCTACATCTCGACTCTACAACTGAACAACAACCCGTCATGGATTTTAATCCCACATCCTGGCGTCGGCTGGAGACTCCGTTTCCCGACATCTGAAAACCTCCATTTTCATCCCGGCGCGCAGGATCAGTCCTCGAAAACGCCCGAGTGTCCATCGCCGACGTTGCTGAGACGGTCCGGTCCTGAAGGCTCCTTCTCTTTCCGTCTGGGGCTAAAGCCCGCGCTGATTTGTTTTGTGGTGCTTGCGGCACGCGACTCACCCAATGGTTGGGTACCTGACCGTGCCCTTGCTACAAAGCACGGTTTCTTGAAACACGCTCCAGATACCGGCTCGTCCATCTCAACTGCAACGGCGGCCGGCATCCGGTCCATCTTCGGCTGCACGTCTTTGAGGTAACACAGTTCGGCAAGACGGAACTGAGAGACCCGCACAAGGAGGGGATCGATGCGATGCCGCTCCAGACCGTCAACCTGGACTTCGCGGCTGACAATCCCGGTGACGCGCTTTGCAAAAGCCACCAGCAGCTGCACATGGACTTCGGCTTCACGACTATCCTGAAATACGATTGAAAAGCAGTCGAAAGTGGGGCACAAAAACTTGAAGGGGAATTGGGCGGCGCGCGTTAAGCGGTGCGCGATGACAATCGGATTTGTTTTTACGCTTACCGTACACGGCCGTGGAGGGTTGCAGGCCCAAAACGTAAGCTGGCCGGCCTATGGCGGTGCTGACGGCGATCATTACTCGCGACTCAGCCAAATGAATCGCGCCAACGTTCATCGCCTGAGGCGGGCATGGGTCTTCGACACCGGCGAGAAAGGCAACATGGAGACCAACCCGATCATCATCGGGCGGACGCTCTACGCTTATACGCCCAGCCAGAAAGTGATCGCCCTCGATGCCGCCACGGGCAAGCTCAAGTGGAAGTTTGATTCCGGCGTCGCGTCAACCCAGCCCAACCGCGGTGTCGCCTACTGGACCGATGGCAAGGACGAGCGCATCCTGGCCGGCGTAATGAACTACCTCTATTGCCTTGACGCCAAGACCGGCAAACCGATCGCCAGCTTCGGCGAGAGCGGCCGGATCGATTTACGTAAGGGCCTGCGGGAGCCATGGGAGCAGCAGTCCATCGTGCTCACCACGCCGGGCAGCATCTACAAGGACCTCATCATTGTCAGCGGCCGTAACCCCGAGACCCATCCCGCGCCTCCCGGCGACGTTCGCGCATTCGACGTGCACACAGGTGCGCTGCGCTGGGTATTCCACACCATTCCTCGCCCAGGCGAACCCGGATACGAAACCTGGCCGCCCGACGCATGGAGGACCGCCGGCGCCGCCAACAACTGGGGCGGCATGACCGTGGACACGAAGCGCGGCATCGTTTACGCGCCGACGGGCTCAGCCGTGATGGACTTCTACGGTGGCGACCGGATCGGCGACGACCTCTACGCCAACACGATCCTTGCCCTTGACGCCGAGACCGGCAAACTCCTTTGGCACTTCCAGGGCGTCCATCACGACATCTGGGATCGCGACTTTCCGGCCCCGCCTGCTCTCTATACCGTGGAGAAGCACGGCAAGCCGATTCCCGCCCTCGCGCAGATCACAAAGCAGAGCTACGTTTATCTTTTTAACCGCATCACCGGCGAGCCGCTCTTTCCCATCGAAGAGCATCCGTTCCCGGTCAGCACGGTCCCAGGCGAAAAAACCGCGCCCACCCAGCCAGTGCCAACCGCGCCAGCTCCCTTCGGCCGCCAGCAACTGACTGCCGACATGCTCACGAACCGCACGCCTGAGGCGCATGCGTGGGCAGTGAACGAGTTCAGCAAGCTGCGCAGCAACGGCCAGTTCTACCCCTTCGCGGTTGGCCAACAGACGGTGATCTTTCCGGGCTTCGATGGCGGTGGCGAATGGAACGGCCCGGCGCTCGACCCTGCGAGCGGGACGCTCTTCGTGGGCTCGACTGAAATGGCCTGGCTTGGCGGACTCGATGAGGTCACTTCTGGCGGAAGCGCCGGCGAGCAGATCTACCGCCAACAGTGCGCCATCTGCCACGGCGCCAACCGCGCCGGCTCTCCGCCCACCTTTCCTTCGCTTGTCGATGTGGAAAAGCGTATCGGTAAAGAGAAGGTTGCTGCCAATATTCATGACGGCACCGGACGGATGCCGTCGTTCCCTAATCTCGACGATGCAAAGATCGCCGCACTTCTTGACTACCTGCGCTCTCCTGCCGCCGCCACCAAGGAAATGTCCGCACCACCAGCCGCTAGTCCTGAAGGCACAGACACAGCAGGAGCACAGGTCTACGCCGTCCGCTGCGGCGACTGCCATGGAGATCACCTGCAAGGCAGTCGCCAACATTTTCCGATGCTCATCGGCGTCGCCGCTCGCTTGAATGAAGCCCAGGTGCGCGCCCTCATCCACGACGGGAAAGGAAAAATGCCGGCCATGGACGATATTCCCGACGCTGACGTCGCATCGCTTCTCCGCTTCCTCGGCATTGGTGCAAACGCCGCTCCCGCGACCTCGTCCGCGCCGGACTATACCTTCACCGGCTATCGCAAGTTTCTCGACCCCGACGGCTACCCGGCGATCGCTCCGCCCTGGGGCACGCTCAACGCCATCGACCTAAAAACCGGAAAGTATCTTTGGAAGATTCCGCTCGGCGAATACCCCGAGCTGGCAGCCAGGGGCATGAAGAACACGGGCTCCGAGATGTACGGCGGTCCCATCGTTACCGCGGGCGGCGTGCTGTTCATTGGCGCAACCGTCTATGACCGCAAATTCCACGCCTTCGACACTCACAACGGCAATCTGCTGTGGGAGACTGTTCTGCCCTTTGCCGGAATTGCCACCCCAGCCACCTATATGGTCGACGGAAGGCAATACGTGGTCATCGCTGCAAGCGGCGGCCGCGATCCGAAGGGGCCAGTCGGGGGGCAGTACGTGGCATTTGCGCTGCCGCGCTAGAAACGTCACAAATGATTTCGGGGCGGCACGTCACCCCTGTTTCAGCCGTTGCAAGGCGGTTTTCGTCAACGCTCGGTGTCTTCGAGCTTGTCTTTGACCATCTTCATGAATGCGGCCATGGCGGGAGAGATCCATTTGTCTTTGTGCCAGATGATGCGGGTGGCAATGCAGAGGGGCGAGCCGGCCCAGTTGAGCGCTTTGAGATGATGCTGGCGGAGTTCGCGGGCAACGACGATGGCCGGCAAGAGGCCGACGCCCATGCCGAGGGAGATGCACTCCTTGATTGCTTCAACGCTCGAAAACTCGGTTATGTTGGCGGGGCGAATGTTGGCCAGAGCGAGAATGCGGTCGAGTTTCTCCCGGTAAGCGCATCCCGATTCAGTGAGCAGCAGATTCTGTCCCGCCAGATCGGAAGGCTTTACCGATGGTTTCGATGCAAGCGGGTGGCTTGGATCGGCCAGCAGGAAAACTTGCTCGGTGCGCAGGCGGACGGACTTGATGTTGGCTGAAGGCGTCGAGTCCGACATGGTGATCGCCATGTCGAGCTTGCCAGCTTCGAGCTCGAGCGCAAACGGTGTGCTCATGTAGGGGACGAAGATGAGTTCGACATGAGGAAAGTGGCGGCGGAAGGCGTGCAATACCTGGGGCAGGCGATAGGTGAGGACGCTCTCCGGAGCGCCGATGCGCAGCGGCCCGCTGGGCTCGGCGCCGGTCTCGATGGCGCGCTGACCCTGGTCCATGGCGGCAAGGGCCTGCGACGCGAAGGGCAGGAAATTGCGGCCTGCATCGGTGAGCGTAACGCGACGACCCAGGCGATCGAAAAGCGGCGTACCGAGCTCTTCTTCAAGCGCCTTGATCTGCGCAGTGACGTTGGACTGCACGGTGTGCACCTTTTCAGCGGTGCGGGTGAAGTTCAATTCTTCAGCGAGGGTGCGAAAGATCTGAAGCTGCCGGACTTCCATAAGTGAATCTCCAATAGAGATTCAATATATCACATCAATCTATTGGACAGATACAAGGTCCTACGCCAGACTGAAAAACAGATCGCGGCAGAGTGGGAAATCACGAAGTTTCCCCGAGTGGATCGACACTCTCCCGCGGAACAGCACCGGAGGGACTCACATGAAACGCATCATCGCAATCGCGCTCCTCGCAACAGCAACCTTGATGACGGCCGGAAGTGCCAACGCACAGAGCGCCGTGCTGAAGGTCAATGTTCCATTCAGCTTCACTGTCGGAAACACCTTTCTACCGGCCGGGAACTATGCCGTCGGTTTCGATTCCATCCATCCCAACAGGCTGATCATCGAGGACCGGACCAAGACAGTAAGGGCCACGGCCTATGTCCAGCGCGGCTTAATCGGCCGAGGGATGGAGGACAGGCTCATTTTCCACCGGTATGGCGGCGAATATTTTCTGAGCGAGGTTGGCTTTGATTCCGCCTCGGATGGGGTTTCGTTGCCTGTATCAAAGCTCGAGAGCCGAGTGAGAGCGGGCGCGACGGAGGAACTGGCTTTTTTGGCCGGCCATTGAACGCGGCGGGGATCGCGCCGGGCCAGTGGCCGGATGAAAGAGTTGCGCGGCTTCTCGATGCAATGCTCGGGGATCCTGGCCTGGCGTACCTTGTGTCCGGTTTGAGTCCTTATCTGCCGCAAGGCTTTCCACAGCAGATCCGCGAAGACAATCGCTGCCTTCGCGGGTCTGATGGGCTCCAGCAATCTGGACAAGAGGGTCAGTTCTCCATCGATCTCGAGTTTTTCGCGGCGCTCTTCATTTTCGGTTTCGTCTGCTGGGGCGGAGCGGAATGGATCGCCAGGCGCTGAGTTTCGGGCGCAGACGGGCGGGGAACGGCAGACCGCTATTTCTTCGGAGCAGGCTCGATGCTTGAATCGGTGGAATTTGTGGGAGGGTCGGCGTCGGGCTCGTGGTCGAGCTCATGTTCGTGGCGATAGTGGTCGACGGGCATTTTGCCGTCCCACCAAGCCCAATTCATGGGGTAGACATCGGGGTCGAAGAACACCTGGTAGAAGTGCCAGACGAGGATGGCGAGAGTGGCGAGGATGGCCTCGTAGAAGTGGACGGCGGTGGCGACGTCGACCCACCAGCGGGCGAACAGATCGCCAACCCAAACCTTGGCCCAGATCATGATGCCGGTGAGGCCCATGAGAGCTGTTCCCCAGACCAGGGCCCAGTACTCGGCCTTCTCGGCGTAGTTGAAGCGGCCAAATTTTGGCTTCACAGTTGAGAGGCCGAGGTAGTAGCGCATCGTGGCTATTGCGTCGAATGCGTCTTTGGGACGCGGCGCGATATCGCGCAGCAGGCGGCGGCCTTCGCGCGCGGCGGCGAGATAAAAGACGTGATAGATGCCGGCAGCGATGAGGATAACGCCGGCGACGCGATGGATGATGCCGCGCAGATTCTCGCCCATGCCCAATGTGTGGGCGAACCATGTGTCAGGGAATTTGAGCGCGAAGCCGGTGATGACGAGAACGATGAAGCTGGAGAGCAGGATGAGGTGCTGCCAGCGCTGATTGACGGTCATGCGCGTCATGAAGGGGTTCATCGTGCGGCGGCGGGCGACAGCCTTGGAGCGCCAGATGATGGCGTTGTGCAGGAACATGGCGCCGATAACGAGCAGGATGAGGGGAATGTAAATCCACCTGACCCAACGGACGGCGACGGAGTCGATGTCGGCGGAGCGCGAGCCGGACTGAAGATGGACGGGCGTGCGCGTGAACTTTTGCGTGACGCCTTTGTGGCACTGGCCGCAGGTGGCGTCGAGATTGGCGCGATTGATGGTGGAGTGGGGGTCGCTTGAAGGGAGAATGTTGTGAACGCCGTGGCAACTGGAGCAGTTGGCGGCGACGACGGAACCGCCTTCCGCAGCGAGGCCGTGATAGCTGTCAAAGTAGCTGGTGACGCGGTTGCCGGGGACGCCGAACTCCTGCGAGAGGCGCACGCCCTCGTGGCAGCGGGCGCAAATGTCGCGCGAGACATTTTGCTCAGCGATGGGCGAATTGGGATCGTTGTGGCGCTTGATGGAGTGGATGCCGTGGCAGTCAGTACAGGTGGGGGCTAGCATGTTGCCGCGCGCAATCGCTTGGCCGTGAATGCTGGCCGTGAAGGTGTCGGAGACATCGGTGTGGCATTTGCCGCAGGTGGACGCGACGGCGACTTTTGAGATGGGCGACTTGGGGTCGCTGGCGGGGAGAATCTGGTGGACGCCGTGGCAATCGGTGCAGACGGCGGCCTTTTGCGAGCCGTTGGCGACGGCGCGGCCGTGGACGCTGGATTGATAGGAGAGGAAGGGCTGCGTGGTTTCGCCATTCGACTCCATGAGGAACTTTTGCCCGTGGCAACGGCCGCAAGTGACGGGAATGTTGCTGCGATTTACGGACGATTTGGGATCATCGCCAGAGACGATGGCGTGGACGTCGCCATGACAATCCTGGCAACTGGCGGGAATTTTGCCAGCGCTGGTGGCCTGGGCGTGAATGCTGTGCGCGTAGCCCTGACCTTCGTCGGCGTGGCATTGGTCACAGGTGACTTTTTTTGGGGTGGCGTCGTGGGGGACGCTTTTGACGTCGGTGTGGCAATCGACGCATGAAAATGTGCCGTGAACGGAGTGCTTGAATTTGGCGGCGTCGATAGCGACGCTGTGGCCGTCGGTTGAGGTGATGGTGGCGTCGGCGTGGCAGGTGAGGCAGTCGGAGTCCTTGAGCTTTTGCGCGGAGGATGGGGAGGAGGCCCAGGCAAAAAAGAGAGCAAAGACGAGAGTGACGGCAGGGAGCCTACGAACGACGTTCACAGTTTGAGGAGACGCTTCGGGAGGGAGTTCGCGCCGTGATAGGAGTCACAGAGACCGCTACTAGCTATCAGCCATTGGCTTTTAGCGGATGGATGAGAGTTGGTCCGTGCGATCCCACCCTTGCGGCGAAGGCGCCGCAAGGATGGGGCACCCATTCCCAGTGCGAGAACGAGATGCCGGAGTGCTAGTGGAAGTACGCCGTCAGCGTGAGTACCAGCAGCGTGAGGCCGATGAAGATGGCGATGGTTCCGACGACTTTAGAAAAGTTGAGGAGCCAGAGCGGGGGCGCGATGCCGAGGCGGGATTCGGCTTTGCCCTCTGAGAGCATGCGCTGATACTCGAGCGGGCGCTTGTGCTTGAACTCGTCTTCGCTTTCGACGCCGGTGAAGATGACCATGTCCATGGGGAAACTGTCAGGCCTGAGGTGCGTGTTCACGAAGTGGATTGCAAAGATAAACAGAATTGCCAGCAGTCCCTCTTCGCTGTGGATGATCAACACGGCGTTCAGCGCCCATCCGGGGAGGAAGTGCGCGAAGAACGGCGCGAACCACATGGCGTAACCGGAGAAGCCGATAATGATCATTCCCCAGAACACCGCCCAGTAGTCGAACTTCTCCCAGTAGGCGTAACGCTCGAACTGCGGCTTGGGGCCGAGGCCCAAGAACCAGCGCATGTGGCCGAAGAGGTCCTTGACGTCCTTCCAGTTGGCGACCATGGAGGTTGAGCCCCAGAAGATCCCTTTTTCACGGCGCAGGAGGCCGCGCTGGAAGACTTCTTTGACATGAATGAGAAAAGCTATGGTGAGAACGATAGCGCAGAGCTTGTGGAAGAAGAGGATGGCGCCGAAGCCGCCGACGCCTGCGGCGAACTTACGTGCCCAGAAGCTCTCGCTGAAGCGCATGACCAGGCCGGTGGCCGCGAGCCCGAGAAATGTGGTGAACAAAACCGCGTGCATGTAGCGCTGCTCGCGCGTAAAGCGCACGAAGAAGCGGCCCTTGGCGGCGGATTCCATTGTCGTATTTGCCGTTCCCAACTCAGGCATTCTTTCCTCCATTGGCAGCACGGCTCTTCACCTGGGAATACCGCGAGCGGATCACCCACAAGATGGTGTGGATCATGAAAAAGATGAGCACCCCGGCCAGCAGCAGGTTCATGAACAGCCGAATGTAGTAAAGTGCCGGGCTGAGCTTGCGGTCGCGCGCGTTGGCGTGCGGCTGATACTTCACGAAGCTCGCGTTGGCGCACCGGCGTGGCAGCGGCCGCAGGTAGTGACCAGGTTGGCCTTGTTGATGGGCGAAGCGGGATCAGAGGCGGGGCGCACGTCGTGGGCTCCGTGACAATCCCAGCAGCGAGCGGTTTCAACATAGCCGCCGAGCGAGCCTAACTGCGAGTGGAAGGTGTCACGGTAGGTGGAGAACTTGTCCTTGTGGCAGCTTCCGCAGATGGGCGTGGACTGCATGCGGAACTCGGCTTCAGTCGGCTGCAAAATGGCGTGGGCAGTGTGGCAATCGCTGCAGACCGGAGCGTTGAGATTGCCGCCGGCGACGGCTTTGCCGTGCACGCCCTGCTCGTAATCGGCTTCAATTTTGGCGTGGCAGGTGCCGCACGTTTTGGGGATGTTGGATTTGTAGGTTGGGCTCTGCGGGTTGGTGTGGCTAAGAATGTTGTGCGAGCCATGGCAGCTTTGGCAGTTGGCCGCGACCAGAAGGCCTTCTTTGCTGAGCGCGAAGCCGTGAATCGAATCCATGTAGAGGGGGTAGACGTTGGGCAGGCCGTGCTTCTTGGCGAGATCGGGGCTTCCGTGGCAGGTGCCGCAGGTCTTGGGAACGTTGAGCGGATAGACATTGGAGCGCGGGTCGTCTTTGGGGTAGATGTAATGGGCGACACCGTGGCAACTGGTGCAGGGGTGGTCAGAGGCCGAGGCGTGAACGCTGCCGGAGATGCTGGAGGCCTGATCGGCGTGGCAGGTTTTGCAGTCGACGGGTGCAATTTTGTCGGGGTGCGGATAGGCCTTGATGTCTGCGTGGCAGCTTGTGCACTGGCGGCTGCCGTGAATGCTCGTGCTGAATTTCTGGCCGTCGACGGCGATGCTGTGACCTGAGCCGTCGGTCGCGGTGGCGTCGCCGTGGCAAGCGAGGCAATCGGCCTGCGCGCGGAGGGCGACGGGCACGAGCGCAATGGCGAGAACGGCGATAGCGGCTGCGAGGATTCCTCTACGAAGATTCGATCGTGCGTGTTTCTGTGCGGCGAGATTCATCTTGCCGTCTTCTTTCCCCAGGCAAAAGTGGATTGACCACGAGTTTCCTGGTCTCGTACATCCAAGTCCGCTGCGGTTGGGGAAAGGACTGGCCGCAGAGGCCACACTCCAGAGATGCGCTTTTGAAGGTGATACTGGCAGTGATAGGTGTCACAAGCGGCGCGATATAGATCACAAACGCAACTTTCAGGTTTCAGCTCCCAGCGATCAGTGGCGAGGGCCGGGGTGATGTGGGTCACATGCCGCGGTGTGTCGAGTTGACGACAATGGAACCGCTGACTAAGGAGCCACCGAATGAGTACAGCTGCGACCACAGTTGCAATTGCAGGAACGAAGACGATGCTGACGCTTCCCGGAGATGCGGTGCGGCAGATTCAATGGCGGTTTGGCGACCGTTTTGATTTGCAGATGCTGGTTGCATCGGCGCGCGGCGTGGCGCGGGGAACAGTGGCGCGGCTGGTGGCCGCGGGCGAGCGCAACACGCACGAGTGGACCGCAGCGAAGACCGGGATGATGGACGCCTTTGACCGCGCTGGAATCACGGCGGCGTTTATGGAGCCGGAAGAGGGCGGATTCATTGTTGGCCCGAAGAACCTGGCGCTGGGGCTGGCGGCATTTGAGCTGGCATGGGTGGATGGCGGCGCGGCGACGGCGAGTTTGGCGGGATTTTTGGCGCTGTCGCCGATTCACGAGCGCGGCACAGCGGGGCAGGTAAGCCGCTACAAGAAGTTGGCTGCCCCGCCACAAGCAGGCGAGGATCGCAAGCCGTGGCGCGGGGCATTCGCGCTGACGGAGCCGATTCCGTATGTGGGCGTGGATACGGGTATGCTGAGCGGGAAGATTCGCGTGGTGGAGTGGAAGGACGGCGAGGAGCCGTGGCTGCAGGTGGACAAGCGCGGAAGGTTCATCACGGGAGTTGCGTTTGCAAATTTCGTGACGGCGGCGGTGAACTCCGATGATCCGCGGATCAAGGGAAGCTGCGTGGTGATTCTGGAAGAGACGGACGAGGGCACGTTCGACCGCGGCACACCGACGAAGAAGCTGGTACACCAGCTTTCGTCGACGGGTGATCCGGTATTTAATTTGCGGGTTTCGGCGAGCCGGATTGTGGGCGGATACACGGTAAAGGACGGCGTAATCGTGCCGAACTTCAACCACGGCGAAGTGATCGATGCAGTGTTCCGGCGGACGCGCGTTCCGGTGGGGTTGATGACGGCGGCCAAGCTGCTGTCGGCAGCGGAGCCTGTGATTCGCTACCAGCGGCAGCGGTTCAGGGGAGCCGAAGGCGCGAAGCCGGGATCGGTGCGCTATGAGCAGGGGATTCAACAGCGCGAAGACGCGCTGCACAGGCTGGTGGACGTGTGGGCGACGGGAGAAGCAGCGGCCTCAATGGGCTTTGCGGCAGCGAGGCTCTTTGACGAGCTGGACCCGCTCGAAAAGCAGAAGACGGCGATGCTGAAAGAGCGCGGCGTGAACGGCGGGCGCGCGGAGATGAAGGCGCTGAAGGAGAGCGAAGAGCGCGCGATTGAAATGCTGAAGCTGAAGGCCGGCAGCGCGCGGCGCGAGGAGCTGGAAGCTGATCCGCTGGTGCAGTACGTGCTGAAAGACGCCGAGGCGAATGTGCTGTGCCCGGCGACGAAGTTATGGAATACCGGCCACGGCGCGAACATGATGCGCGAGGCGGTAAGCCTGATGGGCGGATATGGAATTACCGAGGACTGCCCGGGGTTCCTGGCCAACAAGTGGATGGATGCGCAACTGGAGGCGACGTACGAAGGGCCCGAAGCCGTGCAGCGGCGGCAGTTGACGGTGACTATGATCAGCGAGGTGTTTCTGGCGGAGTTTGCGGCGTGGACAACGGAGATGCGGCGGATTGCGTCGTCGCGGCCGGGGACGGGAGCATGCACGCTGGCCTCGGCGATGACGCTGTGGGCGTGGACGCTGAATTATTTACAGAAAAGTACCGATCCGGAAGGCGGCAAGCTTTATCACGGGCAGCGGCAGGGCGTGACCTTTGCGCTGGCCGACGCGCTGAGCTGGCTGATGGCTTCGCGCTGCCAGATTCTCGACGTGATGGAACTTGAGACGCGCGGAGCGGCGGATGCTGTTGCTGCTGATGGTCTCGCAGGGACGGTGCAGTTCCTGAGCGACCTTTGCCACACGCAGGCGGCACAGGCTGCGGGCGAAGTTTCGCGCATCTGCGCAGAGCTTGTGTTTGGCTACAACCGCCATCCGGCGTGGGACGAAGAAGAGCATCGCAGCTGCTTCCTCGCGGCGGAGCTTGAAGAACTGGAAGAGACAATGCCGGGAATCATGGCGATGGCAGTCGATGTTCTCAAAGCCGACGGCAGTCATCCTGCCAAGGCTGGACCGTGCGCAGGCTGCGCAGGATCGAGCGAGTTTCTGCGATTGCAGAGCAAGCTGACGACATGCCTGACGGGTTCGCGGCTGGCGAAGGATCGTGCCGCTGAGACCATGAGCAAAGTGATGATTCCCGAAGCACTGGATTATCCCGCGACCGGAGGGGCATGAGCTCGGCACCACAGCCGATTGCAGTTGACCGCCAGACGATGGAGGTTGACATTGCCTGCGCCGGCTTCGGCCCGGCGACAGGCGGATTCCTGACGACGCTGACGCAGGCGTGGAGCGAGAGTCCCGCCGATCCGGCATTCGAAAGCAAAGTTGCGCCGGGCATGCCACTCCAGGTGATGTGCTACGAGCGCGCTGACGATCTGGCCGCGGGCGTGAGCGGCGTGGTGACGCGCGGCGAAGGCATTCGCGCGAGCTTTCCTAAGCTCGACCCCGCAGAGATTCCGATGGCGGCGGCGGTGAAACGGGAGAGCGTTTTTTATTTGCTCGATCCGATTGGGGCGAGGCGCTCCGCGCTTTTACGTTTTGGAGATTTTTGTCTTGGTCTTGGACGAGATTCGTGGGTGAAGGACCGTGCGTTCGAGCTGCCGTGGACGCCGGCGTTTCTGCATAAACACGGTGGAATGATTCTTTCGATCGGCCAGTTCAACCAGTGGGTGGGAACGAAGCTAATGGCCGGAGGTCTGGCGCAGATTTGGCCGGGTATGCCGGTGAGTGGCCCGATCTTCGATGGGGACAACGGTAAGGAAAAGAGAACCGTACTCGGCCTGCGGTTTACCGACCAGGGAGTGGACAAGCACGGCGTTGCGGCAGATGGCTACATGCCGGGGATGGACGTGCGGGCGAGTTTGACGGTTGTGGGCGATGGTCCCGTGGGCGCGGTGGGACAGAAGCTCGACGAGAGATTCGGCCTGCCGGCCGGACATGCGCGGCGCGAATGGGCGCTGGGCATGAAGATGGTGATCGAACTGCCGGAGGGTTCGGAGCTTGAGGCTGGGACGGTGTGGCATACGTTTGGATTTCCCGAGCCGGAGATTTTCGGGTTTCTCTATGTGCACCCTGAGCGGCTAGTTTCCGTGGGGATTTTTGTGCCGTCGTGGATGGGCAATCCGCAACGCACGGCGTACCGATACTTGCAGCACTATATTCAGCATCCGCTTCTCTGGAAGCATCTCGAGGGCGGCACGCTGCGCTCGTGGGGAGCTAAGTCGCTGGAGGAGTCGGGCAAGCACGGCGAGCCGTTTCTAACCGGCGACGGATTCGCGCGCATCGGCGAGGGTTCAGGCTCGACCAACATGCTCACCGGATCCGGCGTGGACGAGGCTTGGACGACGGGCGTGCAACTCGGCGAAGCCGTGCTGGAGCTCCTGCACGCTGACAAGCCGTTCACGCAGGAGAATCTGGCGGCGGCATACGAAGTACGGCGACGGGCAGGCTGGGTGGAGCGCGGAGCGCGGGAAGCAAAGAACGCGCGCAATGGATTTCATCGCGGGTTTATTCACGGCATGGTAGGCATGGCGCTGGCAGGGCTTACCGGCGGACGGCTCGCGTTGAGCGGAAAGATTCCGCCTGCGCCGAAGCAGATTCGAAAGATTGGAGCACACGGAAAAGCAGGACTGAGGCTGAGGGAAGCGGCAAAAGTTGCGATGGCCGACGGACGTCCACTGCATGACGCGCTGATGAGCGCGCGGGGATGGCCGGAGATTCCGTTTGATGGCCGATTGTTGGTGACGCACCAGGATGCGCTGCTGATGGGCGGCAAGGTGCAGGCCATGCCGGGATTCGCGGATCACGTGGTGTTCCTTGACCGGCAGCGATGCATTGCGTGCGAGGAGAAGACGTGCGTGGCGATGTGCTCGGGCCAGGCGATCACGCTGGGAGCCGATGGCGCACCCGAGTTCGAGCGCGAAAAGTGCGTACATTGCGGCGCGTGCCTGTGGAACTGCGCGCAGTCGCCGGACGGTGAGCGGAGCAGCATTGAGTTTGTGGCGGGAAGCGGCGGATTGCACAGCGCTGAAAACTGAGAGCCAGGAGCTAGAAGCTATGGGTTTCCACATCGTTGTTTGCGCGGGGATTGTGCCTGATCCGCTGCAGACGCTAGAACCGGCCACGGGGCCGAACGGGCCGGGGATCAAGACTGAGATGGTGCTGCCAGCGGTGCTCGATCCGTGGGCGGCGAGCGCGTTGTATGAGGCGGCGAATCTCGCGGGGAAAAATCCTGGGAGTAAAGTCTGGCTGGTTTCGCTGGGGCCAAAGGCCAAGCTGCAGCAGGTGATGATGAGCGTGGCGCAGAAGGTGAGCTTTGAACTGGTTCCGATCGACGGGCCAATCGGCGGGTTCCCTGATGCGCAGGCGACGGCGGCGGCGCTGGCCGAGACGATTGGCGCGATTCCGGGACTGGAGCGCGCGCGGCTGATGCTCTTCGGCGGGTGGGAATCGGCAACGCGCGGTGCGGGCGTGACATTGCAACTTGTTGGCGAGCGACTGGGAATTGCGGATCAGTTCCAGGGAGTAGACGCGATTGAAGTGCGCGAGGATGGATCATTTGAGGTGCTGGAACGCGTGGAAGGCGGCAAGCACCAGGTGAGTGTGTGCACGGGCGTGCCCGCCGTGCTGGGCTGGGCGACGGGCAATCTGGCAGAGCCACGGAACAATCCGCAGGTGGGCATGGCAAATATGCGGACGATCATGCCGGCGCTGCAAAAAGCGAAGATGGTGACGCTCGACGCGAACGGATTGCAGTATGTGTCGGTGAGCCTGCCGAAGCAGCAGCGGGCGACACGGGTCGAGAAGAACATGAGCGCTGATGAGATTGCGGCCGAGCTCGTAGCCTGGATGGGGGCGGAGTAATGGAGTCGATTCTGGTACTCACACATGCGGACGAGAGGGGCGCGGCGTTGAGCAAGGGATCGCTTGAAGCGGTGACTGCGGGCAGGGAACTGGCGGCGCGGCTAGCCGCGGAATTGACGATCGGAATTGTGGCGAAGGACGCGACCGACGCGGCGCGACAAGTTGCGGGAGCCGCAAAGCGGGTGCTGGCAGTCGAGGGTGAGGCGTTCACACAGGCGCGCTTCAAGAGCGATGCTGCGGCGTGCGAGGCGTTGTGCCGCGCGGCGAGGGCGACGATTGTGCTCGCGTCCGAGAGCTCGCGTTTTGCACGGGTGATGGCCGCGGTTGCGCATCGCGCGGCGGGTGTGATCGACACACATGTGACGGCGATTGGCGGCGCGGACAGTGTGGAAGCGACCCGGTGGTTCTACAGGCAGCGGATTGAGGCGGTCGTGAGCCGAGAGAAGCGGCCGTGGTTTCTGCTGGTGGATGCGGGCACGAACGCAGCTTTTGCCCGTGAAGCGGGCGAGGCTCATGTGGAGCGCATCGCGGTGGAGTTGCCGGCGATGCGGACGAATGTGATGGGATTTCGCTCGCCGAAAACCGATCACCAGATGATTCGGCCGGACGCGAAGCTGCTTTTTGTCGCGGGAGCGGGCTGGACAAAGAAACAGCCGGATGGACAGATTCACGTGGAGCAGGCGGGCGAGTTGATTTTGACATTCGTGAATGCGGCGGGCGCGTCGCTGGGCAGCAGCAAATCTCTCGTGGATCAGGGCGGCGAAGGGAACTCTGTGCTTCCATTTCTGACGCATCTCAATCAAGTCGGACAAACCGGGTCGACACCACGGCACGCGAAAGGCCTGGCAACCTGTTGCCACGGTGAAGAGCCGCACGTCGTAGGCTGGCGGTTTGTTGGCGAGCGGAGAGCCGTGAGCCTCGATCCGAATTGCGGATGGACGCGCGGCAAGGCTGACGTGGTGTACGTGGCGGATGCGTTTGAGGTGATGAAGCGGGTGAATGAGCTGCTGGAGAAGGCAGCCGGTAGCCAGTAGCTTGTAGCCCGCTGCTCAGTGGCCAGTTCCTCGTACTGCAGGGGACCAAGAACACACGGTCTAAAAATTAGAGTTCTGAAGCGACCTGCTGGGCGAGAGTTTTTTCCATGGACTCAAGCGTGGCGAGAGGGAGTTTGCTATAGATGCTGGTCTTGAAGGCAACGGTTCCCTTTTTGGTGAAGAGCATGACGATGGTGCTCTCGACGACGTAGTAGGCGTCGTCGCCGATGCCGGGCACGGGAACGATTTGCATGATTGGGCTGATGGGCGTTTTGCCGGCGTTGTAGGGATCGAGCCCTTCGGTCATGAGGGTGACGATTTTGCCGGGCGCAGTCCAGGTGCAGGTGGCGTTGAAGGTCGGGGTGACGTAAGTTCCGGTGCCAACCTGGGCGCCGACGGCAGCCGAGACCTGGGCCTGGGTGAGCAGGGAGCAGGCGTCGGTGGATGATTGCGCGAAGGCCGCGGGAACGGCAGCGGCGAGGATAAAGAACCCGGGGATGACGGAGCGGAAGGATTTCTGAGACATGGTGCGGTCTCCGTAGGGAAGTTTCGCGGCTAGTGTACGCCAACAGAATGTGGAAGGGGCAGGGATTTTTGCACGGTGCTTTGGACGTACCCGGAGCGTGATTCCCCACGATTCACAGGGCTCTGATTTCATTGTGTTAGGTTGGAAATTTGGGGTGAAGAAGAGAGATATGGCGCCCATTACGGAGTTCATCAAGCATCATTATCGTCATTTCAATGCCGCGGCGCTGGTGGATGCGGCGGAGGCTTACAACAAGCTGCTGGCCGATGGCGGCAAGATGTTTGTGACCATTGCCGGCGCAATGAGCACGGCGGAGTTGGGACTGAGCCTGGCGGAGATGATCCGGCAGGACAAGATACACGGGATTTGCTGCACGGGCGCGAACTTGGAAGAAGACGTGTTCAACCTTGTGGCGCACAACTTCTACGAACGTGTGCCTGGCTACCGCGACCTGACACCGGCGGATGAGGCGGCGCTGCTGGCGCGGCACATGAACCGCGTGACGGATACGTGCATCCCCGAGATGGAAGCGATGCGGCGGATCGAGAACGAGGTGCTGGCGGAGTGGGTGAAGGCGGACAAGGCCGGGGAGCGTTGGTTTCCGCACCAGTTCATGTACAAGATTCTGCTGTCGGGCGTGCTCAGGAGGAGCTATCAGATTGACGCGAAAGATAGCTGGCTGCTGGCGGCGGCCGAGAAGAATCTGCCGATGTTCGTGCCGGGTTGGGAAGACGCGACACTGGGAAACATGTATGCGGGGCACTGCATCACGGGTGACGTGAAGAAGGTTCACACGGTGCGGACAGGCATCGAATACATGATGGAACTGGCGGAGTGGTATACGGAGACAACGAAGAAGTCGCCGCTGGGGTTTTTCCAGATTGGCGGAGGGATCGCGGGCGACTTTCCCATTTGCGTGGTGCCGATGCTGCACCAGGATTTGCAGCGCGAACATGTGCCGCTGTGGGCGTATTTCTGCCAGATTTCGGATTCGACGACGAGCTATGGGTCGTACTCGGGCGCGGTGCCGAACGAGAAGATTACATGGGGCAAGCTGGGCGAGAAGACGCCGAAATTTATTATTGAGAGTGACGCGAGCATTGTGGCGCCGCTGGTGTTTGCGTATGTATTAGGCTGGTAGAAAAGCCAGCTATTAACTGTTGGAGTTTAGCTCATTGTGGTGGGTCGGCGGTTGCGGGATGATTGCGTGCATGACGTGCTCAAAAATATGAAGAAGCGAATGCTGTTCGGGGTTGTGGTGAGTCTGCTGCTGGCGGGTGCGGTTGCAGCCAGCGCGCAGGACGGTGGTGGGTGGTACGCGGCGAGTACGAACGCAATCTCGATCACGGGCGACATTGCGATTTCCAAAGGCAGAGTTTCGATCGACTTCATCTCGTATCCGCTGGCGCCGATTCGAACGTTGAAACCGGTGGAGGTGAGTGCGGTGTTTGACGCCGATGTGAACGCCGGGATCAGCGGGATGCTTTACCGGCTGAAGATCCCGGCGGCGCAGCGCTTTCTGAAAAAGAACACCCTGTGCGGGGACGAGGATACGCAGTGGATGGCGACCTACGTTACGGGAAAGACACTCGAAGTGGCGTTCTTCTCGGGAGACGATATGCCGGTGTTCACGTTTGACGCGATCTCGAAGTCTACGGCACTGTGCGGGACGTTTGCGTACTCGAGATAGCCAGTCGCGTGAAGCATAGGCGGAGTGACCTAAAAGCAACCGCAGATTCTTCGCTCCGCTTGCCCCACTCCTGTGGGGCCCCAAACGTGCTCCGCTCAGGATGACAAATTCAATACCTCTGCAAATGCGAGAAGTGCGGGCACCCACCATCGCGGAATCCGCTTGCCGTGCATGGCGCGGCGATAGAATTTCTCATGTCTTCCGATCGAGTCAGAGGCGCCTCTGGCTGCGTGATGCTGATCATTGTTGGAGCAGCCCTTTGGCCAGCCCGCGCGAATACACCTGCTCCGGCAACCTTGCCCTTGGCGCAGATTCTGGCGTCGATGGAACATCACGATCAAATTCAGCGGGAGGGATTGAAGCACTACCGGGCGGTGCGGCAATACCATGTCGAGTACCGGGGATTTGCAAAACTCGAAGCAAACATGGAAGTGGAGGTCGACTTTGATGCCACTTCAGGAGAAAGTTTTCACATTCTGTCTCAGAGTGGCTCGAAGATTCTTGGGGAGAAAGTTCTGAAGAGGGCGATGGACAGCGAAAAAGAGGCTTCGGAGGACAGAGGGGCGACGGCATTGACGCCGGCAAATTACCGGTTCCAGTTGCAGGGGAGTGAGAGCCTGGATGGGCGCCCGGCCTACATTCTGAGTGCTGAGCCGCTGACGGAAAGCAAGTTTTTGTATCGAGGCAGGATCTGGGTGGATGCGACGGACTTTGCGGTAGCAAAGATCGAGGCCGCTCCGGCGAAGAATCCATCGTTCTGGATTTCGCGGACGCTGATTCGCTATACAAGCGCGAAGACTGGAAACTTCTGGCTGCCGCAGCGGAGCCGCAGCGAAAGCAAGATTCGGATCGGAGGCACTGCCGTATTGGCTATCGATTACGGGGCCTACCAGATCAATTCGGATAGGCCGCATTCCGGTGGCGCAGACTGACCCCCGGCGGTGTTCCAGAGAGAAACCAGAGTTGGTGTGCGGGGTACAGTCACTCTGGTTTCGCTCTAGCCGGTCAGCGCTTTGAAACCACGACGAACGGGCCATTCAACTCCGGGCCGCCGCCTTCAAATGCAGCCTGACCCAATGCCGGCAAGCCAATCTCCCATTTGGGTCCCTCGAGCTCCGGCATGGGGCGAGCCTGAAAGAGTTTCTTGCATTGGCGGGCGGTCCACTTGGCCCATCGCTTCGACTTCTTTCGCCGCGCGCTGTCGGTGGAGATGCCGGTGCCTGCATACATCTGACGATAGAGCTTGGAGAGGAAGATGAATCCGAGCCGAGCGCGCAGAGTCGGTGTGCATGCAGACCGTTCCCAGATGGCTCCCCAGGTGTAGAAACGGTCCCAGACTTTTTGCGTGCGCTCGCGAATTTCGTCGGAGCTCATGGTGGGATGCGGGGTAAACATTTTGGGGCGCACTTCGGTGGGAATCATCCAGTAGCGCGTGATGGGCACATCGCCCACCATCATCGGATCGACAGACTGCTCTTTTTCCCAACGCCCGAAATCGACGGTACCGGGAAACGGAGTCATCATGACAAATTGGGCGAAAGTGACACCGGCCTTGAGCGCCATTTCCACCGTCGCGTCGAAGGTGGCAGGCCGATCGGTGGGCAGGCCGAAGATGAATGAGCCGAGAACGTGCACGCCGTGCTGCTTGAAGGTCTGGAGTTGTTTGGCAAGGGCCTCGCCGGAGTAGTTCCAATCCTTATAGACGGCCTTGAGCCCCTCCGGAGTGACCGCCTCGACGCCCACGAGCGCACCCTTAATATTGGCTTCGCGCATGGCGTCGAGATAGCTGCCGTCTTCGCCCGCCTCCATGGTCATTTGCGTGAAGAACACCATGTCTTTGGGCAGCTTGGCTAACTCTTCCATGAGCTGCAGGCGCTCATTGCGAATGGCCGTGAGTTCGTCGAGCTTGGCGGTGTTGCCTTGCTTGCGGGCAAGACGCAAATCTGTAAAAGTGACGGGATAAAAATTGTCGTCGGCGAGAGCGATGAAGCGAAAACCAAGGCGGCGCAAGGCGATGATTTCGTCGACGACGTTCTGAAATTTTCTCTGCCGGGGTTTCTGCCCGTCGGTCCGCCAGACGCTGCAGAAGGAGCAGTGCTTGGGGCATCCGCGAATGGTTTGCACCGAGGCCCACATATACTTTTGTGGATCCATGAGGTCCCAGCGCGCGGAGATGAAATCGCTGCCTTCGATGCGGCCGCCTTCATAGACTTTTTCAGGCTTGCCTGCGATGCAATCGGTGACGACCTTGCCCCAGGCAAGATCGCCGTCGCCCTTGACTACGGCGTGGGCTTCGCCGCGCTCGAGGGCTTCGTCAGGAAACAGTGTGGCGTGAATGCCGCCATAGACTACCCAGGCGCCGCGACTGCGTGCCATTCGGCCGACCGCATATCCGCGCAGGGCATTGCCGGTGTGAACGCTGATGCCGACGATGTCGCCCGGCTGAATCGACTCAGGCACAATTTGCTCGAGCGACTCATCGACGAGGATGGGATCGCCGACAGAACTAGGTGTTGCGGCCGCAAGAACGAAAAGCCAACGCGGCGTGATGACCGCTGTGCCAAATGAATTGTCGCTGGGATTGACCAGATGAACGCGCAATCGGTCCAACCTTTCGCCTTACTGGTGCGGTTGGCCTCACAGCGATTGCGGGGTAGCCGTAATGCGGGGGCGATGATGGGAAGCGACATCTCAATGTAGAAGATGCCACGCTGAATTTCAAAACCGGCAAAATACTCCGAAAACGATCGTGCGTGTCTCTCGGATAGGGTGAATTGGCCCGAAGAGATGCTTGCCCACATTGCCGGAAGCGCGGGACTTCTTCTGTGAGGAATACTTCCCCTACCAAGTTTCGCTCATCGTACAGGTCTTTGGCGGGTCAAAAGTGATCAATATTGATCACTTTTATCTGAAATGAACAAAAAGTGATGGGAAACGAAAGGAATTGAGTGCCTGAGGACCTTATCCCACACGGTAGCACTCTTCGACGGGGATGGAGACTTGCTCGACGATTTCGAGGCCGAAGCCTTCGAGCGCGGGGATGTGCATGGGCGTGTTGGATAGGAGGCGGATTCGCTGGATGCCGAGGTCGGAGAGGATCTGGCCGCCGAGGCCGATGGCGCGAAGGATGCGACCGGAGCGGTCCTGAGAGCCTTCGCGGGCGCGCAGCTCCTGATGGAGGATGAGGCGGCCGGTTTCTTGCGGCGACCCGGTGGCGGGAGTGGCGGAGCCTTCCGGGTTGAATGGGGCGGCTGGAGAGTGATCGATCGCGAAGCCGCGCGAGGTGTTGTGGAGATAGACAATTACGCCGCAGCCTTCTTCGGAGATGATGCGCATGGACTGGTCGAGGATCTCGCGGCAATGGCAGTCGGCGGCGAAGACATCACCCGCGGTGCAGCGGGTGTGGACGCGGACGAGGACAGGATGCGGGCAAGTGGGGTGCGGGGCTGTAGTGGTGGTTGTGGCAGCGCCGTTGAGCGCGTCACTCAGCGCACCCGGGATGGGCCCGGCGGGACCGAGGTGGAGGGCGTGACAGTCGGGGCAGAGGTCGCCGCGAATGAGGGCGATGTGGCTTTCGCCGCCCTGGACCTGGCTCTCGTAGGCGATCATGCGGAATTCGCCATAGCGGGTTTGGATGCGGGACTCGCCGGCACGGACGATGGTGCGCTCATTGCGGAGACGGTAGCGGATGAGCTCGGCGACGGTGAGGATGCGGAGGCCGTGCTCGCGGCAAAAGGGGATGAGGTCGGGGATGCGGGCCATGGCGCCGTCGTCGCGCATGATTTCGCAGATGACGCCAGCGGGGGTAAGGCCGGCGAGGCGGGCGAGATCGACGGAGGCTTCGGTTTGGCCGGCGCGGACGAGAACGCCGCCGCGGCGGGCGCGGAGCGGGAAGACGTGGCCGGGACGGACGAGGTCGGCGGAGGTGGAGCGGGGATCGATGGCGATGCGGATGGTCTGGGCGCGGTCGGCTGCTGAGATGCCGGTGGTGACGCCCTCGCGCGCCTCGATGGATTCTGTGAACGCAGTCCCGAAGAGGGAGGAGTTTTGCTCGGTCATGGGCGGAAGGCGCAGGTGGTTGGCGCGGTCTTCGGTGAGCGAAAGGCAGATGAGACCGCGGCCGTAACGGGCCATGAAGTTGATGGCCTCGGGGGTGACGTGCTCGGCAGCAAGGGTAAGATCGCCCTCGTTTTCGCGGTCCTCGTCGTCGACCACAACGACCATGCGACCGGCCTGGATATCGGC
>JBEKRG010000119.1:0-13840 GCA_049518955.1 Occallatibacter sp.
TCACGGTCTCCGGACGGAGCGCGGCTGTTTGTCGCGAACTCGTGGGACGACACAGTGTCTGTGATTGACACGCACTCGCTGGAAGTTGTAGCGACCTGGCCGGTGGGCGCGGAGCCATCCGGAGTAGTCGAAGACCGGGAAGGGAAACACGTTTTTGTTGCAAACCGTATTTCCAGCGACATTGCGGTTTTGGATGCGCAGACGGGTGCGGAAGAAAAGCGGCTGCTGGCCGGGCGCGGTGCAAGCTATCTTTCGGTCTCGCCTGATGGCCACCTGATTTATGCGACACATATTTATCCCAATCTTCCCGCGCTGCGAACAGGCCTGGAAAACCGGACACCGCCCGAGTCGGAGATCACGGTGATCGATGCGCGAAGAGCGGAGGTGATTGATCGCATACCACTGCCTTCGATCGCTGGAGTCTTCCATGTGGCACTGTCGAGCGATGGCCGCCTTGGCGCTGTGGCTGAGTTTCACCCCAAGAACCTGATTCCGCTGGCGCATCTGGAACACGGCGGAGCATTCGCATACACGCTGACATTGTTCGGCGCTTCGGTAGGCAAGCCGGTGGAGATCCCGCTCGACGAGCTGGACCGATACGCTTCGCAGCCGTTCGGAGTGGCAATCGCACCGGACGGATCGCGTCTCTACGTCTCACTTGGCGGGTCGGAGAGCGTGTTGGCCATCGATGTACCGCACTTGCTGCACTTCATCCGCACGCACCCACGGCCCGCATCGGGATCGTTTGCGCAAGATCTTTCAGCCAGCGGGAGTTATGTGATCGCTCGTATCCAAGTGGGCCACAATCCGCGGGGGCTTGCGCTGAGCGGCGATGGCAGTAGGCTTTTTGTTGCCAATCGGCTCGACGACACATTGAGCGTTATCGACACAAGCAAATTGCGAGTGGCTGCAACTATCACACTCGAAGGGCCGAAGGCCATCAGCGCGCGTCGCCGGGGCGAGCAGACGTTTTATTCGGCACACTATTCCTTTCAGGGCCAAATTAGTTGCTCAAGCTGCCACATCGATTCGACCTACGATGCCCTGACATGGAACCTGGAGCCCAATGGTTTCGGCCGCGACATTGTTGCCAACCGTTTGCTCGAAGACATCAAGGATACTGCCCCGTACAAGTGGAACGGGGGCAATCCCAATCTGCCCACCGAATGCGGCCCGCGCACGGAAAAGTATTTCTGGCGCTCGGAGAATTACAGCGACCTACAGCTGACGGACCTGGTTCTCTACATTCGCAGTCTCCCCGCACGGCCGAACCGCTGGCGCCTTCCGGGAGGGGAGCTCACCTCGGCGCAAGAACGCGGCAAGGCGATCTTCGAGCGCTCGATCGACAACTTCGGAGCGTCGATTCCAGAAGCGAATCATTGCTCTTTTTGCCACAGCGGCCCGTTGGGAACGGACAACAAATCGTTCGACGTGGGAACAACGAAACCGAGCGATCATCCGGGAATGCTGGACACGCCGCAACTGACCAACATCGCCCTGCCAGCGCCTTATTTGCACGATGGTTCGGCGCGCACGCTTGAAGAGATATGGACCGTTTACAACCCAGAGGATAAGCACGGGCGCACCAACGATCTGACCAAAGATGAATTGAACGATCTGATCGAATACCTGAGGACGCGATGATGAAGTTTACCCAAGAGAAATGGCTTGCCACGGTGCTGCTTGCGGGCGCGTTGGTGGGGACTTCGGCGGAATGCGGAATGGCTCAGGAAGCTCAGCACCATCCTCGCGGCGCGGCAGGGGCAGTGACCCTTCCACAGTTGCCGCGCTTTCGGTTTGAAAACTTCACCACTACCGAGGGTCTTCCTGACAATCACGTGTACGCGGTTCTGGTGGATGGCGACAGAGTTTGGGCGGGCACGAACAACGGCCTGGGTCTTTACCAAGACGGAAAGTGGAAGACCTATTCGACAAAGGATGGCCTGGCGCACCGGGCTGTGCTTTCACTTGCCTTGGACAAGCATACTGGCGATGTGTGGGCCGGAACGATGGGTGGGTTGAGCCGGGTTTCCGGCGGACGGATCGTTAGCTACACGCAGTTGAACTCGGGATTGAGCAACGACGTGGTGTACGGAGTTTCAGTGGAAGGCGAGAACGTCTGGGTGGCAACGGCATCCGGCGCCGGTCGACTCAACCTGCATACAGGGGAGTGGTCGCTGTATAACGAACGCAACACGCCGATGCGCGAGATTTGGGTCTACGGTGTCTCGGCTACTTCAACCAAGGTCTATTTCGCCGTGTGGGGCAGCGGCCTGCTCGAATATGACCAGAAGACCGGACGCTGGGACATTTACGACGACCCCGACGGTGAAACCGAATTGGTGCTTTTCAAAGACCAGGGGCTGATTCACGACATTGTTTCATCGGTGAGCTACGTCGACAACATCGTGTGGGCCGCGACGTACTTTGGCGACAGCCGTTACGATGGCCGCTACTGGCACAATTTTCTGACAAAAGATAGTGGACTGCCCTCGAACTTCACGAATTACGTGAAGGGCGTGGACGCCAATCATGCCTGGTTCTGCACCGATAAGGGGCTGGCATATTACGACGGCGCGAACTGGGCCGTCTACACGCGCTCGCTCAGCTCGCACAAACCGGCCATGACGGTGCGCGATGCAAAAGGGAAAGTCACTGAGATTCCCGTGACCAGCGGGCCCGCACACAACTACATTCTTGGCATTGATTTTCAGGGCGACGATATATGGGTTGCCACCGCCGAGGGATTGAGCCATGGAATTCTTCAACGATAGGAAAGAGGAGCGAACGCTATGAATGCATTTGCTGAACTTCTGGAAACCATTGCAAACGCGCCAGTGAAGAAGCGGGCGATCACCAATCACGATGTGCTGAACGAAGCCCACGCTTATGCCAAGCCCAGCTCGTTCTCGCGCGGAATGAGGATCGACCTGAACGGCTTAACGATTCTGCTGATCTCTGGCACGGCGTCGATTGACGAGCACGGCGTGAGTGTTCATGTTGGCGACTTTCGTGCGCAGATGAGGCGCACACTCACAAATATCTCGGGATTGCTGGCCAGCGAAGGCTGCACCTGGCACGATATCGTGCGCACAACATGCTACCTGCGCGACATCGAGCGCGACTACGACGCATTCAACGAAGAGCGCACGGAGTTCTTCAAAGAACAGGGACTCGACCCACTGCCCGCGTCGACCGGCATTCAGGCAATTCTGTGCCGGCCGGAGCTGCTCGTGGAGATTGAAGCGATTGCCATGTTCCGCACGGAAAATGCCGACAGCGGCAAGGAGTAGGGACATGCGTTTCGGAATCGTTCCGATTGCGGCTTGCGCACTGGCTTTGGGTGCCGCAGTTTCACTTGGTGCGCAGAGCGACAGTGTGTGCGAATGTGGCAAGCATCCGCCCGCGCCGCCACGTGACCGGACTGTGACGCCCTACGCCGGTGAGCCCCAGGATTTAAGGCCGTACGCAAAATTCGAAGCGCCGTACTCCGAGAATTATGTCCAACCGAACATTTACGCGGGCGCTGGCCGGGATATTCCCGATCCCAGGGACATTACCGAGGTCAGGATCGGTTTCTTGGGCCCTGTCGAGCCTGGCCCGGATCAGGCTGACGGTTTGCGCATGCTGCACGGAGCGCAACTGGCAGTAGATGAAGCAAACGCACGCGGCGGTTATGGCGGCAAACGTTTCAAGCTGATGTTGCATAACGACTACAACAATTGGCAAGCTAAAGCGGTCTACGGGACCAATCGCCCGACCGATCCAACAATCTGGGGCTCGGCAGCGGACGAAGCCGTGAAAATGATCTACGACGACCAGGACTGGGCGATTTTCGGGTCGATCAGTTCCGAATCGACTCATATCATGTTGCGCGTCGCACTGAAAGCCGAAATTCCGATCGTCAACTCAGCCTCAACCGATCCCACGATTCCAGAGACTTATGTTCCGTGGTATTTCACGGATCTGCAGGACGATCGTGTACAGGCCTTTACCCTGGCTCGTCGCATTTACACAGAGCTTGGCCTCAAGCGAGTTGCGTTGCTCAGGGTAAACAACCGCTACGGCCGAATGGGCGTTCCGAAGTTCCGGAGCGCGTCCGTGCGGCTTGGCCACCCTGTCGTTATCGAGCAGAAGTTTTTGCCGGGCGACACGGACTTTTCGCGTGAATTGCAGATCATCCGCGATTCGCGCGTCGACGGAATTGTGCTTTGGGCAGATGAAAGCGAGGCCGCCGGAATCCTGAAACAAATGCGCGCGATGGGAATGAAGCAGCGCGTCTTTGGCTCCTACCGCACGCTGGGGCCGGACCTGCTGGCTCAAGCTGGCAGCGCCGCCGAGGGCTTCGAAGCGGTTTTTCCTTACGACCCAACGCGCAACGACCGGCGTTGGCTTGACTTCAACCGCCGATTCGCGGCTCGATTCTACGAGCAGCCGGAGCAGTTTGCATCGTTAGCCTATGACGCCATGAACGCGCTGCTTGACTCGATCTGCAAGGCTGGGCTGAATCGCGCACGCATTCATGACGCGCTTGCGGACATTGAAGAATATGACGGCGTGACCGGGCCCATGGTTTTCGATCCCAACCAGAAGAATGTCGCGCCGATGTACCTGGGAACCGTACAACATGGAGCGATCACCTACCGGCTCGCAACAATGGAGAAGCAGCAAGCAGGGAAGGGAACCGCTGAAGCAAGCGAACTGTCTGATGCGCCAGCGACGCCTTATGCGCGCGTTGGGGAGGATGGTGTGAACTTCGTAGGCCCGCGATCCGCCGACCTTCCGCGCGGGCCGGTGCGCGTGGTTCTCTTTGGGCCGAAAGCCGCGGAGATTGCCCGGTCGCCGGAGGTTGCGAAGGTATTGAACGACGGAGTGTACGGAGGCCGGCCGTGGACAGTCCTGCCGGTTGAGAGCACGCAAAACTGGGGCGCAGCTTCAACTCAAATGGTCCACGCCTTGATGGACGAACATGCTGTGGCGATTGTGGCGTTGGATCGGGACGCTAGCCATCTTTCGGAGCAATTGGCATTGAAGTGCTTTGTCCCGGTGGTGGCTCTGAGCAGTGACAAGGCTCTGACTTCAGCTGATATTCCCTGGATCTTCCGACTGCCACCGGGGAACACGGCGGCTGCGGCGTTGCGGCTTTTGCGGGAGGCGTCCGGACGCGCGGGCACCAACCCGGAAACAATCAGGGATGTGCTCGCGTCGGGGACTGAGATTGACGGATTGGCCTTCCTGCCGACGGGAGAGCCGCGCGAACGGTAGGTTCCATGCGCCTCAGTGATGCTTGCGTTCGTAGCCGCGTGATAAACTACGGCTATGTCGGGATGGTTCGCCGCTTCCCTGTCTTATCGGCGCGCTCCGCTTGCCTTGGGGCTCTGTCTGCTGGCATTTCTCTTTGCAATTGAAGCCAAGACAGCCTGGTACAGCCCAGCGGCCGGTTTCGGCGGTAATATTCGCGCCGCAAAGGCGCAACCCATGACCTCGCCCGAGGTCGTGGAACATGGTGTGCCCAAGCCAGATCCGACGCATCCCAGCGCCGCATTTGCATTTCTCTCTCAAGCTGCGACCCCGATGTTGGTGGGCTTTTCTTCGCGAAGACAGGGAGAAGTTCTGCCTAGCCGGCATCTGCGAGCCCTTCATGCGGGTTTTTCGTATTCAAATCTTTTCCGCCCTCCGCCGACTTCTTAACTTTTTATTCATCGCGTTTTGTTTCTTGGCCCTTTCCCGCATTGAACGGTGCAGAGTTTGTCTGCCCGGATCCACCACGGTGCAAGGTGTTGTTGCCGCGAAAATCCTCGCGCGGCATGCACGAATTTGGCAAGGCCAAGGCGACTAACACGTGGTCAACCGGCTTTCAGCGGGCCGCATCTAACCGAATGCAGCCTGCCCCCACTCGGCCCAGTTCCCAATTGCTTCCATACACCGCGGCGGTAGACGGTGTTGGGAATCAGGAGTAAGTTCGACATGCGTAAACGAATTCTTCTTTTGATGGTTGCCGCGTGCGCAGCCCTCGGCATCAGCTCCTGCCGTTCCGATGGAGCGGGCCCCGAAGCCAGAGCCGCAACCATTCCTTCGGCACGGGTTGCAGTCGCCCAGCGCGGCGACATCTCTCATATGCTCACCCTGGCCGGACAGTTTCAGCCGTATCAGGTGGTTGACGTCCACCCCAAGGTTAGCGGCTACATGAAGCGCATCAATGTCGACATTGGCGACATTGTGCACGAAGGAGAAACGCTCGCGGTTCTCGATGTTCCGGAACTGAAAGCTCAACTTGAAGAGAGCGCCTTCGAGCTCAAGCAAAGCCAGGAAGAAATTCTGCGCGCGCAGCACGAACTCAAGAGTGCTGAAGCAATGTACTCCGCCGTGCACGCACAGTACGTGCGCCTGCAGCAGGCAGCCGCGACGCGTCCCGGTCTCATCGCCCAGCAGGAGTTGGACGACGCGCAGGCCAAAGATCTGAGCTCGCAGGCGCAGGTGGATGCCGCGAAGTCCTCAATGGCGGCAGCGCAGCAACACGCTGAAGCGGCCCGCAGCGACAATCAGCGCGTGCAGGCGCTCGAAGACTACACCACCGTGACGGCACCCATTGCCGGCGTTGTTGTGTGGCGCTATGCCGATACAGGTGCGCTCATCCAGGGGGGTACGGGCTCCAATGACCAGTCGCTTCCCATTGTCCGGCTTTCGCAGAGCAGCCTGCTCCGCTTGCGGATTCCCGTGCCCGAAGACGACGTCAAATTTGTTCACGAGGGCGACCAGTTGCAGGTTCGCGTCGATGCCATCAACCGCTCCTTCACCGGCAAAATCGTCCGCTTCACTCGCGACGTGAATTTCGAGACCCGCACGATGGAAACCGAAGTGGACGTCGACAATAAGGATCTCTCCATCGCTCCCGGAATGTACGCCAACACGGCGCTCGAACTCGGCAACGTCAAGAACGTGATCACGATTCCCGTTGAAGCTCTGGTGCTGAATGCGAACAAGGAGGAGATGGTCTACGTACTCGGAGCGAACAACCACATTCACATCCGCTCCGCTCAGGTTGGATTGCAGGGATCGAAGCTGGCCGAAATTTCCAGCGGACTGGAGCCCGGGGACCGGGTGGTGATAGGCGGACAAGAAAAATATCACGATGATGAAGAAGTCAACCCGATCCTCGCTTCCACCCCTGCCTCTGAAACCTTTCAGGAGTCAGGCGGCATGATCGACCTGAAAGCTGGCGCAAGCGGAGGAGGTCAATAATGCCGAATTTCGCTCTGCGGTATCCGTTTTTCATTCTCATGCTTTGCCTTATTGTGATGCTCATCGGGACGGTGACCGTGGCGCGCATGCCGGTGGACCTCTTCCCGCCGATCGACATGCCCGTGGTGGTTGTGGCCACGTTCTACAACGGCATGCCCCCAGAGCAGATTGAGGCAGATATCACCAACACCTTCGAACGCTTTTTCACGCTCGCCGCCAACGTGGACCACAGCGAATCGCGTTCACTCACCGGTGTAAGCCTGATCAAGATCTACTTCAAGCCCGGCACGGACCCCAACGCGGCGCTGAGCAATATTGCGAACCTCGCTATGGCCGATCTGCGCCGCCTCCCGCCCGGTACGCTGCCTCCTGTGGTGTTGGGAATGACGGCATCAACGCAACCGGTTTGCCTGGTCACGTTGAAGGGCGAGGGTTTGAACGAGACTCGTCTCAAGGACCTTGCACAATTCGAGGTGCGCAATCAAATCTCCAACGTTCAAGGCGCTTCGGTTCCGCAACCATACGGAGGAACTTATCGCCAGATCCAAATCTATGTCGACCCGCTCAAGCTTGAAGCGCGCAATCTGAGCCTGAACGACGTCGTCACCGCGGTCAACAACTCGAACTTGATCCTTCCCGCCGGCGACGTGCGCATCGGCTCAAAGGACTTCAACATTTATGCCAACAGCCAGTTTCCTGATGCCAACGCGATGAACGACATGCCACTGAAGTCGACTGGCAACTCATCGGTGCTGGTCGGTGACATCGGCAAGGCCGTCGACTCGGGCGCTCTGCAGTACAACATCGTACGTATCGACGGCCAGCGCTCGGTGTATGTGCCCGTTTTCAAGCAAGGCGGCGACAGCAATACCATTGAAATAGTCGACGGCATCAAGGCAGCGGTGAAAAAACTCGTCGATATTCCGGACACGCTCAAGACCGCAGTGGTCTTCGATCAATCGGTCTTCGTCAAACTGGCCATCGCCAACGTCACCCGCGAGGCGGTTATCGGGTTGGTGATGACAGGAGTCATGATTCTTGTGTTTTTGGGCAGCCCGCGTGCGACGATTGCGGTCTTGCTCTCTGTTCCGCTCTCCATGCTCGTCTGCTTACTGATGGTCAACCTCATGGGTGGCTCTATTAACACCATGATCCTCGGCGGACTTGCGCTTGTCTTCTCGCGGCTTATCGATAACGGTGTCATCGTACTCGAGAACATTTTCCGGCACATGGAGCTGGGCAAATCGCCGCAGGTTGCGGCGTCGGAAGGCGGGAGCGAAGTTTCGATGGCCGTGCTGGCCGCCACTTTCACGACTGCTATCGTTTTCTTTCCTGTCACCTCGTTTAGCGGTGTCAGCAAATACATCTTTACGCCGCTCGCGCTGGGAGTTGTGTTGTCGATCTTTGCGTCCTATTTCTTCGCCATGACGGTGGTGCCACTGTTCTGCGCGAAGTTCATTCGCCAGGATCCGCTAGGCATGGAACACGAAGGCGACGTCGACGCCGTTGAAGGGACCAAGCCGAATTTCTTCAAGCGCTTTCTGATCGTTTTTAACACGCGTTTTCAGCACCTTCTCGACAGCTATGAAAAATTTGCCTACAAGGTGCTGCGCAGGCCGGGATTTGCCACTGCCGTCATGCTCGGCGGGCTGGCGCTGATCCTCGCTGTGTGCTTCCCTTTTCTCGGACGCGCCTACTTTCCGCGCACCGATCCTGGACAATTCATCATCAACGTGCACATGCCCAGCGGCACCCGGCTTGAGGTAAGCAACGAATACATCGCCAAAGTCGAAGGCATCATTCGGGATGTGGTGAAGCCGAAGGACCTGGGCATGATCGTGTCGAACATCGGCGTCTATCCCGACCTTTCGGCCATTTACACCACCAACGCATCCATGGATACGGCATTCGTGCAGACGAGCCTGAAAGAAGGCCACAGCATTGGAAGTTATGAGTATATGCGCCGCGTGCAGTCGGCACTTTCACGGCAGATGCCGGAACTCTCCACCTATTTTCAGGCGGGCGGCCTGGTCGACGGCGTCATCAATCAGGGACTTCCGGCACCCATTGATGTGCAGATTAAGTCCAACGACATGGACAGCGCTTTCAATTTGGCGAGCCAGTTGGCCGCGAAAATCCAATCGATCCCCAACGTGAGCGGTGTCTATATTCCGCAAAGCGTGAACTACCCCGGCCTGGCGCTGAACATCGACCGCGAGCGCGCCAGCCTGATCGGTCTCTCGGCGCGGGATGTGGTTGACGACGTAATCACGGCGCTCACTTCCGACGGGATGGTGGCACCGAGCTACTGGATTGATCCGCACACCGGCAACAACTATATGGTCACCGTGCAATACGCCAACCAGTGGATCGACAACATGTCGCTCGAAGACATGAAGAACATTCCACTGCGGGGCGTACGGCCCGCAGGCTATTCTCCGATGCAGGAAAGTGGACAAGCCGATCCCGCTTCGCCTTCGGACCTGACCGGCGACCACGCTGCGGGTTACGTGCCGCTTGGCGAAGTGGCTGACATTTCCGAGATCAATACGCCCACCGAGGTCGATCATTATCAGATTCGTCGCGTGATCGACATTTTTGTGTCCACCAGAACCGAGGCTCTGCAGAATGTGGGAGCGAGAATCAACCGCATACTGGCCGATACCAAGCACGACCGCAATACTGTGATCGACATGCGCGGCGCCGTCGTGAGCATGAACGAAGCCTTCCACGACTTCGGCTACGGCCTGATTATTGCCGTTCTGCTGGTCTATCTGATTCTGATGGCGCAGTTCACTTCGTTTATCGATCCATTCATCATTCTGCTGGCGATTCCGCCGGGACTCGCCGGAGTGGTCTTGATTCTGCTTCTCACCGGCAGCACGCTCAACATCATGTCGCTCATGGGCGTAATCATGATGGCCGGCATCGTGGTCTCGAACAGCATCCTGATTGTCGAGTTCGCCGGCATTCTCCACAGACAGGGCGAGCCGCTCCTGCAAGCGACGGTGACAGCTTGCCGCGTCCGACTGCGGCCCATCTTGATGACGTCGCTGGCTACTCTCCTGGGCATGATTCCGCTGGCTCTCGGCCTCGAGGCCGGTAGCGAGCAGTACGCGCCACTGGCACGAGCCATCATTGGCGGACTCGCCGTTTCGGTCGTCGTCACCGTTTTTCTGGTTCCAGCCGTGTACCTCCTCATCCACGGCCGGCACGGGGAAGAAACTGCCGCGGAGGGAATCGATCATGCGTAAGCCAACTGAAACCGCCTTCACTTTCGTTCTCTGCGCTGCTTTTTTGGCTGCATTGCCCGCAGCAGCGCCCGCGCAAAAGCCTTCGCTCCCCGACGCGCCGGCAGGTCAACTTGCCGCTAGCCTGGCACAGACTTCAGCCCCAACCATGGCCACGGACCCGCAGACGCCGACGGGCGCACCTTCGGCCGTCCAGCCTACGGGGCCGTCGCTGACCATTGCGCAGGCCGAACAGATGGCAATCCGCAACAACCCAAACATCAGCGTGGCACGCCTGGTCGCACTGGCTCAGGCCCAGGTCACGCGCGAAGTGCGTTCGGTGGAAATGCCGATGGCGACCGGCGACCTGACAGCCGTTGACGCGCATGATAACAGCAGGATTACGGCGGGGTTGCTGAACAATCCTTCCATTTACAATCGCGCGGCCGGGGGGCTTACCGTCAGCCAATTGATCACAGACTTTGGCCGCACGCACAATCTTGTGCTCAGCGCCCAATCCAGCGCGAAGGCGCAGTTGGAAAGCGAGCGGGCCACGGAGCTCGATATTACGCTGACCGTCGATCAGGCCTTTTATCAGGCGCTCACCGCGCAGGCTGTGCTCAAAGTGGCGCAGGAAACGCTCACCCAGCGCCAGGCGACGGCCGATCAGGTTGGCGCCTTAACCAAAGCGAAAATCCGGTCCGATCTGGACCGCAGCTTTGCCGATGTTCAGGTCTCACAGTCGCAGCTGCTGTTGCTCGACGCGCAGAACAATGCACAGGCCAGCATGGCCGCCCTGAACGACGTGCTTGGTTCCGAGCAGGACCAGCAGTACAGTCTCGTCGACGAAACCAACGGCAATCCGCCGGCGGCGCCCAGCGACTCTGAAGCGCTTGTTAATGCTGCATTCAGTGCGCGTCCCGACCTGGCGGCGATGAATGACAACTTTGCCGCGGCTCGCGAGTTCAGTACGGCGCAGCGCGATCTTTGGCTGCCTACGCTCTCCGCCATGGCTGCTGTGGGTGGAACGCCGGTGCGCGCCGACCAGATTCAGTCTTCCTGGTATGGCGCCGCAGGAGCCAATTTGAGCATTCCGGTTTTCAACGGCTTCCTTTTCAACGCTGACGCCAGAGATGCGAAGCTGCGCGCTCAAGCTGCACAGGAAAACGTGCGCAATCTGCGCGACACGATCGCTCGCGACGTGCGCACTGCGGTGCTGAACGCGCAGTCTGCTTATCAACGCATCGCCGTGACCAGGCAATTGCTCGATCAGGCCAATTTCGCGCTCGACCTGGCCACGGCGCGCTACAAAATCGGCTTGAGCGGCATCGTTGAGATCAGCCAGGCGCAGCTCAACCAGACGCAGGCTGAAATCGACAACACAAATGCCAGCTATTCCTATGAAACGGCGTTAGCGGTGGTGCGCTACGAGATCGGTCAATAGAAGATGAGGGCGCAGCGATCTGTATGAACGAGAATTGCGCGGAAGTGCTTTATGGGTATCGGGCAGACGTGGTTGAATCGTCGAGGACAACCCTATTTTTAAGAAGAATGTACTGGTCGGGGCGGAGGGATTCGAACCCCCGACCCTCTGCTCCCAAAGCAGATGCGCTACCAGACTGCGCTACGCCCCGACAATCTCTTTCGATTGTAACCCGTTTTTTACTGGTCCTGGATCAGGTTGGCTACCGATGCAGAAGCCACAGGACAAGCCACAGCACAACAACCACTGGGATGGTAAAGACCAGGGCGAGGACTGCGGCCAGAACCAGAAGGAAAGCCCAGTCGCGCCAGGTGTGCCGCCGCGGTTCGCCCAGGTGACGGGTAAGCAGGCGATAGTTGCGGCGGTTAACCTTCCATGCGACGTCAAAGGCATCGCCCAGGATCGGGATTGAACCCACGAGCACGCCAATGCCGAGATTGGCCGCCATGCGCGCCAGCGTTACGTAGGGCGCGCCGCGAATCCACGCAGCGAGCGGAATCAAAAGCGAGAACAAGCCCGCCAGCACATCGCCGAAACCGGGTACCAGTCCAACGAGGGCATCCAGGCCAAAACGAATAGGGGTTCCGGGTATGCGGAAGGCCTCGTCGAGCAGGATTTCGAGTTTGCGCAGTGTCTCGTCGCGAAAGATCCACGCGCCGCGATTCCAGCGGTCTGGAGCGGCTGCGCTGGCCTTTTGATCCGCAGTTGCAGAGGGTACAACTGGTTCTCGCTGCGGCACCGTCGCTCCTCTCCGGCCAATCTTTCACGATCTGCTACGATGCTACAATCTAAAGGGTAGACGGCGGCTATAGTTCAGCGGCAGAACGCCTGACTGTGGCTCAGGATGTCGTGGGTTCGATCCCCACTAGCCGCCCCAAAGTCCCCCCCGAAAAGCCAAAGGATGGTAATGGTCCCACTTTCGCGCGTAGGGGGTAATCTTCTGTGACGCAGTCTGACGTGCTGGTTCAGACGCACGAGGCGTCTCCAGCTTGGCTAACGGAGTTTGAGCCACATCCCTGGCTCTTGAACGGTCATCTCCAAACCATCGTTGGCAACTTTCTTCCGCGCCCTGCTTTTCTTCTGCCTGCTGTGGCTGAAACCGTGGAAGTGGATCCTGCTGACGGCAGCCGCGTGCTGTGCCATTGTCATTGGCAGCCTGAGCGTGTGCGCGCGGGCCGGCTCACGGCTGTGATGGTGCACGGGCTGAACGGTTCCTCCGACTCTCGCTACATTCGCGGCATCGCGGCGCTGGCCTGGAACGCCGGCATGAACGTGGTCCGTATGAACATGCGCAATTGCGGCGGCTCCGATGCGCTGACGCCGACGCTCTATCATTCGGGCCGATCGGCCGATGTGGGCGCGGTGGTGCGCTACTTTACCGAGCGCTTCGGCCTGGAGCGCGTGGCGTTGGTTGGTTATTCGATGGGCGGAAATCTGGTTCTCAAGCTCGCCGGCGAATGGGGCAAGCACGCGCCGCTCGTCGCGGTGGCCACGGTTTGCCCGGCTATCGATTTGGCGGCAGGCGCGGACGCCCTTCACGAACCGCGGAACCGGGTTTACGAGTGGCATTTTCTGCGTGCATTGATGCAGCGCTTCCGACGCAAAGCCGAGATGTTTCCTGACGTCTATCGGAACAGCATCGTTGGCCCCGTGCGCTCCATCCGCGAGTTCGACCAGAAGATTATTGCGCCTTATTGCGGCTTTCAAGATGCCGATGACTACTACTATCGCTCCGCGAGCGCGCGTGTTATTGACCGCGTTGCCGTTCCGGCGCTGGTTCTTCTCGCCGAAAACGATCCCTTCATCCGCTTCTTTCCTGAGACCAGGGCACAAATCCTTGCCAATCCCTGTATCGACTTCATTGAGCCGCGCCACGGGGGCCACT
>JBEKRG010000120.1:0-13840 GCA_049518955.1 Occallatibacter sp.
AGCTGGTGGATCGAATTGAATTGCTGCCGGCGGATTATCACGGCACGACACGCGGCTGCGACACGGTGATCACGCGCGACGGGCGATTCGTCTACTTCGCCAACCGCGACGACGACTTTTTGTACGCGTTTCGCGCCGATGTGAAGACGGGTAAACTGACGCCGATGAAGCGATCGAATTGCGGAGGAAAGACGCCGCGTAACTTCACGCTCGATCCCACGGAGCGTTGGATTCTGGTGGCGAATCAGGATTCAAATGGGATCAGCGTATTTGCGCGCGACCCCGCGACGGGCGAGCTCGCTAATGAAGTGAAGAGCGGCGTGGAAGTGGAAGCGCCGATGCGGATTCTGTTTGTGTGATCGGTGGTGCTATTTCAGTTCCCGAACCCAGATATTTCTGAAGCTGATCGGCACGCTGGGATCCGGGTGAGCCTGGAGCTTAATTGGCGCTTTGTCGTATTTCTTGTAGAACGGCTTTCCGATGTACAGCGTTTGACCCAGCAGCTCGAAGTGATTCTGCACGAGCACTCCGTTGAAGAACACGGTTGCATAGGCCGGAGTTTTCAACGAGCCATCCTCGTTGAATGTTGGAGCGGTCCATACGACGTCGTAGGTCTGCCATTCCCCGGGCTTGCGATTGGCATTCACCAGCGGAGCGGCCTGCTTGTAGATGCTTGCCGCCTGGCCGTTCACGTAGGTCGGGTTACTGTACGAGTCGAGAATCTGCAACTCATATCCATCATCGTAGGGACCGGTCGAGGCGAGAAACACTCCGCTGTTGCCGCGAGCTTGTCCGCTGCCGGTTATGTTCTGCGGAACCTTCCACTCGAGATGGAGTTGGTAGTTTCTGAACGTCCGCCGGGTTTCAATGTTTCCGACGCCGTGCGCTTTGTTCACCGTCAAAACGCCGTCCACAACGGTCCATTGTGCCGGCGACTTGTCTTTGGTTGAGACCCATTCGTCGAGATTCTTTCCATCGAACAGGACGATTGCATCTGATGGCGGCGCCGCATCGGTAGCGCCAGGTGTAACGACGTCGGGAATCGGCGCCCATACTTCTGTGTCTTCTGGTTTAGGGGCGGAAGGCTGTTGCGCGGAGAAAGAAGATGCGGCGACGATCATGGCAGCGAACGCGAGGAGCTTCAAATCTCGAATGTACATTTTCGTGTCACCCATGCAATCAAGATAGACCGAGGGAGACGCCCGGTGATCGAATTTGTGCTATCCCACCCTAAACGCAAACGCGTTTAGGATGGGGCATCCCTTTTCGTGCGGAGAATGGCGAATTACGCGGCTTGGGTGGCTTCGCCTTTGAGTTGTTCAGCCTGGTAGTGGGCGATGAGCGCGTCGACGATGGGTTGCAGGCGGCCCTGCATCACGAGGTCGAGTTGATGCAGCGTGAGGCCGATGCGGTGGTCGGTAACGCGATTCTGCGGGAAGTTGTAGGTGCGGATTTTTTCGCTACGATCGCCTGAGCCGACTTGTTGTTTGCGGGCTTGAGCGAGTTCGGCGTTCTGCTTTTCCATTTCCATTTCGTACAGACGTGATCGGAGCACGCGCAGGCCTTTTTCGCGGTTTTTGATCTGCGACTTCTCGTCCTGGCAACTGACCACCGTGTTGGTGGGCAGATGAGTGATGCGCACGGCGGAGTAGGTGGTGTTGACGGACTGGCCGCCGGGGCCGGAGGAGCAGAAAGTGTCGATGCGGAGGTCCTTGGCTTCAATCTTGATGTCGACTTCTTCGGCTTCGGGCAGTACGGCAACCGTGATGGCGGAGGTATGCACGCGGCCCTGCTGCTCGGTCTCGGGCACGCGCTGCACGCGGTGCACGCCCGACTCCCACTTGAGCTGCGAGTAGACGCGATCGCCCTCGATGATGGCGATGACTTCCTTGTAGCCGCCGATACCGGACTCCGACATGGACATCACTTCGACCTTCCAGCGCTTCTGCTCGGCAAAGCGCGTATACATGCGGAAGATCTCGGCGGCAAAGAGCGAGGCCTCGTCGCCGCCGGTGCCGGCGCGGATCTCGAGGATGATGTTCTTTTCGTCATTAGGATCCTTGGGCAACAGCATCACCTTGAGCTCTTCTTCAAGGGCCTGCTCGCGCGGCTCGAGCGCAGCAATCTCCTCCTGCGCCATGGCGCGGAGGTCGGCGTCGGTTTCAGCCAGCATGGCCCGCGCTTCGGCGAGGCCCTGGCGGACTTGCTTGAGCTCGCGGTACTTCTCCACGGGAGCTTCAATTTCGCGCACCGCTTTGGCGATCTTCTGGTATTTTTCGTGGTCGCTGACGACTTCGGGCAGGGCGAACTGCGATTGCAAGTCGTTGTAGTGCTGCTCCATTTGTTCCAGGCGATCAATCATGGGCCCTCCGGGCTCCCAGGTCTTGGACGAGCCAAGTGGAAAGTGAAAAAGTGAAGAAGTGAAGGAGTGAAAAAAGACAAAACAAGCGTGTGCGGCGGGAGCCGCTAGAGAAGGGCCGGGATGGGCTGGCGGAGTGCCATTGCAATTCCTATTCTAACGCGAAACCGACTTTGGAAGAAGGACCTAAATCCCGCCCTTGCCAAGCAGGATACCGATGCCGTAGGTGACTGCGCCTTCGACAGCGCCGACGACGGTCATTTCGAGGCCGGAGGACCACCAGGAACGGACGGTGATGAGGGACTTGGCTGCGCCCACGGCGAAGTGCGCGGCGAGCGAGACGACGGCGGCGGCGATGACAGCAGGAATTCCCTGCAAGAAAAAGAAAGGGATGACGGGGATGATGGCGCCGATGGCCGTGGAGAGCGCGCCAGAGCTGGCAGAGACCAGTGGATTGGCCAGAGACTCTTCACTGGAACCGAGGCGCTCAGCCGACAATGCGCGGAGCAACTGCTCTGGGTCGTTGGCGATGTGGTTCACCATGTGAATGGCGTCTTCTTCCGGAAGGCCCTTCACCTGGTAGTAGAGCGAGAGCAGCTCGCGGGCCTCGGGGCCGTTCATCTGGATGGCCTCACGCTCGCGTGCAATTTCAGCGTGATAGATTTCGCGTTCGCTTTTGGCGGCGAGGTAGGCACCGGAGCCCATGGAGAGTGCGGAGGCGATCATGCCGGAGAGGCCAGCGAGAAGAACGTAGTGGCTGGTCTGAGCCGGGTCGCCGAGGGTAGCGCCGGAGACGCCGGAGACAATGCCGAATATGGCGCCAAGGCCGTCATTGACGCCGTAGATGGCGTCGCCGATCCACGATCCCGGCTGCTTGCGGCCCTGGTTGCGCTTGGCCAGCATCTCATCGAGGACTGCCTTGGCGTCAATTTTGTGCGTGCTGGAAGGTGCGGTGTAGTGGCCGCGCAGCAAGGAACCGAGCTCGCGGTAGTGGTCTTTCTCGTCCTGGATGACGTGCTCGAGGATGGCGACAGAGCCTTCGTCGCCGAGGGCCTTCAACTGCTCGCCATAGCGGGCGATGTCGCGACTCTCTTCAATTTCAAGGCGACGCAGAGCCATGCGCATGCCGCCGGCGCGATTGGCCAGCGAGTCAGCTTGTCCGCCGGGGCCACCGGAGTAGACCGGCTCCGGTCCACCGAGCTCCTTGATGCGGCCCTCCCAAAGCGTGGCGTGCTCGATTTCAGCCTGGGCCAGGTGGCGCAGCACTTGCGCGCGGACGGGGTCGGAGTCGCGATCAGCGAGGGTGTTGTAGGTGTGGTAGCCCTCCATCTCGGCTTGCCAGTTGCCTTCGAGGGCGGCAAGGATCTTCTTGTTTCGGGCGCCGCTCAGAATGGCAATGGGCATGGGTTGCACCTCACCTTGAAATGAGGATAACGGATGGCGCGGTCCGGAGGGGTAGAAACGTCCTGGAGCGCATTGGCGCCTTCAGCCTGCCTGTTGCCGTCTCCCGTATAGTGTTGTGTGGGCTGGTAGGTCGATTCTGGAAGCGCGGATCGGTGGCCCCACGAAGTCGCCTGGTTGTGTGCCGGCGATGGCAGGATTCAATCCAGAGAAGCACCGGTCTTGAACCGGAGAAGCATCGATATCGGGAAAGCGGGAAACACAGCTTATGGCAGAAAACTCAAAAACCTCGGCGCCGCTCACGTCGCCTGGCTACTTTATGCCGTTCGTCACTGTCACGGCACTGTTCCTGACGTTCGGTTTTATTACCACGCTGAACATGTCGCTGGTGCCGCACCTGCGGTCGATCTTCAACGTAGGCTACAAGTCGGCGATGTTGGCGGAGTCGGCGTTCTTTCTGGCTTACTTCGTCTTTTCCGCACCGACCTCAAAGCTGATCGAGTGGATGGGCTACAAGAAGACGATGGTGATGTCGCTCTTCATTCAGGTGGTGGGCTGCCTGCTGTTTATTCCGGCGGCTAACCTGGTGAACTTCCCGCTCTTCCTGACCGCCTGCTTTGTGGTGGGCGCGGGCGTGACCGCACTGCAGACTTCGGTGAACCCGTATGCTGCGATTCTGGGTCCGGAGGCGAGCGCTCCGGTGCGGCTGACGCTGGCACAGGCATTCAACTCAATTGGCACGACTGTAGCGCCGGTTTTCGCCGGCGCGTTCATCCTGACCGATCCCACGAAATTTGCAACACCGGCGGCCATTGCGAACACGGTTCGCGCGCCTTACATCGCGATTGCCGGCGCGCTGCTCGTGCTCGGGATCGCGGTGGCGTTTTCTCGTTTGCCCCACATTGACCAGCCGCCATCGTCGCACGCGGCAGAGGGCAAGCAGGCGAGCCGCAGCGTTTGGAGCTATCGGCACACGGTGCTGGGGGCTCTAGGGATTTTCTTTTACGTGGGCGTTGAAGTCGGACTGGCGTCGATCGCGGTGAATTACTTCAAGTCGCAGGGCATGAGCTCGTTCAAGACGGCATCGGACCTGGCGTCGCTCTATTGGTTTGGCGCGCTGGTGGGGCGTTTGCTTGGTTCCTGGATTCTGACCAAGGTCAAGTCGGGCAAGCTGCTGGGGATCTTCGGATTCGCGGCGTCCGCGCTGCTGATTATTTCGATGTCGACTTCGGGCAATGTGGCCATTTGGACGATGGTGCTGTGCGGCTTCTTCAACTCCATCATGTTCCCGAACATTTTTACACTGGGCATCGCCGGTTTGGGACCGATGACGAGCAAGGGGTCGGGGCTGATCATGACGGCGATCGTCGGAGGAGCGATCATTCCAGCGTTGCTAGGCGCGGCGGCGGACAGGTACGGCATCCAGCACGCGTTCGTGATTCCGCTGATTTGCTACCTCTACATTGCTTGGTACGGGCTGTGGGGATCGAAGCCCACGAAGACAGCTGTCAGCTCTTAGCTATTCGCTTTTAGCTGGGGCGTGCGAGGCCCTTCGGTTTACGCCGAGGGGCTTTTGCGTTTCAGGATTCGGGATTGGGCGCGGGATGAGGTCCAATTCCGAGCGGGGCGGCGATGAAGCGCAAAGCCAAATCGGATGCAGCGAAAGGGCGCGGCGGACCGTGGCTCATTGTTGTCGCGGCTTTGATTTTTGTGGTGATTCTGATTGTGCGCATGCTCGTGTTTGTGACGCCGCACGGGCGACATCATTTTTAGGGCGTGCGTGTCGCGGCGGCCGCGGCTTCCACTTCGCGCCATTCTCCGTCCGGGAACTTGATTCCGGCGGCGGCGACGTTCTCCTCAAGATGCGCGACCTTGGACGTGCCGGGAATGGGCAGCAGGACTGGTGAGCGGTGTAGCAGCCACGCCAGCGAGAGCTGCGAGACGGAAACCAGATGGAAGCCGGCGATGCGGATGAGTTCCTGTGCGGCAGGGTGCTCGGGTTTGAGGAGCTTGCCGCCGGCGTTGGGATACCAGGGCAGAAAGGCGATGCCACGGCGCTCGCAGTAGTTGAGCGTTTCCTCGTGGCGGCGGTCGGCGAGCGAGTAGCGGTTTTGGACGGAGACGATGGGGACGATTTTTTCGGCGGCTTCGATTTCGGCTGGGCTGACTTCGCTGAGGCCGATGTGCCGGATCTTTCCCTGTTCCTGCATGCGACGGAGCGCACCGAAGGATTCTTCGAGCGGCGTACGCGGGTCGATGCGATGGAGTTGGTAAAGTTCGACGCGTTCGAGCTTGAGGCGGCGGAGGCTCATTTCGACACACTGAATCAAATAGCCGGCACGGCCTACATATTCGGTTTTGGCGGGGCCTTGGCGGGTGATGCCGCCCTTGGTGGCGATGACCACGCCCGGACGGTAAGGGGCGAGCGATTCGCCGATGAGGCGCTCAGCGATTTCGGGGCCGTAGGCGTCAGCCGTGTCAATGAGGGTGACGCCGAGATCCACAGCGCGGCGCAGCACTCGGCGGCATTCGGCTTCGTCGGACGGCCCGCCCCACGCGCCTTCGCCGACCAGGCGCATGGTTCCATAGCCCAGACGATGGACGGGCAAGTCGCCGCCGATAAGGAATGTTCCGCTCAAAGCGGCCGAAATGGTTGGCGAACTCATGACAATTTTGATGCTAACGGCGAGTGGCGGCGTGGGACAATGTGAGGGTTTGAGTGCCAGCGTCTGCGCGAAGGGTTCGTCGGTCCGGAACCGGCCGGGCGGGGTCTGCGTACCTAACATCGAGGCAAGAGCTAATTCACGGCAGGTAAGGAGCGCAACGACATGAGCACGTACACGTACCCCAACGCGCAGGCCATCTTCTACCAGCAATACAACGCGGCGCGCCGCGATGAGGTCGTAGGCATTTTGCTTGCGCTGTTCCTGGGCGGATTTGGCGTGCATCACTTTTATCTGCGTCGGACGGGACTGGGGATTCTGTATATCTGCTTCTGCTGGACCGGGATTCCCTCGCTTCTTGGGTTGATTGAGTGCTTCTTCATGCCAGGTCGCGTGCGCGAGTTCAACTCGATTCAGGCAGCTGCGATTGCAGCGTCCCTGGGGATTCCGGTGCCGGGATGGGGACAGGCGCCGGTGAACGTGACGGTCAATATGCAAGCCGCAGGTGCTATGCCGGCCCCGGGCGCTATGCCGCCTGCGGGCGCTGTTCCCGGGCCGATGGTTAACGCGCCGACGGCGCCGCCTCCGATTCAGACTGCGGTCGCAGCGTACCCACCGACTGTTGCTCCAGTGACGACGTGCGGGAACTGCCAGCGCACGAATGTGGCGGGCGCGCGGTTCTGCTCCGGGTGCGGACAGGCGCTGTAAAAGCAGGGGTCGGGTTCCAGGGGTCAGCGCTCAGGGATCGCGGCGTGTTCGGCTCTCGATCCGCCTTCGTGCGCACAATGCTTACAATCTGAAGTTGAGGCACCCATGACAACTTACCGCGCCGTCATGCTGACCCGGAAGGGTGGCCCGGAAGTTCTACAGGTGGTCGATCTGCCTTTGGAGGCTCCCGGTCCGGGCGAACTTCGAGTTCGCGTTTCGGCGGCGGGAGTAGGCGCAACCGACGTGACAATGCTCAATGGGAACTACCCGTTTGCGCCGAAGATTCCCTTCGTGCCCGGATACGAGGCAGCAGGGGTAGTGGATGCAATCGGCGCAGGCGTGAGCGGCTTTGCGCTGGGACAGCGAGTGGCCGCGCTCACGGTCTACGGTGGGTTTGCGGAGTTCCTGACGCGCGGTGCAGAGCATTTTCTACCCGTGCCCGAGGGCGTCGAGGACCGCGACGCGGCGGCGGTGATCCTGAACTTTGCGACGGCCTGGCAAATGATTCATCGAGTGGCGAAAGTGCGAGGGGGCCAGACCGCGCTGGTCACTGGAGCGAGCGGCGGGGTGGGCATCGCCGCTCTGCAACTGCTCAGGCTTGCGGGTTTAAAGGCATATGGTGCGGCATCGGCTAGCAAGCATGAACTCGTGCGCTCGCTTGGGGCCATTCCAATTGATTACAGGGAAGGCCGTCTGGACACACTTGCAAGGCGTGCTGAACCCGGCGGAGTTGACTTTGTCTTCGATGCGGTAGGAGGAGCGAATATCGGCGCCTGCATCCGTTCTCTGCGCCGGCGAGGGATGGTTGTCGGCTTTGGTTTCATGGGCGCTCCCGGAGTATTCGCGAAGATCTCCATGTTCGCGAATCTCTTTGTCGGTGCGCGCCTCCGCGGCCGCCGCGGTGATTTCTACGGCATATCTGCGCTTTACCGGAAGGATCCCAGGCCTTTTCGTGAAGACATGCCGAAGATCTTTGAATTGCTCAGGAACAAGAAGATCGACCCGGTGATCAAGTACACCTTCCCGCTGCTCGAAGCGAGAAAAGCAATTGAGTTGCTGATTTCAGGTTCCGCAACGGGCAAGATTGTCCTGATCAAGGGCGTGGATGGCTGATCCGAGCTTAACCGCTACATATTCGCGTGGCCGGAGCGCATGCTCTCGTTGAATTTCGGCTTAGAGAAGTCGAGCGCAGCTTCGAGTGCTTCCTGATAATCGGCGGCGCGCTCCATGAGCGCGGGAGTGGCGGCGGCGAATTCGCCTGAGAGCACCATCAGTCCTTCGCCGGCCTCGTCGCCGGCCATGCGCAGCAGATCGGCCTCGGTGGTGTTCAGGTACTGCGCGTCGCGCGGATCGGCGATCCAAACCGGCTTGCCCTCGCCTAGCACCCCCGAAAGCCAGTAAACCTTGCTGAGCAGATAGCGGAGCCGCTCATTATCGTCAGTCTCAGTAAAGATGAACTTCTTTTGCCAGCGGCTGTAGTAGCGCGTGGTGACAGGGACGGGCTGGCGGTTGCCGGATTTCACGAACTCGAGCTGGCCCATGTCGACTGTTTTGCGGATGGCGTTGTAGACGAAGGTTTCCGCGTAGGGCTGCTCCATTTCGGGAACGATTTCAGCAAATGTGAGGGTGACGGCCGCGGAGATTTTGGCGTGGAGATTGTGCACTCCACCGTCGGCCACGTGAATTTCGCCGTGGACAAGGTGCGTGTCGGCGCCTGAGGTCGAAGTGTGAAACGGCCAGCGGAAATCCCTGAAAGAGAGGGGCAGGCCGCCGAGGGTGACATAGCAGTCGGGATGCGGATTGCGCAGCCGCTTCGCCTCGCCGGCCAGGTGCGCGGTCATTTCGGGCAGCAAGTTCGGCTTATCGAAGTCGAAGGCGTCGCTCAACTGGAGCTGGAGCGACCGGCCAACGGACTCGGCGCCGGGCAGACCAAGCTCGAAGACGGCGGTGGGATGGCCGCTAAAATCGGCGCCCTGCTTGACGGAGATGAGTACCATGCCGGCCTTGGAGGCGGCCGATTCGAGCGATGAGACGAGGGAAGTCTTGAGATCGGAGGTCATGCGCGGGGAATCCTGTGTCGGAAATCGATGCAGAACCATTGTAGCTTCCAGATTCTAGCTTCCAGTTCCCAGCCTCCAGCTTCGAGCCTGAGCGGGGTAGACACGCGGTTTTGGTTCTCGACCGGGAAGTGTATGCAATGGCGTTTCAGAGCGCGTCGTATATCCCATTTACAATGGCAGTCGTGACCTCCGAGACCTCGAAACACATCATTCTCGCGGAAAATCTGACCAAAGTTTATGCAGCAGGCCGCATCCAGGTGGCGGCGGTGCGCGGAGTTTCGCTGGCCATTGAGCCAGGCGAGTTTGTGGCGATTGTTGGGCCGTCGGGGTCTGGTAAGTCCACTCTTTTCTATTTGTTAGGTGGGTTGACGCGGGCCACCGAAGGGCGTGTGGTGATTGACGGCATCGATTTTGCCTCGCTCAGCGATGCCGAGCGCACCCGGCTGCGCAAGCACCGTATCGGCTTTGTTTTCCAGAAGTTCAACCTGCTGCCGACGCTTTCGGCGATGGGGAATATCGAGATTGCTTATTCGGTGAGTGGGCGCAAGGAACCGATGGACCGAAAGTATCTGGATCATTTGAGCGAGATGCTGGCGATCAAGGGAAGGCTCGACCACCGGCCGGCTGAGTTGAGCGGGGGAGAACAGCAGCGAGTGGCGATCGCCAGAGCGCTTATTACAAGGCCGGCAATCGTGCTGGCGGACGAGCCGACAGGGAACCTGGATACGAAGAATTCGGACGCGGTATTGCAGATGCTGCTTCGGTCGAACCGGGAACTGGGGCAAACGACGCTGATGATTACCCACAATCCTGAGGCGGCGGCTATCGCGGGGCGAATCTTATATATGCGGGACGGGCAGATTGTGAAGGAAACAGCCGGATCGGGGCCGGTGGCGCTCCAGCAACCCGTCTCCTCGAGTCCCTTATAGCCCGCGCTCAAGCGTTGACTCCACAGGTTTTTCTTGGTATCTTTGAAAGGTTCGCAAGAACACCGCCTGAAGTGTGTGTGAACGAGACACGAAGAAGGGCGGGGTCAGGAAATTCTCCGAGCAGGTTGGAACAGACGGAGAGATTTCCAGGGCCAGGTGAAATCGGCCGGCCAGACAAGTTTCCGGAGTGGCTCTCTTCTTGCGGAGGGCAGGAAACATTCGCGGCAGTAATTGCATCGGCGGCCCGCGCGTTCCCCACCTTGGAGGGGCTATGCGGGCCGGAATCGACGAAACGGAATTGGCTCCCGTTTTATAGGGACGACCGGTCACCGTCGCGGTTCTCGTCTGAGAGTGGAACGAAGACAGACGCGAAGCAGCTACCTGGGGCTTCTCTGTGTGTTTGGCTGCCGAAATGCCAATCAAACCCAGAAGGGCCTGAAGGGCGTGTGCGGCTGTGGAGCGTGCATTAAAGGTTTTTTGAAGTAAGGAGCTGCGGTTTGCCAACTTTTAATCAACTTGTTCGCAAGGGGCGTACGGCCCCCCGTTACAAGACGGCGTCGCCTGCACTGCAGGCATCGCCGCAGCGGCGCGGCGTGTGCACGCGTGTGTATACGCAAACGCCCAAGAAGCCGAACTCGGCGCTGCGCAAAGTGGCCCGTGTGCGGCTGACCAACGGGATTGAAGTGACCACCTACATTCCCGGCATCGGCCACAACCTGCAGGAGCACTCGATTGTGCTCATTCGCGGGGGCCGCGTGAAGGATTTGCCGGGCGTGCGTTATCACGTGGTGCGGGGAACGCTGGATTCAGTGGGCGTAACGGCCCGCTCGCAGAGCCGGTCGAAGTACGGCGCAAAGCGCGCCAAGGGCGGCGCGACGAAGTAAGGCGCTCCGCGCTCTCGTGTGTTGGACGAGGGGCGAGGCTTGGGAAGTGGCAATAGACGCGAACGCGCGAGGATTTTGAGGATTTATGCCGAGAAAAGGGCACATTGCGAAGCGGGAAGTGGCGCCGGATCCGGTGTACGGATCGACTCTGGTGACCAAGTTTGTGAACTCCATGATGTGGGGCGGCAAGAAATCGACCGCTCAAGGCATCTTTTACCAGGCGATGAAGAACCTGGAGGAGAAGGGCGGCGGAGACGACGCGCTGAAGCTCTTCAAGAAGGCGGTGGAGAACTGCAAGCCGCTGCTTGAAGTGAAGACGCGGCGCGTGGGCGGCGCCAACTATCAGGTGCCGATCGAAGTGAATGCGGACCGCAGAACTTCGCTGGCCATCCGCTGGCTGATCACCTACGGGCGCAGCCGAGGCGAGAAGGGCATGACCGACAAACTGAGCAACGAACTGCTGGATGCGGCCAACGGACGCGGCGCGGCCATGAAAAAGAAGGAAGACGTGCACCGCATGGCCGAGGCCAACAAGGCCTTTGCGCACTATCGGTGGTAGAGAAACAGGGACGCAGGGACTAGGGACTTAAGGACTCATTAACCGCGGGAAAGACTTCTCGCAAGGAATGGCAATCGTGGCTCGCACCGTACCTCTAAATCGCTGCCGGAACATCGGGATCATGGCGCATATCGACGCCGGAAAGACGACAGCGACAGAACGCATCCTGTTTTATACCGGCATCACGCACCGGCTGGGAGAGGTGCATGAAGGCACGGCGACCATGGATTACATGGAGCAGGAGCAGGAGCGCGGCATCACGATTACCTCGGCGGCGACAACCTGCATATGGAACGACGTCCGCATCAACATTATTGATACCCCCGGCCACGTGGACTTTACCGCCGAAGTGGAGCGCAGCCTGCGCGTGCTCGACGGCGCGGTGGCGCTGTTTGATTCCGTCAGCGGTGTGCAGCCTCAGACTGAGACTGTCTGGCGGCAGGGCGACAAGTACAAGGTTCCCCGGATTTGCTTCGTCAACAAGATGGACAAGAACGGCGCGGACTTCGAGCATGTGCTCGAGACCATCCGCAAGCGGCTGGGCGCGCGGCCCGTGGCTCTGCAGATTCCCGTTGGCGCCGAGGCGAACTTCAAGGGCGTTGTCGATCTGATTGAGATGAAGGCCATTCTCTGGCACGACGAGACCCTGGGCGCCGAGTTTTCGATCGAGCCGATTCCCGCCGATCTGCAGAAGAAGGCCGAGGCGTTCCGGTTGCAGTTGATTGAAGTCATCGCCGAAACCGACGATGTGCTGCTGGAAAAGTTTCTGGAAGGCGAAACGCCAACGGTGGATGAGCTGAAGGCCGGTATCCGACAGGCCACCATCGACCTGAAGGTCTTCCCGGTGATTTGCGGAAGCGCCTTCAAAAACAAGGGCATTCAGACGCTGCTTGACGCGGTCGTCGATTACCTGCCCAGCCCGCTCGACAAGCCTCCGGTTGAGGGCATCAATCCCGACGATCACTCCAAAATTGAAAAGCGCAAGCCGGACGACAACGAGCCGCTTTCTGCGCTGGCCTTCAAAGTCATCAACGATCAGTATGGGAAGCTCTTCTTCGTGCGCGTCTATTCCGGCTCGCTCAAGACCGGCGATACGGTGCTGAACCCGCGCACCGGCAAGACCGACCGCATCGGCCGCCTGGTGAAGATGCACGCTATCAAGCGCGAGGATGTGACCGAGATTCTGGCCGGCGACATCTGCGCCTGCCTGGGCGTCAAGGATTTGAAGACCGGCGACACGCTTTGCGATCCGCATCATCCGATTGCACTCGGCGCGATCACGTTTCCCGACACGGTAATTTCGGTAGCAATTGAACCCAAGACCAAGGCCGATCAGGAAAAGATGGCGATGGCGCTGTCGCGGCTGGCGGACGAAGATCCGACCTTCAAGGTGCGGACCGACGAAGACTCGGGCCAAACGATCATCAGCGGCATGGGCGAGCTGCATCTCGAGATTCTTGTGGACCGCATGAAGCGCGAATACAAGGTGGAAGCCAATGTCGGCGAGCCCAAGGTTGCTTTCCGCGAGACCATCCGCAAAAAGGCCGAGGCTGAAGGCAAATACATCCGCCAGACCGGCGGCTCGGGCAACTACGGCCATTGCAAGCTGCGCGTGGAGCCGAACGAGCCCGGCAAGGGCTACGAGTTTATCAATGACGTCAAGGGCGGCTCGGTGCCCAAAGAGTACATCAAGCCCATCGATCAGGGCGTGCGGGGCGCGCTCGAGCTGGGCATTCTGGCCGGCTACCCCATCGTTGACGTGAAGGTGACACTTTACGACGGCAGCTATCACGAAGTGGATTCGAACGAGATGGCCTTCAAGTTTGCCGGCTCGATTGCGTTCAAAGAAGCGGCCAGGCATGCATCGCCGGTGCTGCTGGAGCCGGTGATGGCGGTGGAAGTAACAGTGCCCGAGGAGTTCATGGGCGTGATTATCGGCGACATCAACTCGCGTCGCGGGCGGATCGAGGGCATGGAGCACGCTGCCGGTTCGCAGGTGATCCGGGCGATGGTTCCGTTGAAGGAAATGTTCGGCTACGTGAACGAAATTCGCTCGTCCACGCAGGGCCGGGCGTCGTATTCAATGCAGTTTGCGCGCTACGAAGAGGCGCCGCGCATGATTGCCGACGAAATTATCGGCAGGGCGCAAGGCAAGTAAGGTTTTGGGGCTGGAGCCGGACCGCCGGCGCCCTGAGAAGCAACGAGCAGTACAAGCGATGAAAGGGATTTGGGATTTTTATGGCGAAGGAAAAGTTTGATCGTTCGAAGCCGCACGTG